>JAUILH010000012.1 GCA_030433115.1 Bacteroidia bacterium | reverse complement strand
CTCATTGAAAAGGGTGAAACGGATGCCATGGCTGATTTAGATGGCAAGCAGTTTAAATTCTCAAAGGATTTTAATTTGGTGATTGAGTGATCAAGCCACCCTCAATTTGTTCATTTTAGACTTCCCGAACTGATCCTTGGCATAGTCTAACGTCACTTTAAACTCCTTGACCTCTTTCTCTCCCGGCAAGTTAAACATGGCATCATTCAGAATAGCCTCACAAATTGATCTTAGCCCTCTGGCGCCCAACTTAAACTCGATAGCTTTTTCAACAATGAAATCCATCACATCCTTATCGAAAGACAAAGTCACATCATCCATATCAAACAACTTTACATATTGCTTGATCAAAGCGTTTTTGGGTTCTGTTAAAATTCGTCTTAGTGTCTTTGCATCCAAAGGATTCAAATGTGTTAGAACCGGAAAACGACCAATTAACTCTGGAATTAAGCCGTAGTCTTTTAAGTCGGTTGGGATGATGTATTCTAACAGATTATCTTCATCAGTGTGCCCGTTAGACTCAACACTAAATCCGATGGCGTTGGTTTTCACCCGTCTCTCAATCAACTTTTCAATTCCTGCAAATGCTCCGCCACAAATGAATAGGATGTTTTTTGTATTCACCTGGATCAACTTTTGCTCCGGATGTTTTCTTCCTCCCTGCGGTGGCACATTCACTGTTGTACCTTCCAACAACTTCAATAAAGCTTGTTGTACGCCCTCTCCGGAGACGTCTCTGGTAATAGATGGATTGTCGCTCTTTCTGGCAATTTTGTCAATTTCATCAATAAAAACAATGCCTCTTTCGGCAGAAGGCAAATCGTAATCTGCAGCCTGAAGCAAACGACTCAAAATGCTTTCCACATCTTCACCTACGTATCCGGCTTCAGTTAAAACTGTGGCATCTGCAATACAAAACGGCACATTGAGCATCTTGGCAATGGTTCTCGCCATTAAGGTCTTTCCAGTTCCTGTTTTACCAACAAAAATGACATTAGACTTTTCAATCTCAACCTCATCAGAATTATCAACTTGTAAAAGGCGTTTGTAATGATTGTAGACAGCAACAGACAGCGTCTTTTTGGCATCATCCTGACCTATGACAAACTGGTCCAAACCAACCTTTAATTCGGATGGTTTGGACAGTGTCAATTTTGTCTCAAGGCTTTTAGTTGCTTTTTGAGATACTTCCTCACGCACGATATTGTTTGCCTGGGCAATACAATTGTCGCAAATGTGACCGGAAATTCCAGCAATTAAAACGTTAACGTCACTTTTCTTTCTCCCGCAAAAGGAGCAGTTGATATTTTCTTTATCACTCATTATTTAGATCTGGTAAGTACTTCATCGATCATTCCGTAGGCTTTGGCCTCTTCAGCGATCATCCAATAATCACGGTCACTGTCTTCCCAAACTTTCTCATACGTCTGACCTGAATGAGATGCAATGATGTCGTACAATTCTTTCTTCAATTTTTGAATCTCTCTGGCTGTAATTTCAATATCAGAAGCTTGTCCTGATGCACCACCCAATGGTTGGTGAATCATCACCCTTGAATGTGGCAAGGCGGTTCTTTTCCCCTCAGCTCCTGCACACAACAATACAGCTCCCATTGAAGCGGCCATTCCTGTACAGATGGTTGCCACATCTGGCTGAATGTATTGCATGGTATCATAAATACCCAATCCGGCATACACACTTCCTCCAGGAGAATTTAAATAAATTTGAATGTCTTTAGAATTGTCAACCGACTCCAGAAATAACAACTGTGCCTGAATGATGTTGGCAATGTAATCATCAATACCTGTTCCCAGAAAAATAATTCTATCGGCCATCAATCTCGAAAACACATCTACCTCTCTAAAGGGCATTTGTCTTTCTTCAATGACTGTTCTGGTCATATTCTCAGGTCCGTGAGTAGCCGACATATACTTGTCGTAGCTTGTGCTGCTTATTCCTTGATGCTTGGTAGCATACGATCTAAATTCCTTTTCCCAATTCATATTTATAGAGTTTTGTTTTGTTCTTGTTTGTCGAATCTTGATTTTGGAGGTGTGAAAATACTAAATATAGCTCAACCTATTTCCATTCTATCTAAAATGATACACTTTAGGACGTTTTAGTTGCATACATATTTTAAAGATCACGAAATCACTTCAACTCCTTCAGCAGATCTTTATTATCCATTACCCACCTGATTAAAGCATTATTGCCGCCTGGGATATTCAGTTTTTTACAAATTCTGGATCTATAATTCTCAACCGTCTTCTGAGTTACAAATAATTTATGGGCAATCTCTTTACTGGTATTGTTTTTCTGAACCAATTTAAGTGTTTTCAATTCGGCTGCTGTGAGCGTTTCAAGACTGCTTTCCAATTTTTTAATCCGCTTCAAGTACTCAGAATGACCTCCCATTCTATCCTCAAGTCCTTTTCCAATGTAGACCTCACCTGTAAGCACCTTTTTGATGCATTCAACCATATCAAGTCCACTATGATCTTTCAGTAAAAAACCCTTTGCACCGTTTGCAATGGCTGAGTTAAAAATCTCAAGATCTTTATACATGGTGAGTATAATGACTCTGGTCGGCAGGTCGCTTTTATTGATCTTCTTGCACACTTCTAAACCATCCATTTCCGGCATATCTACATCCAAAACAGCGATTTCCGGCGCGTGGTCTTTGATTTCCTGCCAGGCAATTTTCCCGTCTGCCACAGCAGTAATGATCACATTTTCGAGATGGGCAGTCAGTATATCCTTCACACCATTTCGAAAAATTGGATGATCATCAGCAATCAATATTTTCAAATCAGACGGGTTTGCCATTGAATTTTATTTGCACTTTAATGCCAGTGGGTTTATTGGATGTCATGGTCACCGAACCATTCATCAAACTGACCCTTTCTTTGATACTCATGAGTCCAATTCCGGATAAGTCTTGTTTGGATTTGAACCCCGACCCGTTATCAAGGTAAGTAAATTTTATATCATTCTTTGAAGTAGAGATCATCAATTTCAAGGCATTTCCCTGACTATGCTTTAAAGTATTATTGGTCAATTCCTGCACAATTCTGTATAGGTGCATCTTCTGATCTTCTGAAATCATGCGATCAATTTGTTCAGATTCCAGTGAACAAGTCATTTCAGTAGTATCCTCAATTTTCGAAAATAGGGTTTCCAGAGCCACTTCAATAGACACCTTCCTAAGGTAATTTGGATACAAGTTTCTGGAAATCTCTCTGGTCTGGTTGATCACTGAAGACAATGATTCTGTAAGTATCTCATCCTGATCTTGATTTTTCTGACTCTCAATCCGGTTTTTCAGCATAGAGAGTGTTTGTCCCACATCATCATGTAAATCTCTTGCAATTCGTCCCCTTTCCTCTTCGATATTTTTAATCAAAGTTTGGGCAAATTGTTCCTTCTGTTTCCGGATAATTCTCTGATAGATGATATAGCCCAAAGCAAGCAAAACAATAATCAGGAAAATAAATCCGAATAAATAATTGCGCCTTTGAATAGCATTTATTTCCTGATCTTTTTTCAGTACTTCATTCTCAGCCTTGGCCCTGATTAACTCTGTCTCCTTGTCTTTCAGTTCATATTTGGCTTGCATCTCCGCAATAACCTCTTCCTTTCCCAAATCCCTCAGGCTATCTGACAAAGATTTATACATGCGGTAATGGTACAGTGCCGAATCACTGGAACGCAGACTATCCCACGCATTTGACATGAGCAAGTGAGCCAACATTTCGTCTCTCAAAACGCCAAATCTGGAAGCCACTCCCAGAGCGCTATCCGCGTACATAAGAGTTTGTTGGTATTGACCCTTTTTTGTCTGCAAATTTCCTATTGCATTGTACATTTTACAAATCAACAAACTGTCGTCTGAAATCCTCATCTGGGTGAGGGCTGAATCGTAGTACAGTTGAGCGGCTCTGTAATCCGCTTTTTCGATATGGACTGTGCCCAAATTGATGTAGGCCGTTCCCAAAGGGACTGGTGCATTGGCTTCTTTTGCGCTGACCAATAACATATTAAAGTGCTTGACCGCTTCAGACAAACTGTCCAGCCTCATAAACATCAAGCCAATATTGGTGGCGAGTGTAGATTCAAGTCTAATTTCACGACTTTCGACAGCATATTTATAGGCTTCCTTAAAATCTTGGAGCGCTTCATCCATCATACCTTCATCCAATTCAAACAGACCGATATTATTGAGAATGTATGCTCTCTGAAATGAAGAATTGTTTTCTATAGCCAGATCCAATGCTTTGCGATAATAAAACAATCCACTGTCGGGCTGATATTGATCAAATTTGATATGTCCCATGCTGTTGATGGCGTCAATCCTATTGTAATAATCTCCTTCCTCTTTAAAACGCTTTTCCAGATAGCTCAATTGAGTATACGACTCGTCCAGACGATTAAGGTCCCTCAAAAGAATCGCTCTCCGCACTCGGGCTTTATTTTCGTTTAGCTTATCTCCATGCTCCTGAGCATATTGAATGGTGAGTTTATACATTGAATCTGCTGGCTCAAATTGATCCAGATAGTAAAAGTGGTTGGCATACTCCAAAAACACCTTGGCCTGATGCTTTTTCTGATCAATCGCAATAAGAGAATCTCCCATAGATCTCATCAAATCCTCATTTCTGTATGCTGCTTGTTCCAGTTCATGGTAAGTCTCGTTTTTCTGGCAAAAACCTGAAAAACAACCCCATAACAGAGAAACAGTCAAACATATTTTAAGAACAGCAGTCATTAAAAATTGGGGGGGTAGCCCTCTTTTATTAGTTACAATGAATCTCCAAATTTGTAAAAATTTTAATTAAATGCTTAGAATTTACACACTTTCGATATTATTTGCTGTACAGGGATTCTTTTTTAACGCCACTGCTCAGCAAAGCTGGACCAAACATATGGCACCTAGTAAAGGATTCATTGAAAATGTTGGTCAGTTTGACCGACCAGAAGGTCAGAGCTTTAAATCTAAGGTTGAGTTTGTATACGATGGCTTCAATGAAGACTTCTATTTCACAAAAGACGGTATTGTCTTCGAGTTTATCGATCGAAAAAAGCGTGTTAAATCTGAAGCTGAAAAAGCTGCCAGAAAAGCCAGAAAACAGCAAGAATTTAAATCATTGAAAGAATGGCAAGACTTTGAAGATGCCGGTCAAAAGATGGTCATTGAAGCAGATGTGATGACCGCATATTGGATGGGGTCGAATCCGAATGTTGACATTGAGGTGATGAATCAAAACCCTTTCTACCACAATTTTGGGTACAAAAAAAATGGAGAAGAAGTATTCGTAGATCATGTTCCATCCTATCAGACACTGCTCTACAAGAACATGTACCCGAATATTGATATCGTCTATGAGATTCATAAAGTAGAAGGAATAAAGTACTCTATCATCGTGAGACCTGGGGGAGATTTGAGTCAGGTTAAACTGGCCTATTCCAAAGACCCTATTCTTCAAGCTAACGGAACACTTATAACACAATGCTCTCATGGAAACATACTGGACCATAAACCAGTGACTTTCTATGAAAACGATCCTCAAAACATCATTGAATCCAAGTACAGATTAGATGGCAATGTCATTTCATTTGAATTAGGAATGTATAACACAACTGAAACAATCGTGATTGATCCCTGGACGCAAACACCGGCTTACAATACTAACTGGGATTGTGTATGGGAAGTTGAAACAGATGCTGCTGGTAATACTTATACTATTGGAGGCGTAGTTCCATTGATGTTGACAAAATATAATGCTGCCGGTGCACAGCAATGGACTTTCACCACAACCTACGATTCCTCCGAGTGGCTCGGAACTTTTGCAACGGATGATGCCGGAAATTCATTTGTCACTAACGGAAGTACGGCGAGAATCAGAAAACACTTCACTTCCGGAGCGGTAGATTGGAGCAACCCCAGTCCTGGAGGATTATTCACCAGTACGGAACTTTGGAACATTGCTTTCAATTGTGATCAGACGAAATTAGTAGTGGGCGGAACAGGTGGTTCATTACCTCCACTCCCATACATTTACGACATTGACATGGCAACAGGAAATGTGACTAGTAGCATTCAGGTGACTGGATCTACCATTGCCGGAATTCCGCCCAACACTCAGGAGGTGCGTTCAATAACCGCCACAGCAAATGAAAAATACTATTTCCTAACACATGATTCTATTGGGTATGTGAGCCAAAATCTAACGCTTTGCCCCAACAATGCCACACCATTTCATGTTGAAAATGGTGGTTACGACTTAGGTTACAAGTGCGAAAATTGGCGGTACAATAATACTGGGATGGAAGCCATTGCTTACTATGGTGGTTACATTTATACTCACAGAGGTGACCAGGTTCACAAAAGAGATTTCAATACAGCCAACATCATTGCGACGGCCAATATCCCAGGCGGGGTATACACCAATGTTTTCCTGGGTGGAAATGTAGTTGAGAACAGTGGAATCATCATTGATGATTGCGGAAACGTCTACGTAGGGTCTAAAACTGGCGTGGTGAAGTATGATCAAAACTTGACCCAATTGGCCACCTACCCTACTTCATTTACCGTGTATGATGTGGACATTACTTCAACAGGTGATGTGGTTGCTGCTGGTTCAACTGGTGATTCAGGGGACAACACAAGAACAGGTTATGTTCAGAGTTTCGCTGCCTCCGCATGCGCTCAGCTGGCAACCATATGCTGCAATCCTTCCATTTGTACCGTTCCGAATTTATGTACAACGGATGCACCTGTTACTTTAGATGCAGAAACTCCTGGAGGCACATGGAGCTCTTCTGCTCCTGGTTTTAACACAACAACCGGAACATTTGATCCATCAGCTTCAGGTGTAGGTTCATTTTGGGTATACTACACCATTTCTTGTGGAACCGACTCAGTTGAAATCACGGTTGTGAACTGCTCTCCACTCAGTGTTTGTGTGGATACCAATGGAGATCTGGTAGTAACTGGCGGAAATGGTCCTTACTCTTGGGATGAGTGGGATGCTGGCGGAAACATCCCGATTACCAACCAAACTGAATGTCAAAACTGTGGTTACTCATGGGTGTTTGGTCAATGTTTGAATGGCATTATTCCTGTTACGAGCTGCAGTTCGCCTGCTGGTTGGGTGAATATGGGAACCGGTGGAACCTATACACCTTCTGCCGGAGCAGACACCGTTCAGGTAACTGATAACAATGGAACCAATGTGGTGTTCTACGATATTTCAACCATCCCTCCTTGTTCGGCAGTTTGTGACGCAACTATTGATCCTGCAGGTCCTTTCTGCGAAAACGATCCAGCAACCACATTAACCGCTGCTACAACTGGCGGTACATGGACTGGAACCGGTATTACGAATGGTTCTACAGGTACATTCAATCCTGCCACTGCTGGAGCCGGATCACACGTCATTACCTACACTTTAGGCTGTGGTGATTCAGACACGGAAACGATTGTGGTGAATGCACAGGATGACCCATCATTCACATATGCCCAAACAACTTATTGTACCACAGATCCAAATCCGAGTCCAAACTCAATTACAACTTCCGGAGGAACCTTTTCCATTGACAATGGAGGAACCATCAATACGTCCACTGGAGAAATAGATATAGCAACGAGTGGTGCAGGTAGTTATACAGTAACCTATTCTACAGGGGGGACCTGTCCGGCTACCGGCACACTTAGTATTACAATCACAGCGGGGGCTGATGCCACTATTTCGGCAGCCGGACCTTTCTGCGAAAATGCAGCCAGTGTTACATTATCTGCAGTGGATGCTGGTGGTACCTGGACTGGAACGGGAATAACTAACGGAACAACAGGTGAATTTGATCCAGCTACTGCGGGTGCGGGTGCGCACATCATTACCTATACGATTTCAGGATCGTGTGGCGATTCAGATACAGAAACAATTACAGTGAATGCACTTGATGATGCCACCTTTACTTATGCTCAATCAAGTTATTGTTTGAGTGATCCGAACCCCAGTCCCAACTCTGTTACTATACCTGGTGGAACCTTTACAATCAATAATGGCGGTACGATTAATGGTTCTACTGGAGAAATAGACATTGCAACAAGTGGAGCTGGCAGCTATGATGTAACTTATACAACAAATGGTCCGTGTCCAACATCAAGCACCATAACCATTATTATAACCACTGGTGCGGATGCAACTATTGCCGCTACCACACCACTCTGTGAGAATGATCCGATACTTATTCTAAGTGCCACTGATCCTGGCGGAACCTGGACCGGAACAGGAATCATCAATGGTACAACTGGTGAATTTGATCCGGCCATTGCAGGCCCTGGCACCCACACCATTACTTATACCATTTCAGGTTCCTGCGGTGATGCGGATACAGAGACTGTCACTGTGGTGGCACAAGATGACGCCAGTTTCACTTACGCTTCAGGGAGCTACTGTCTCAGTGATCCGAATCCAACTCCCAATGCCATTGCAACGCCTGGTGGTACATTTACGATTGATAATGCAGGGACGATCAATGCAGGAACTGGTGAATTGGATATTTCCGGAACTGGCACTGGTTCATTTACGGTGACCTATATTACTGGCGGAACCTGTCCGGATACTGCGACCTTCTCAGTCAATATCAGCAATGCATTTGATGCCACGATAACCCCGGCAGGTCCTTTCTGCGCCAATGACGGTGTTCAAACATTGACTGCTGTGGATGCAGGAGGAAACTGGAGTGGAACTGGAATTACCAATGGAGCAACAGGAACATTTGATCCGGCAATTGCCGGACCAGGTACGCATACCATCACCTACAGCATTGGTGGATCTTGTGGAGACACTGATACTGAAACGATCACAGTGAATGCAGCGGATGATGCCAGTTTTTCCTATCCAACCACAGCATTCTGCATCTCAGATCCTGACCCTTCTCCAAGCTCCATTGCCACACCCGGAGGCACATTTACCATGTCACCTAGTGGAACTATCAATGCATCATCAGGTGAAATTGATCTGGATGCCACCGGAAATGGTACCTACATGGTATATTACACCACCAACGGACCTTGTCCTGGTATCGACTCAGTGAGCATCACCATTACAACTCAGGCAGATGCGACCATAGATCCGGCTGGTCCATATTGTGAAAGTGATCCGGCGGTGACTTTTACTGCGAATGGCACAGGCGGTACTTGGTCAGGCACAGGTATTGATCCAAGCACAGGTTTGTTTGATCCAGGTTTAGCCGGTCCGGGAACATGGGATATTATTTACACCATACCTGGTGGTTGTGGAGATGCTGACACCATCCAGGTGATAGTGTACAATGACCCCATAGCTAATGCCGGACTGGATACAACGATTTATTTAGGTGAAGTGGTTGGATTAAGCGGCCAGGGAGGCGTTAACTATACATGGTCGCCACCTAACGGACTAAGCTGCACAAATTGTGCAAACCCAGACGCGTCACCATTTACAACAACTACCTACATCATGACCACCACAGATATTAACGGCTGTTCATCTACCGACAATGTCACTGTCTACGTCATTGAAGAAGAGCAGGACATTTTTGTTCCCAACATATTCTCACCGAATGGCGATGGCAACAATGATGTGTTCTACGTAGAAGGTTCCGGTCTGAACAACTTCAACCTATCCATTTTCAATAGATGGGGAGAGTTGGTATTTGAATCATCCGATCAGAACACTGGTTGGGATGGTACTCAAAACGGCAAAGGTTTGAACAATGCAGTATTTGTTTATATGGTGCGTTACACAGACACTCTGGGTAATGAGCAAACCATCAGTGGTAACGTAACTTTATTAAGATAGACATGAAAAAATTTAGCTTAATTATACTAGGACTCATCTGTGGAACCCAAGCTGAGTCACAAGATGTGCACTTCTCTCAGTTCTGGAACAACAGCATTCAATATAATCCGGCAACCGCAGGTGTGATTCCCGCTAACCTGAGATTGGTTACAAGTTACAGAACACAGTGGGCCAGTGTGGCTTCTCCTTATAAGACCTATGCGTTTAATGGTGATGCACGCTTTGAGCCGGGAGGAAATGCGGCCATTGGAACTGGTTTGTCTGTTTATAAGGATGTAGCAGGTGATACTGAATTTGGAACAACTCACTTCTTACTGTCTCTGTCCGGAATTGTGGACCTTGACAGGAATAATAAGATCTCAGTTGGTGTGAATGGTGGATTTTTGCAAAAGAGCTTGAATCCTTCCGCCCTGCAATGGGGAAATCAATATCAGGGTGGTGGTTTCAATGGGAACCTTGATCCGGGCGAAACCATTAATATGAATCCTGGTTTTAAAGGAGATGTGTCTGCCGGTATAGTATATGTCTATCATTCGAATGAAAATTATATGACTGCAAATGACCAACTGAACATTAAAATAGGGTTTGCAGTCAATCATTTAACACGCCCGAAACACGACTGGACGGCCTTGTATACGGATACACTTTACCAGAATTTTGTGGCGCATGGCGAATTCAATATTGGTATTGGAAACTCCAGGCTATCTGTTGTTCCAGGATATCTAATGATGTTCCAGGGGCCTTCCAGGGAAATTACAGTAGGCTCTTTATTCCGATATAGGCTTCAACAAGCCTCTAAAGTAACTGGCTATGTAAAAGGTGCTTACCTCACTTTAGGGACTTACATGAGACTGGGAGATGCATTCATCCCTTCAATTGCCATTGATTTTGACAAGTATTCAATAGGATTTAGTTACGACACCAATATTTCACAATTAAGAGCGGCTTCTCGCGGCAATGGGGGATTTGAAGTGTCGTTGAAATTCAGAACTCCTAACCCCTACTTATGGAAAGGAAGTAGGGCAAGCTTTAGGTAAACTACCGATCCTTTCCTGACCTACATAACCTAGACTCTGTCTATTTGGAACCGCTGTTGAGAGGCAGCGGTTTTTTTGTGGGTTTATCTCAAACTTGATTCTGCTTTTAAATTGGATTTATCAATTCCTAAAGCATTACTAAACAGGTCTATCAAAACTTTATTAATTTCCTTAAGGTTATAATTATTGTTGTCTCTTCTGGACTTTATATAGTTGTCTCGAGTCATCTTTTCGACAAGTTCTCTGACTGTTTCAACCTGAAGTTCTTTCCCAAATCTAAATGCTAATTTTAAGCTAATTACAAGCAAAATGAAAACGGGCAATCCAATTTTCCATTTAAAACAAAGCACAATCAAGGCTCCAATCAAAAGTACTTGTAGTGAATTAGATAGTATTCTGGACGGTCCAAGAATGTCCAATTTGAATTTCAACACGCTTTCTAATTCTTTAACTCTTGTTTTGCGGTCTTCTTTTGGAAACAATTCTGTTAGAGCGAGTTCAGGTTTAATTCTATCAATATCCACTTGCCCAAATCTCACCAGAGCATCTCTCAATTTGTAGAAAGCTTGTTGACCAGTGCAATCGTCTGAACTTTGTCCATCAAATTTGTCTTTGATGTGATCGCACAAACCTCCAAAAGTATCTATGTACTTCAACTCATTTGCTTCAAAACGGATGTCAAATGACTTCTCTATTTTAAAAAGAACCTCTTCTAAATCTTCAGGATCAATATCTCTGAGCTCAATTGATTCTTTTGAAGATGGGTACTTGGTCATTCCATAAAAATAATGAAAATATGTCAAAAAAAACGCCATCTCAATATACGAGACGGCGTTTTCAAATCGTGATATTAATTATCTAGTGAACAACAATTCTTTGACTCGCTCTTCGATTATCATTGGTGATATTGATGAAGTAGACACCTTTGCTCAAAGTACCATCTCCCAAATCAACCTGCGTTCTGGTTTGATTGGTTCTTGATTGCCAGATTAATCTACCGGAAATATCGGTTAAATTCATTTGACTGTCTCCTATTAAATGATCTGGCAATGTAATTGTGAATGAGCCATTATTAGGATTAGGATAAATCTCTACCTCAAATGTTGACTGTGTTCCTATGCCTGTACCAACACCCACATTAACGGAATCGCATACCTCACAACCAGCAGAATCCCTCACACATACCCAGTGATATCCTGCACCCAAATTCGCAAAGGTATGCACATTGTTGCCGGTCACATAGCTACTTCCATTAATTGAATACTCATAGCCTGGCATTCCACCTGTGGTGTTGACCACTATCAAACCATCCATCATTCCTGAAGCGGTTTCGTTATTGACCTGATAAGTCGTACTCAATGTAGAATTTCCACCCACAGTATAGCAGTAAGTTTGAACACAACTATCTGCAAAATGAACCGTGACACAATAGATTCCTGGGCATAATCCCGTTAATGTAGATCCTGTAGCGCCATTGTTCCAAGAATAAATTGGAGCTGGTCCATTAGACGTTACCACAATCATTCCATCACAAGTCCCACTGCATGACGCATGAACTATGTTTTCGGCGATCCAATGGTTACAATTAGACGTGCTATCCATAACATTCATACAATCAGAAGTATCTATACATCCGGTGGTGATGTCTTCTACAACCAATGCATAACTACCAGGACATGCACTCGACCACTGATACCAGGTATAAGCAATGTTACCCGTTGCGCAATCAATCCAGTAGGAGTTATAGTTTCCTGATGTTCCATTTATAGTTGCGCTCAAAGCACCATTGCAATTCCCGTTGGTTGGTGCACTCACTACATATGGTGAAATCGATATATTACAAGGTACTGATGCACTATCTGTTAATGTAACACAATTCGTAGTATCTAAACAATTGGCCATTCCCTGGTCGTAAACGTGTGCATAATACGATCCGGCGCAGAGGTTTCCAAGACTGGTATTTCCTGTCCCAACGAGTGCTCCACTCACACAATCATACCATTCTACGATATATGGTCCGACACCTCCCGTAATTGTAACGTCTACCTCTCCTGAACAGTTTCCATTTGAATTTTGAACGACCGTGGATTGCGCACTGAGGTTGCTCATATTGATGATCTGAACAGTGTAGGCAATCTGACAATTTGGATTACTCGCATCACGGATATAAATAATGTAAACTCCACTACATAAACCATAGAAAGCACCATTGGTGTTCCAGTTTATACCATCCAATGAATACTCATACGAACCACTACCTCCAGCGCCTGCTGCAAAGATGCTTCCTGAACAAGTATTTGGGCACATATTATCCTGATAAGTATACGTTCCCTGCAAATTACATGCACCAGTGCTATCAAGGCCAACATATGCACTATCACATACCTGGCAACCCAATGAATCGGACACACAGATGCTATACCAGCCACTAGACAAGGCATTAAAATCTCCGGTTGCACTCAAAGTCCCGCCTAAATTGAAGGTATACGGACTTGTTCCTCCATTCGCCGTAAAACTTAAGGTCCCATCATTTTGACCGCTGCTTGTCTCATTGGTCATACCATCCTGAGTCAGTGTTAGGTTAGAATTACTCCCCACAGTCACTGCAGGTATGAAGAAGGTACATCCATTGGCATCCTGAATATGAATCTGATTGACCCCTGTACATAAACCGTTGAAGAAAGCAACACTGGTCGCCGTCTGTGTGGTAGTACCATTCAACACAACTATATAAGGTAATGTACCACCAAAAATATCTACTTGAATCATCCCATCACAAGAGCCAGGACATGATTCATGGAACACCGTTGCAGTTGCGGTGATGTTACAATTCACAGTATCCAATCCAACATAGGCACTATCACAAACCTGACAACCTATGGAATCAGTTACACAGATGCTGTACCAGCCTTCAGTAAGACCATTAAAGTTTCCGGTGGTATTGGTGGTTCCGTTTAAATCAAATGTATATGGAGAGATCCCTCCTGTCGCGGAAAAGTTTAAGGTGCCATCACTGGCCCCGTTGGCACTCTCGTTAGTCATATTCGTTTGAGATAAAGACAAATTTGAACTATTCCATACTGTAACCGCTGGGACAAAGAAGGTGCAGCCGTTGGCATCCACAATATCTACCTGATAGACACCTGCACACACATTTTGGAAATAAGCTGAGCTGGTCACTGTCTGCGTCATGTTTCCATTTACCGTCACAATGTAAGGTAAAGCCCCTCCCCAAACATCAACTATGATCACACCATCGCATGCTCCAGGACAAGTCTCGGGCTGAACTATGGCATTTGCCGTAATATTACAGCTTCCGTTATTCAGTCCAACATAAGCACTATCACAATTCTCACAACCTATTGAATCCACGGCACAAATCTCATACCAACCAGTAGACAGACCATTGAAGTTTCCACTTGTATTTGAAGTACTTGACCCGCCTCCACTAGTCAATGTGAAAGTATAAGGAGCTGTTCCTCCACTGCCACTAAAACTCAAGGTACCATCAGATGCTCCAGGGGCAGTTTCATTGGTAGCCCCCAAATGATTGATGTTGACGCTTTGGTTTGCCCAGACGTATACAGTTACAGAAGTACTGCAACCATTGGCATCAATCACATCTACATTGTGTGCTCCATAACATACATTGGCAAAAGTTCCGGAAGATCCTCCCATGACAGTTGTGGTTCCATCTAGAATGTAAGTAAACGGGGCTGTTCCGTTAAAAGTGCTCACCACAATTAATCCGTCACAAATACCATCACAAGTCGTATAATTTGCTGTGGCAACTGCATTTAAATTACATGAAGTAGAGTCCAAACCAACATAAGCACTATCGCACAACTGGCAACCACTGTTGTCAGTAACACAGATACTATACCAACCGCTTGATAAACCATTAAAGTTTCCAGTCGTATTAACGGTCCCTGCCAAATTGAAAGAATACGGTGATGAGCCACCAGTAGCGGAGAAACTTAAGGTACCATCATTGGTCCCATTCGCACTCTCATTGGTCATATTAGTTTGACTTAAGGATAAATTCGAGTTCGTCCAAACCGTCACGGCGGGTATAAAGTATGTACAGCCGTTAGCATCTACAATATCTACCTGATAGACACCTGCACACATGTTAGGGAAAAATGCCGTTGAAGTGGTAACCATTTGTGTCATGCTGCCATTAACGGTAATCATATATGGTAGTGTCCCTCCGAAAACATCCACGATAAGCACACCATCACACGCACCTGGGCAAGTTTCTGGCTGAGCGTTATATGTTCCAACCACATTACATGAATTATTGACCAAAGCGACAGAATCACACGCACTGGTATCTGCACATCCATTTGCATTGGTTATTACAACCTGATAAGCTCCAGAGCATAATCCACTCACACTTTGAGTTGTATTAAAAGAATTTCCTGTATTACAGTTTAGCCATTCATAGGACACAATTGTCCCGGGATTCCCAGTAGTATAAGCCGACATGGCTCCCGTGCAATTTGATGCGGTGTCCTGGGCATCCACCTGGACTTGTGCTTGGAAGGTTGAACCACTTCCAACGACTACCGTAATAATATCGGTACAACCATTGGTATCAACAATATCGACAACATAAATGCCAGCACACAAATTTTGAAAAGCATATGTAGAGGTATAAGTAGACCAGGTTGCACCACCATCAATGCTAGCCATGTAGGGAGCTAGTCCATTGGTACTTGAAACAAATATGGCGCCATCGCATGATCCAGGACAAACCTCACTGATCGGATTTACAGTATTGATTAAATTGCATGAACTCTGTACGAGTATGTTGTTCTCACAAGTTTGACAGCCATTTACATCCGTGACACAAACCATATAATTTCCTGGAGAAAGACCCGAAAAGCTCCCAGTTGTATTGCTGCTTATGACATTTCCATTTAAATAGAGTTCATAGAAATAGCCTGGAGTTCCTCCGGTAGCTGCGGCTGACACTGTGCCATCATTTGCTCCAGGAGATGTTTCATTGGTTGAGCTCGCAGATAACAGTAAAAATGTTGGAGAATTGATTACGAATTGACCGGTACAAGCTATCCCAAAAGTCAGGTCGTTGACTACTACGGTGTAAGTGCCCGGACAGAGTCCGTTAAAAGCCGTTAAACCAGGACCACTTTGGTTAAAACCATTGGGCCCTTGCCACTGAACATAGTCGGCATTCCCGCTGATCATTTGAATGTAAGCCGATCCATCGCAGGCATTCGCGCAAGATAAATCCGTAGTATAAATATCGTACACAACTGAATCTGTTCCATTGCTACATGAAAACTGAATTTGAGCAGATAAATTTGAAATAAAAGTAATTAACAGTGAGGCAATTAGAAGTAGTTTTTTCATTACAAATAGCGTTTGAGTGAGTAGTCAAATTGAAGACGTCTGCTTCAAACAGAAGTTGCCTTTTTGTTCTAAAAATCCTTAAAACACATCTTTTTTAACACTTGAGCGCAACGATCATTTTCCATTAATAATTATCCACAATATCCACCGCTCGTCACCATTATTTCCTGATCCCCTGCATTTTTCCTATTTTTGCAGTCCAAATCATGGCATTGATTAAATTACACGACAAGCAATTCGGTCCTTTTCTCAGTAAGGAAACCATTGCTGAGCGCATTCAAACCATGGGTAAACAAATCACCCTGGATTACGCAGATAAAGATCCTTTATTCGTAATTGTTTTGAATGGTGCCTTCATGTTTGCATCCGATCTTTTAAAAGAAATAGACATCATCAGCGACCTTAGTTTTATTAAAGTTAGCTCATATGAAGGCACGGAAACATCCGGTCAGGTGAAGAATGTACTTGGATTGCAGGATGAGATCAAGGGACGCCATGTCGTTTTAATTGAGGACATTGTGGACACTGGTATCACACTAGAATACCTCAACAATTACATGATTGAAAAAGGCGCCTTGAGTGTCGAAATTGCGACCCTTTTATTCAAAAAAGACGCCTACCAAAAAGAGTATAAATTGAAATACACAGGATTTGAAATTCCGAACAAATTCGTAGTGGGTTATGGACTTGACTATGATGGTTTGGGAAGAAATATCAACGAAATCCTGAAACTTTCAGAAACAAAAAACAACATGTTAAACATTGTTTTATTCGGCCCTCCAGGTGCAGGCAAAGGCACCCAAAGCGAAAAATTAGCTCAAAAATACGGTTTGGTTCACATTTCAACAGGAGATGTATTCAGAGGTCTTGACCCTCAATCTGATTTGGCTAAATTGGCTAAGAGCTACTCTGACAAAGGAAATTTAGTTCCTGATGACATTACCATTAAGATTTTGGAATCAGAAGTTCAAAAGCACCCGGATGCCAAAGGTGTTATTTACGACGGTTTCCCCAGAACCTCTGCTCAAGCTGAGGCTTTAGATAGTTTTTTAGCGTCAAAAGGAACATCCGTTACTTTCATGCTTGCGCTGGAAGTTGAAGAAGAGGAATTGAGAACACGTTTGAAAAACAGAGCCATTGATAGTGGCAGACCAGATGACGCTGATCCAGAGATCATTCAGAACAGAATTGATGTGTACAATAAACAGACTGCACCTGTAGCCAGTCATTATAAAGAACAAGGTAAGTACAAAGCTATTGATGGCATTGGTTCTATTGAAGAGATTACTGAAAGACTATTCACTGCCATTGATGGTGTAGAAGCATAAAACGACATGGCCGGAAGCAATTTTGTTGACTACGTCAAGATTTGTTGTCGGTCTGGAAAAGGCGGACAAGGTTCATCCCATCTTCACAGAGATCGTTTGAACTCCAAAGGAGGACCTGATGGTGGTGATGGTGGCAGGGGTGGACATGTGATCGTTCGTGGGAACGCTCAACTCTGGACCTTACTGCATCTCAAGTATCGAAAGCACGTAATAGCCGGCGCAGGAGATAGCGGTGGTCCTAGCCATAGTTCCGGAAAAACTGGTCGTGATGAAATCCTGGAGGTCCCACTAGGAACAATAGCCCGTGATCCAGAGACCAATGAAGTCATTTTCGAAATTACTGAAGATGGCGAAACCCATATTTTGGTTGAAGGTGGAAAAGGGGGACGTGGCAATGCCCACTTCAAATCGCCAACTAACCAAACGCCACGCTATGCTCAACCTGGAATTCCCGGGAAAGAAGAATGGAAAGTGCTTGAACTCAAAGTGCTTGCAGATGTTGGTCTTGTAGGATTCCCGAATGCGGGAAAATCTACCTTATTGTCTGTCATTTCAGCCGCCAAACCTGAAATTGCCAATTATCCGTTTACTACACTGGTTCCAAATTTAGGAATGGTTCCATACAGAGATCATCGGTCTTTTGTAATGGCTGATATTCCGGGGATTATTGAAGGCGCTTCTGAAGGAAAAGGACTGGGAATTCGCTTTTTGAGACACATTGAACGAAATTCTATTTTGTTGTTTATGGTACCGGCAGACAGTGACGATATCCATAAAGAGTATCAAATATTGCTCAATGAACTTAAACAGTATAATCCGGAATTATTGGACAAGGAAAGAATTCTTGCCATATCCAAATCAGATATGTTGGATGAGGAACTCAAAAACGAAATGAAGCAGGATTTACCACAAATTCCTCATATATTTATATCATCAGTTGCTCAAATGGGTTTAACAGAACTCAAAGACATGCTGTGGAACGCAATTAACGAGTAATGCAGGAATTACTAACGGCACTGGAGAATTTTGATGTCAATTTGTTCAAACAAATTAATGGCATGCACACTCCTATGTGGGATAGCATTATGTGGTATGTGTCTTACAAATACTTATGGATTCCCCTTTACTTGTTGATGATCTTTTTGTTCTACCGGGCACATGGTTGGAAAGGTGCAGGCATTGCATTACTTGCTGGCGTTGCTGCAGTTGGTTTAACGGATGCCATAGCTACTTACGGACTTAAAGAGACTGTAATGCGTTACCGACCGTCACACAATCAGGATTTTCAACATCTGGTTCATTTAGTGAAAGATTTTGATGGCAATTACTACAAAGGGGGACAATACGGTTTTGTTTCCGGACATGCTGCCAATAGTTTTGCGATCGCCATTTTCTGTGGTCAGATTTTGAAAAAGAAATTTTCCTGGGTACTTCCTGTGCTTTTGGTGTGGGCCTTACTAATAAGTTATAGCCGAATTTATATGGGCGTTCATTATCCTGCTGATGTCATTTTTGGAGGACTCCTTGGCGGAACCATCGGTTATTTACTCTCCCTGCTATTTACAAAAGTTATTCTCAAAAAAATTAAACCATGATGTATCTGGCCATATTTCTTGGAGGAGGTATTGGCAGCCTTCTGAGATATGGAACTGGCCGTCTGGTGAATGCACAAATCAAATCCGATTTACCCTGGGGTACTATTGTAAGTAATATTCTGGCTTGTATTCTGCTGGGATTAGTAGTCTACCAATTCAAGGACGAAATTAAACCCAACAATTTCTGGTTTTACTTTCTCGCAGTAGGATTATGCGGGGGCTATAGCACCTTTAGCACCTTTAGCATGGAAACCGTTGAATTGGCTCAAGCAGGTTCATGGGGTCTCGTTTTCGCCAACATTCTCATCAGTGTGCTCGTTTGTTTCAGCCTCCTCTACTTCCTCTTCAGGCAGTGAAAATTGTTCCCAGATTAATTCACCATCACAATCTATTCTAAAAACTGTTGAATTGTCCTTAATCAAAGTATTGCGGTAACTCTGCCCCTTATCATTCCAGGAAAATGACGCGTAGTGATCACAATCCACATACAACACATCTATCTCGAATTCATTAATAATGATGATTCCTGGCTCCGAATCGACCTGCGTATTTACACCCAATTTAATTTCACTTCTGGCATCACCGAATTCGAAAAACCAGTTTCTCAACACATTCGCCAATTGGGCACTATCGCGATACTCATAGTGCCACAAATGGGCCATGGGCGTTATTCCTGAACTGTCTCTTAGAAAAACATCTTGCTTTCTTTTGATTGATTTTTTGACCGCTTTTTCACTTGTAAATCGATCGAGCAGTAATGATTTTGAATTAAAAACGGTATCGTAGGCCTCTGTATAATGAGACAAGAAGTGGATGTACCCGGAATTTGCTCCTTTTTCAATGGGTCCAGGGTCTTCCAAAAGACTGTCTTCCCGGTGAGCCAGTTTTGGGTTAACATGGTTTTCAGGTTCCACTTCCACGTCAACTTTTTCAGGGTGTGAGCCTTCACTCGAACAGCCCGATAACAGTAGACTCAACACAAGACATCCTATGACCTTGTTAATTACCATTAAGTGGTGTGTTTTTTAAGAACTTCATACAAGCGGTCACAATGATCGTCATTAAAATCCTTGTGTGTCACAAAGCGAATAGACTGTCCACCAAAAGGTACAGCCAGCACATTATTTTGCTGCAAAAAATTCAGAAAATCTTTAGGCTTAATTGAATCAGACAGGTTAAAGACAACAATATTGGTTTCAACAGGTAATACAGAATCTACATAAGGTAAACCTGTTAAAAAACGACCAATATTCGCAGCCCTTTTATGATCCTCAGTTAACCTATCAATATTATTTTTCAAAGCGAATAAACCAGCGGCGCCTAAAAGACCGACTTGTCTCATGCCTCCACCAAATACTTTTCTAATACGTCTCGCTTTCTTTATATGTTCTTTAGTTCCCAGCAAAAGAGACCCAATTGGTGCCCCAAGCCCCTTGGATAAACAAATTGAAATGGTATCAAACAACTGTCCATAGTCAATATAGTTATCATTCCTCACCACTAAGGAATTAAATAAACGGGCACCGTCACAGTGAAGCGGCAGCTCATGCTGGTCACAAACCCGTCTGATCCTCTTCAATTCTTCCACGTCATACACACATCCTCCACCACGGTTACTAGTATCTTCCACACATACCAATGAAGTCACACCTTTATGGATATCGTCCGGATTAATGCCTGTTTCTACATCTTCCGCTGTAATGCGACCACGATTCCCTTTGAGCAATTTCACTGAAGCACCTGAGTTGACAGCTATTCCAGCTCCTTCGTACTGATAAACATGGGCATCTTCATGGCAAATAACCTCAGCACCAATAAAAGTATGAAGCCTGATGGCAATCTGATTTGTCATGGTGCCAGAAGGACAAAAAATAGCCGCTTCTTTACCAAACAGCTGTGCACCATATTCTTCCAACTCAATGATTCCAGGGTCTTCTTCAAAAACATCATCTCCTAGTCTGGCCTGCATCATACCTTCCATCATGCCCCGGCAAGGTTTTGTCACGGTATCGCTTCTTAGATCAACTTTAATCATAGTTTCAGGAAAAGTTTCGCTAATTTTAAGCAATCTTTTTGGAATACTTATGTTTCGTCATCATTTATCCATAATTCTATGTTTTCTGACTGCATTTTCTTTTGCACAGCAGAACCACAAGTATTTGGTGATTTTCACGGACAAGGATGGGGTGGAATTTAATCCGCATAGCTACTTTGACGCCAAGGCCATTGAAAGACGGCAGCAGCATGGTTACAGTTTAGACCATATCACCGACAAACCGGTAAGGCAAGATTACATCTCTTCCCTATCACTTCTTGTTGATTCAACCGGCAGAGCCCTGCGTTGGCATAACGGGGTAGTAGTTTTTACAGACTTGAACAACATTGATCAGATTAAAAATCTACCACATGTACGTAAAGTCTTAAAATTTGGTGAAAGCAAGGCAGAACTGGCTGGCGTTGACCTTGAATTTACTCAGGGACAATTGAAACTTGCGAAGGCTCAAATTAAACGGATGCAAGGTGACTTGTTTAGAAAAGCAGGTTTAACAGGTGAAGGCATGCGCATTGCCATTCTGGATGCTGGGTTTCCGGGAGTAGATTACTTACAAGCATTTGAACACATTCGACACAAAAAGAAAATCATTGCCCATAGGGATTTTATTAAAAATAAAGACAACACATACAAAGGACATACGCATGGCACCATGGTCCTAAGTAATATTGCCGGAATGGTTGATGGCATTCCGCTGGGCATGGCTACTGATGCTGAATTCTTGTTAGCGAGAACCGAAAACGTATTCAGTGAAGGCTTGTCGGATGAAGAAAACTGGTTGGCCGCTATGGAATGGGCCGATAAGAATGGGGCTCAATTGATCAATAGCTCTCTTGGATATACAAAACGTTTGTATTTCAGAAAAGATATGGATGGTGTGAGTGCCCTGGTGACAAGAACCGGGAATTTGGCGGCGTCAAAAGGTATTTTAGTGGTGAATTCTGCTGGAAATGAAGGCGATGACGTGGATTGGAGAACCATTGGTGCCCCTGCAGATGCGGATTCCGTATTGGCCGTTGGTGCCATTAATCCCTGGACCAACATTCAAGCTTCCTGGAGTAGTTATGGCCCATCTGCCGACAAGCGCCTGAAACCCAATGTATCTGCATTTGGTTATGCGATGGTGATGAGTAAAAACTCGCTACAAATGGTCACAGGCACCTCTTTTGCCAGTCCGCTGACCTGTGGATTTGCAGCTTGTGCCTGGCAAGCTAATCGCAGCAGAACAGTCATGGAACTTTTCAGAGCCCTTGAGTCTTCAGGAGAACTACATCCCTACTACGATTATGCACATGGATATGGCGTGCCGCAAGCGAGTTACTTTTTCGATACTATTCCAAAAAGACCTATCTCAGATCCGTTGATTGTGAGCTATGACAGTAGCCAATTTAAAGTGAATATTGAGTCGGTGATGTTCTCCAGAGCGTCATTGCCCATGCTAAATTATTACGGTAGCAAGCATTCTTTAGATTTTAATCATCCGCACGGTAATGAAGTACTTAATACGGAAGGAGAGGCATTTTTACACTACGGGGACAGTCATTTCAGTACAAGTAGCTCGGGAATATTCAGTAATTCGCCTGACTATTTTTTCTACTCAATTGGGTCTCCCGGGTCCTATCTGGACATCTATTATGTGATTGGAGTCGAGAACCAAACCGTACTTGACATTCCAATTGACGATTCTTTGAAAGGAAAAATTCTCCGGATGCATTATAAAGGTTATACAAAGGAGGTGAAGTTATGAGACTCTTAAGCCTTTTGATATTACTATGTTTGCCAGGCTTACTGTTTGCTCAAACGGTATTGTTGATGCACAATGTGGATGAAGATGAGGATACCGACATGGGACCGGGAAAACTGTCTCATGCCGGAGGGGTTTTTGGAGCTGGTTTCCTGACCGGTCCAACGATCAATGACTCTGTGCAGATTAATTTCGGAAAATCCTTTCAACTTCAATATGGCGGCTATTCCAAAATTCAACCTACCAAGTTTTTCGGATTGGGAATAGAGAGTATTTTTGGCTTCAATCAGTATTCTATCAAACAAACGGACAACAAAGTTTTCGCAAATTCATTTAAATACAAACGTGAAAAGTTTTGGGCACTGGACTACACCATATCCCCATTCATACGCCTGACTTACACACTAAAAAGAGGCGACAGCCATGGTGTTTATACAGATTTTGCCTTTTGGGGCTCTTATCAATTCATCACAAGAAGAACCTACAGGGTGAACGACACTAATTTACCGGACAACAATTCTACCAAAGTATTTGAACGGAAGTTGAAATATATCAACAAACTTCAATTTGGTCCGGAATTCAGATTTGGAATTGGAGGCATTACACTTTATGCCAAATATCGACTGAGCAATCATTTTAAGGAACACGACGGCTATAGATACCCTGAATTGCCAAGATTTGCTTTTGGTTTGAAGATTTATGGGTAGGATCACAACTTCCTACAAATCATCAAACCATCCCTTACCGGAAATAACACGTTTTGAACACGGTCATCATTCTGCATAAATCGGTTGTATTCCAATAAAGACTTTGTATCCAAATCCATTGTCCTTTCATCCTCAATAACCTTCCCACTCCAAAGTACATTGTCTGCAATTACATAAGCACCTGAGGGCAAATCATCTATAATCATTTTGTAATAGTTCAGATAGTTGTCTTTGTCGGCATCAATAAAAACCATGTCGAAATTCTTATCCAACGTTGGTATGATCTCCAGAGCATTCCCGATTCTCAAATCAATGTTGTTTCCATAATCTGACTTATCGAAATACGATCTGATCCTGGTTTCCAATTCTTCATTGATATCGATGGTAATGATCTCACCACCTTCCTGGAGTCCTTCTGCCATGGATAGTGCACTGTAGCCAGTATAAGTCCCAATTTCCAAGATGCGTTTTGGCTGAATCATATGAGACAACATGCTAAGCACCCGACCTTGCAAATGACCTGACAACATCCTTGGTTGAAGTACATTTAAGTGGGTATCACGGTTCAGTTCATAGAGCAATTCGGGCTCCTTTTCACTGTGATTACAAACAAATTCGTCTAATTTTGGGTCAAGAAATTCCATGATGGGACGTTTAGTGGTTCATACTGTAATATTAACAATCATTTTGATTGGGTGTGGTTCTGAGGACCAAAAAGTGGCTGAGAAAAACACTTCTAAGGAACCCCAAGACTCTTCAACCGCATCACCATACAAACTTGAAGACGAGCATTGCATTGTGAATTTTCCGGATGCATACAAGTCCGACACCATTGAAGCAAACGGTTTTCTGAGAATCAGTCATTCTTGGAAAAGCGACAGCCTGCACATGGCAGTTGAAGAAATCGACTACCTTAATAGGAAGACAAATCCCAATGATTCCATTTATAAGAGTATCCATGAAGGATCGGTAAAATCTCTTGTGAAAACGAGCAGATTGATTGAAATTACCTTTTCTCAAGCGCAGAATGCCTTAGGTTCAGTTGGTAAAATTAATGGGCATGACGACAAAGGCAATTACACATTCCTTCGGTATCAAGTAAAGGAAGATGCGATAATTCAAATAGGTATTTGGTCAGATAGCGCACATGTGGCAGATGGAGAAGACATTTTAAATTCACTTGTCTTCAAGGTAGGATAGAACCGAGAATGTATCAGCTTGTCGCTTTCTCAGCCTGTATGACTTGGGGAAATTGTTATTGACACGATTGCCCAGGTCATTCAGAACAGCCAAAGGATAGTTCTCAAAACATGCAATTTGATAGCCTTTCTGTCCACTGCTGGGAATTCCGGCCTTCATCAGTACCTGAATGGCTTCTTCATAATTCAATTCTCTCGTTTCAATTAAATTCAGGTCTAACTCTGACCATAAACTCAATTCATCTTCTGGTTTTAACTTACCCTTGATTTCTTTGTACAAATTATGTCCAAAAGACTGGACATTTAGATGTGCTTCAAGCTTTGACAATAGGTTAAGCCGAGCTGACGGGAATGCCAGAATGTTTCCCTCTTTGGATTGTAGAATGGAGTCGTGTTTTTTTACACCAGGTAATCTCAAACTACATGCTCGAAGACTTGATCGACCTGGTTTTTCTCTTTTAACCTTGCTCTTAAACGCCTTTCTCAATACACAACATGTGAACCCTTCTCCTTCGCTGATGCCAGGTAAAAATCGGTAGATAGCGTTTCCTTGTTCTTCCCGAATCGTAATTCCATTTAATCCAGTAATCTCTATGTCCACTTTTTCAAAGTCATGGGTCTCAATTAAATCCCGAATCACATGCTCGTTCTCTTCCTCATTAAAAGTACAGGTAGAATAGATCAAATACCCGCCTTCTTTTATTGAATCAAGCAATCCATGTGAAATCTTCTTTTGTCGGGCGGCACACAAATTCACCAAATTCTCATCCCAATACTGACTGGCATTTTTATCCTTCCTAAACATCCCCTCTCCGGAACAAGGTGCATCTACCAAAACCACATCAAAAGTTTCTGGCAAGGTTTTAAACTGACTTGTATCATTTGAAACAATCACCCGTCTATGATTTCCCCATTTAGTCAGGTTTTCTGATAGTACACCCACTCTGGATTGAATGACCTCATTGGACACCAATAATCCGGAAGTTCCCAAAAACTCTTGAAGCAAAGTGCTCTTTCCACCGGGAGCGGCACAAGCATCCAACATAACGGGATTCTCCAGATTGATGGCCTTTAGGATGCACGCAATAAACATAGAACTGGCTTCCTGCACGTAATAGTGTCCCGAATGCCACAAAGGATCGGCCGCGAATAAAGGGCGTGATTTTAAATAATAGGCATTATCACACCATTGAACTTTACTGAGATTAAGTGTTTTTTGGAATTTATTCGAGTTAAGGCGAATAGACAAGATTGGGTTTCCTTTCAATGCCGCCAAAATTTTAGCCGATTGATCACCAAAAATCTTTAATCGCTTTTCGAATAGTTCAGGAAATGCCATGCCCAAAGGTACGCATTGCAGTAAATTTATGACCTAATTCTAGAACGAAGGACAGCGAATCACTCTAAATTTTCGCTTCTTTGGTTGACAGTCAAAATTGAACATCATGCCAATTTCATGAGACCCAGCAGAGGCATTCGCCAATTTGCTCACGGTCACATCATAAGTATAACCAAACTGGAACATACCTGTTTTAATGCCTAAACTCACTATAAAGGCGTCTTTGTTTCTATACCAGACACCTCCGGTTAGAACACCCTGGGTGATATACAATCCCATATTTAATTGTCTAAATCCGGCTTGCTGACGGTACATAATATTAGGCGACAAAGTGGCACCTCCAGAGTAAGGTCCTCCCCCGCCCAATTCAATAACAGCACCTGCGTGACCAGTCAATTTCATGGGAATGGGGCTACCATCTTGACTTCCTATTAAAGATTCATCTGGTTCAGTTAGATGGTGTCCGGCAACTCCAATGAAAAAGTTTTCCGAGAAACCCAAAATTCCAGCAGAAATATCAATCCCGCTCACACTGCCTCCTCTGGGTATGTCGCTGGTTTGGTATATAAATCCTCTGCGGTCATCAATCATATCTCCAAAAGTCAGTTTACTCCAATCCAAAGTTCTCTGAAAATAAGTCGCTTCCACACCAACCCGGATACTAAATCCATTGGTAATATTTCCTTGATAGGCGTATTGACCACTCACCCGGTTCGTTTTTAAAATTCCTCTTCCCGCCTGATCGCTCACCACCATCAAACCTAAACCTCCATAAAGTGCATCTACACCCTGATCATAACTCACACTTTGAGTAACGAAAGTCCCTGACAACGCAGGCCATTGATTTCTGTAATTCAAAGCTACTCTGGGGCATTGATGTGATCCTGCAAATGCCGGATTCAGGTACAACGGATTAGAATAAAATTGTGAGAACTCAGGATCTTGTCCAAACGCATTCTCAGATCCCAATGTGCAACAGCCAACTGCAACAAGTAGTAGTAATCTCCTCATGATCCTAAATTTATGTTTGTGGTAAATCAGTTGGTCTAGACTTTTTCCCTAGGAACAATCTTAATGAGGTTCCAAAAGAGAAAGTCTTTTCATTCAACAAATATCTTTTCGTGTAATCTCCAGACAGGGTAAATCTCATTCTTGGTGTTTGAATACCAATCATTGCTGCACCTTCACCATGATTTCCATAGTTAGCACCGATTAACAATTTACCCGTTCTCATGTAGGCGCCCATCCAAACATCCGTATAGTTACCTCTTTGATTGAATACAATACTTGGAGAGAACGTAGTTGATGAAAAGTCGCTGTACTTATAGTCCGTTCCTAGCACTACTTTTAAATCTAAAGGTGTAGACGCCGCTCCTACCAAATCAAGGTAATTGGCATTGTATGTACTTGTGAACAAATTGTTCAACTGGAATCCTAAATGAAAGGACTTAGTTTGCAACATACCTCCCACACTCATGTCTACATAATCGTGATTGATCGTTCCTGGCATCAAACTATCCGTTTCAAGCTCAGTTCCTACATTAATAACCTGCCCTCTTTCCAACTCAACGGAATTAAAAATACCCTGCTTGATCATATGCAATTGTCTTCCGGCATTGAGGGTAATGCTTGGAGAGAAAGACGCCGTTCTGCTCAATTCAAATTTCGGAGCAAAAATCAGTGCAATGTCTGTTTTACTGGATTTGATGTTATCATCTTCATATAGCAATTGGTTAATCATCCCACCTGCTCCGATTTTAAAATCATTGCCAAATCGCGTATCAAAAGATGCGTTGGCCTGATGAACGCCACTCATGTATCTATAAGACAGTTTGGCTCTCAGTCCACCAAATGACCCGGCATAACCACCATTTTGTGCAATAGCCGATTTGAATTCAGGAATGACAAAATAGGGGTCTCTGAAGTTTCTCAATCCCAACTCCTGAACAGGCAATATACCATTAGAAATATTTCTGATTAACCTTGCCAATCCAGACTCTCTACCAGTTTTCTTACTGTTTCTGTTGGATAGATTTAGGGATGGGAAACTGCCATCATATGAAAACTGATTGGCGCCTCCTCTACTGCCATCTTCAAAGAAATTGACAGCCTGTGCCAAAGCTAGATTCTTGTGTTCAGGCTGATCCTGACTCTTTTTTGAAAATGCATATCGTTTAGTCTTTCCTTTTGGATCTTCTGCTTTTGACTCCCCATAGGCTTGTGACGTAATGGATTTATTGGAAGTTCGACCACGCTTTGCTTTTCCAGAAGCATCTTTTGAGCGTTTCGTTTTATTGGAAACTTTTGCATTCTGAGAACTCTTATCTAAACCTGCAGACACACCATCTTTCAAAGAGTCTCGATCCCTTGGATGGTCGTTTTCTGTTCCAGTTCCTTCTCCAGAACCTTGATTCACGGATTGATGATCGTTTCCGACTCCTCTCTCAGCCATTGCGATAGGATCATCTTTCTTAGAGGTCAATTGTTGAGGCTCAATATCAGACGTCAACGCTTCTCTTATTAACACATTATCAGTTTCAGATTTTTCGATCACCTGATTTTGAGCAGTGTCTGTAGCGGCTTCACCCCGATTTAAATAGGCGTAAGTCCCGTATCCGGCAAAAAAGAGCACCAAACCAAGCCCTGCCCATTTCAACCAGGCAGCACCTGTACCTGCCAATAGTGAGGTATAAGCAAACGGCATCTTTTTATCATCTTGCTCAACGTAACTGTCTTTCCAGGAATCAAAATCAACCTGGTAGGACGGGTTGTCCTGAACAAACTTTTCAAGTTCTTTCATTTTTTCCGGGGAGAGGTTCCCTTCAAAATAATCGAACATCAGTTCTTCTATGTGTTCAACATTTATCATGATAGCAGTCTTATATCTTTTATGTAGTCCTTAATTTTTTTTCGAGCTCTGAAAAGGTACACTTTGACTTGAGATTCATTGAGATCGAGTATGTCTCCTATGTCCTGGTATGAATAGCCTTCAATATCCCTTAGTAGGATGATAGACCTCTGGGTTGAAGGCAATTTTTCCAAACACATGTCGAGAATTTCCTTCATCTCATACCTACGAGCATCATTGGCACTCATCGGTTCCCAGGCAGAATAGTCGTCTGTACTTTCTGTTCGCCTGTTCTTTTTGATCGTATTGATCATGGCATTGTGTGCAGTAGTGAACAACCATGAACGGGCTTTTTCCGGCTCAACTTTGCCTAAGTTTTTCCAAAGCTTCTCAAAGGCATCTTGTACAACATCTTGTGCTTCAGCATCATTACGCATAAACTTGTAGGCAAAACGGTACACCCGTTCCGACAAGTCTTTCACACAAATATTGTACTCCTCTTTAGTCACAGCTTTTTCAGTCTCATTAGGCAAACAATTAAGACCCTTTAAAAGTTACAGCTTATTTAATTTATTTCAAATTATATCTTTGATAGAAATAAAACTTAGAATTTTCGTTTTCTTTTTTTGAAACGATTGGGCTAAATTTTTCGTATTTATTTATAAAACCCATTCATGGAACCTAGATCATTTACACGACTGTTTGACATCATTCATCATCAGAACAATAATTTTCCTCAACCTGCTGCTTTTGCAGACAAAATTGACGGAAAATGGCGCACAAGATCAACAGAAGAAGTTGTTGAACTCGCTGATCATTTTAGTCGGGGCTTGCTGAAACAAGGACTTGTTGCCGGAGACAAAGTCGCTGTAATTTCTAATAATAGAAGTGAATGGTCGATTTCTGATATCGGAATGCTTCAAATTGGCATTATCAACGTGCCGGTTTACCCCACTATTTCAGCAGATGACTTTCAATATATTTTCAATCATGCAGAAGTAAAAATGGTGATCGTAAGTGATCAGGAACTTCTAGACAAGGTCAACTTAATCAAAGATCAGGTACCTTCTCTTCAATCAATTTACACGTTTAATGAGATTTCGGGAGCCGCAAATTGGATGGAAATTGTTGAAACTGGTAAAACATCCAATGAAGACTTGTCTTCGCATAGAGCAAATGTAAAACCTGAGGACATGGCTACCATTATATACACATCAGGAACTACTGGCAGACCAAAAGGAGTCATGCTGTCTCACAGCAATCTGGTCTCCAATGTGGTGGCTTGTGAAGAACGCATTCCTTGTGATTCGGGCGACAAAGCCTTGAGCTTCTTACCAGTGTGTCATGTCTACGAACGCATGCTTTTGTATTTGTACCAATCTTTGGGTGTCCAGGTATATTTTGCAGAATCCATGGAAACCATTGGTGACGATTTAAGAGATGTAAAACCGCATGTTTTCACGGCCGTTCCTCGCTTACTGGAAAAAGTTTATGATAAAATTGTTGCTAAAGGCTCTGAACTTACGGGCATCAAGAGGAAATTGTTCTTTTGGGCGCTTGAATTGGGGCAAGAGTATGATGTTGTTGGTAAAAGTAGTTGGTATCATGCCAAATTGAAGGTGGCTCGAAAACTGATTTTCAGCAAATGGCAGGCTGCATTGGGAGGAAACTGTAAGGCAGTCGCGTCCGGATCAGCTGCTTTGCAACCCAGATTGGCACGTGTGTTCATCGCTGCCGGCATTCCTGTTTTTGAGGGTTACGGCTTAACAGAGACTTCACCTGTAGTTAGTGTGAATTGCTTTGACAATGATGGCTTGAGAATAGGAACCGTTGGAAGATTGATAAAAGGCGTAGATGTTAAAATTGCTGAAGACGGAGAGATTTTAGTAAAAGGTCCCAACCTAATGATGGGCTACTACAAACAACCTGATTTAACGGTAGAAGTGATCGACGAAGATGGCTGGTTTCACACTGGCGACATAGGAATTTTTCAGGAAGATCAATACTTAAAAATAACTGATAGAAAGAAAGAGATTTTCAAAACTTCCGGAGGTAAATACATTGCTCCACAGGTGATGGAAAACAAGTTCAAAGAATCAAGATTTATTGCCCAATTGATGGTGATTGGAGAAAACCAGAAGCACCCGTCGGCTTTGATCGTTCCGGACATGGAATTTGTTAAAGAATGGGCAAAACGAAAAGGACATGAAATTGACGTCAATTCGCCTGAGAAAAGTGAAGCTTTCGTCCAAAGACTTCAACAAGAAGTAGACAGTTATAATGGACATTTTGGAAACTGGGAGCAAATCAAAAGATTTGAAATCTGTCCGCAAGAATGGACCGTAGAAACAGGTGAATTGACCCCAACTTTGAAGCTAAAAAGAAAGGTGATCGCAAAAAAATACGACCACCTTATCTCAAAAATATATGGGTAGACTATCCTTCACAGTCTTTTACCTTTTCCATGAGTTCCTTCTTCTCTTCATCTGAAGCGTTCTCATATTTATCCTTCCACTCTTTTTCCATTTCTTTACATGCGTCTTTCAATTTGTCGTCCGCTGTCTCCATATCCATATTGACGCAATCACACAAACCGGGTCCTGAAGATTTGCCATCTTTTCCTTCTTCTCCATCCTCATCTTTCTTGTCGTCTCCACAAGCTACAAACGCCATCATGCTTAACATACAAGCACTAAACAATAATTTTTTCATGATAATCTGAATTAGTTAATTTGGTTTAAGTCCCTTATTATAAAAGGATACGTGCAATAAACATCATTTTTACTCATCAGTGCCATTATTGTGAAAAACTACTGTCGTTTTGTTGACACAATCCGCTATTTCTGTGAAAATAAGGCATGATGGTTTGTTATTATTACTAATTGGCATATATTTGCCGCAAACGTGAAATTAATTAAGATGAAAAAGACATTAAAATTATTAAGCCTAGGGCTTGTATTGGCTTTCACTGCATCAGTTTCTTTAACTAGCTGTGGTGAGGAAAAAGACGAAGAAAAGAAAGACGAAGAGAAAACTGAAGCACCTGCTAACAACGATGAAGCTGGTGCCGAAGAAGGAACGGACGAAGGTGCTGGTGAAGAGCACAAGTGTGAAGAAGGTAAGTGTGAAGAAGGAAAATGTGAAGGTGGAGATAGCGAAGAGCACAAGTGTGAAGAAGGTAAGTGCGAAGAAGGTAAGTGTGAAGAAGGAAAATGTGAGGAAGGTAAGTGCGAAGAAGGAAAATGTGAGGAAGGTAAGTGTGAAGAAGGAAAATGTGAAGGTGGCGAGTAATTCTCACTAAACGATATAAAAAACCCTGGCTTCTCAGATAGTCAGGGTTTTTTTTTGTTCAATCTCTTCACAGTATCGTTAGATTTTATAACATTGTTATATCAAAGATTCCAGAGACATATCCCGAAAAGTTTTCATGCAAAGAGTGCTCTTAACAGGAGTTGCAGCGCAATTGCCATGGCTCATGGCTTGTACACATGACTCAAAAGACAAAGCAGATGCATCACTCAAACTTACCTGGAAACAAGCCATTCTGGACCAACTCATTCCAGCCGACCAATATGGTCCTGGTGCCGTGGACTTTTTGGCTGATAAATATATTGACTGGTACTTACAGGATGAATTAATAGACCCTTCTGACAGAGACTATGTTGCCAATGGTTTTAAAAAGTTTGAAGACCAATTTGATACCAAGCAATTTGAGTCTATGAACGCATCCGAAAGAGAAACCATTATACGAAAAACCTACGAAACTTCATGGGGAAAGTCATGGTTATCCAGAATCATGACCTTGTCTTTTGAGGCCATGCTCACCCACCCTATCTACAATGGCAATCCCGAGAGAATAGGATGGAAATGGTTGGACCATACGCCTGGTCAACCAGAACCATCCCAAAAGATCATGTACCCCAACATATTTTCCACCATCAATGAAAGCTAGAATCTGTGTCATAGGAAGTGGTGCCGGCGCTGGTCCTATCATTTCTGAAATGTCTAAGGCCGGTCATGAGGTAATCGTCCTGGAAAAAGGCCCCTGGATTAAAACAGAGCACTTCTCCAAAGATGAAATGGTGGCTACCAGACGATCTGTTTATACACCGGATTTGAGGGATGAACGCCACGTTCTCAACCGACCAAAGGGAGATGGTTTTGAAGCCAAAAATACATACGACATTGGAAAAGATATTTGGCAGGGCAACGTGGTTGGAGGTTCTTCAAACTTCATGAGTGGCTATTTCCATCGAATGAAACCGAAGGATTTTAAGCTGCTAAGTAGCTATGGTCCAACCGAAGGCGCAAACATTGTTGACTGGCCCATCTCCTATGAAGACATGGAACCCTACTATACAAAAGTTGAAACAGAAGTAGGTATTTCGGGCAGAGCAGTCAATCATCCATTTCTCGAAGAAAGGTCTACGGAAGATTATCCTTACCCCCCTCTTGCAGAGAACATTGTCGCCAAAAAATTAGATGCAGCCGGGAAAGAGCTTGGCTATAACCTTGTACCGGTCCCAAGAGCCATTTTATCCAGATCTAAAGAAGACCGATCAGCCTGCTACATGTCTAACTATTGCGGTAGTTTTGGCTGTTCATCAGATGCTAAAGGGAGCTCTCGAGCTGCACTAATCAATGGTGCTCTGGCAACTGGAAATTGCGAATTGATACCCAACGCGAAAGTGTTTCATCTTGAAACGAACGGAAAAGGCAAATTGGTGAAAGCCTGGTACTATGATGGTGAGGAAAAAAAACAATCTGTTGAAGCCGACATTTTTGTAGTTGCCTGTCAAGCCATTGAGTCTTCCAGACTTTTACTCATGAGTAAAAACAAAGAATTTGAACATGGTCTGGCCAACAACTACGATCAGGTTGGTAAAAATTTGGTGTTCTCGGCTGGCGGTGTTGGCAGTTGTAATTTATTCTACTCTGATTTCTCTGAAGATGATGCTTTCAAATTGGCACTTCCCGGATTGTTCATCAACAGAGCTCTCTATGATTGGTACGAAATTGATGATCCCGATTTGGGCGGAAAGGTGAAAGGTGGGCTGGCCGATTTTGTATGGGAACATGCCAATCCGATTACCAAGGCTGTTAAACTCAAAAAAGACAATGGTAAATTGATCTGGGGAAGCGAACTAAAGAAAAAAATGAAAGCCCATTTCACGGAACAACGCATGCTGAAATTTGAGGTATTTGTGGATTGGAATCCGAATGACAACTGTCATGTAAGCCTGGCAAAAAAAGTAAAAGACAAATGGAACGATCCGGTGGCCAATGTTAAATTAGGCTTTCATGACCAGGACATCAAAATAGGGCGATATGTTTCCCAAAAAGCAGTGGAAGTTTTAAAACAAGTGGGCGGAAAAAATGTCTCCTGGGGTGTAGGAGGTAATCCACCATTTAATTTACAAGCTGGTGGCTGCAGATTTGGCACCGATCCTAAAACTTCCGTGCTTGACGCGAATTGTCGGGCACATGATGTTGATAATTTGTATGTAACAGACGGCAGTTTTATGCCTACCGGAGGCAGCGTTACTTTTACCTGGACCATCTACGCCAATAGTTTCAGAGTAGCTGATCATTTATTAGAAAGACTGGGAACCGCAAATGCCTGATGAACTACCTATCCGTAGAAAATATTAGCAAGCGATTTGGAGAAAAACTACTTTTCTCTGATGTGACTTTTGGAATTGACAAAGGCGACAAAGTGGCTCTGGTAGCCAGAAATGGTGCTGGAAAATCCACTTTACTGAGTCTATTAAGTCATCACGACACACCAGATGAAGGCAAAATCGTTTACAGAAAAAGTATTGAAGTCGCTTTTTTAGAGCAGGAAGATAAATTTGATCCAAAAAAAACCATCCTTCAGGCAGCACTGGATGCCAACAACAAATACCATCAAGCCATACTCAATTATCAGAAGGCAATGGATGGTAATTACGACATGGATCAGGCACTTGAACGGATGAACGAACTAAATGCCTGGGATGGAGATGTGAAAATCAAGGAGATCCTCACTCAATTGAAATTGGACAATTTTGACAAGATCATTGGTGAGTTGTCTGGTGGACAAAAGAAACGTCTGGCCCTGGCGAAGATCTTGGCATCAGAACCGGATTTTATGATTCTGGATGAGCCTACAAATCACCTGGACCTGGAAATGATTGAGTGGCTTGAAAGTAAATTGAGAACCAGCAACTCCACTATTTTAATGGTCACTCACGACAGGTATTTTCTGGAACTTGTATGTGATACGATTATTGAACTCGACCGTCAAACAACCTTTAAATATCTAGGCAATTTTTCTACATTCTTGCAGAAAAAGGAAGAGCGTGCTCAAATTGAACAAGCGACGATTGCAAAAGCAAAAAACCTCTACCGAACAGAGCTAGAATGGATGAGACGAATGCCCAAGGCTCGGGGGACCAAAGCCAAATCAAGACAAAATGCTTTCTATGAAACTGAGAAAGTAGCCCTTAAAAAAGTCAAAGAGGAAACGCTTGAATTGAGGATTAAACCTGAGAGATTAGGCTCAAAGATTATGGAGTTTCACAAGGTATCTTTTGGCTTTGATGACAAATTGTTACTCAAGAACTTCACCTATATTTTCAAGAAAAATGAGCGTGTTGGCATCATAGGCTCGAATGGGGTTGGGAAAACGAGTTTGCTCAAGTTAATGCTTCAAAATTATGCCCCTTCAAGTGGCAAAGTAGTTCATGGAGAAACTTTAAAAATAGGCTACTATTCTCAAGATGGCTTACAATTTAAAGATGACAAACGCGTGATTGAAGTGATCAAGGACATTGCCGAATTCATTCCTTTGGAAAAGGGAAAAACACTCTCAGCAGCACAGATGCTCGAGCGATTTTTGTTTCCACGAGACATGCACTGGCAATATGTGAATACCCTGAGTGGCGGAGAAAAAAAGCGCTTATACCTACTCACTGTGCTCATGTCCAATCCGAATTTTCTCATTTTGGATGAGCCAACCAATGACCTGGATATATATGCCATGGCAGCATTGGAAGATTACATCCATCATTTTCAGGGCTGCGTAATGGTGGTCTCTCACGACAGGTTTTTTCTCGATAAAATTGCGGAGCATTTGTTTGTATTTACCGGTGAAGGAAATGTTAAAGATCATCCAGGCGCATACAGCAGTTACCTGGAGAAGAAGAAAGACATTTTCAAAGAGGCGAATAAGACAACTCAAAAAGCCAGTACAACAAAACCGCCCCAACCTTCTGCAAAAAAAGAAAAAACCAAACTCAGTTATAACGAACAAAGAGAATACGATTCTCTGGGTAAAGAAATTGAGGAATTGGAGGCCGAACAAAAAGACATGAACGACAGAATTGCTCAAGGAGAAATCTTTGATGATCCTGAAGCTTTCTACAAAAGATTGTCTGAATTGGGAGACTTAATTGATGAAAAGAGCATGCGTTGGCTGGAGCTGTCTGAATACGTCTAAACTCACTGCTTCCCCCCTTCTACATAGGTCTCAACAACTTCAACATCATTCAAGAGAGACCATTTGATTGTCACCAAATCCGAATTCGTCACAAAAAAATTGGCTTTCTTACCCTTTTCAAGTGTTCCTTGCTCGTCCTCCATCATCTCTTGAATGGCTTTGAATTGCGTTAATGTTAAAAGCACATCCTTTCTATCATCCCCATCCTTTATTTGAAACTCTTTCAAAGCTTTCTTAAAAGCCAATATGGGGTCTTTTTCACCGATGAATGCCGGATATACCGCTCGAGCCCGCATATCGATTTCCTTATCGGCACTGTACTTATTTCTAATTTGTCTTTCTGGTCCAACCTCCAAAATCTTTCCATCTTTGATGGCCATGGCCTGATGCGTTTCAAAATTTTGATTGCAAGTGTAAATGGTCGCATTATGCACCACCAAATCTGCATCTTCATGTTTGTAAGCGCATGAAGACAGCATACTCAACCCAATCAATATCAAAAAGAACCTCATGACTTGTTTACGTAAAAAGAACTAGCTTGAGCAGTTGGAGTGATGACAATATCATTCATACAAACATGGGCAGGTCTTTCGGAGGCAAAATGTATGATTTCCGCAATATCTTCTCCATACAACGGCGTAAATCCATCGTAAACAGATTTGGCTTTATCTTCATCTCCATGGTAGCGAACAATCGAAAATTCTGTCTCTGCCAATCCAGGACAAATTCCGGTTACCTTAATGCCATGGGGCAACAAATCGGTTCTCATCGCCTTGGTCAATGAATCCACAGCATGTTTAGAGGCGCAGTACACATTGCCATTCAAATAAGTCTCCTTACCAGCTGTCGATCCAATATTAAAAATATGTCCGGACTGCCTGTCTACCATACCCGGCATCACAGATTTAGATACATACAATAAGCCCTTAACATTGGTATCGATCATTCTATCCCAATCATCCACATCTCCCTCATCAATAGAATTTCTTCCTGCCGCCAATCCTGCATTATTGATTAAAACATCAATGCGCTTTATGGATTCAGGAAGATTCTCAAACGCTTGTTTTACAGCCGAACGATCTCTCACATCCAAAGTCACGGTGTGCACTTTACTTTCTGTACTCGATTCCAAATCAGCTTTAAGTGCTGTGAGTCTCTCAGTTCTTCTTCCGATTAAGATCAACTGATGATTGTCCTGAGCAAATTTAACGGCACATGCCCTACCTATGCCTGATGTTGCGCCTGTAATACAAATGATTTTAGCCATAATACTGGTTTCTTTTGGCCGATTTTCTCCCAATCAGCAATAAGACAACAAACATAAAGAACAAATGGTAAAACAGGCACTTTGTAACGAACTATTGCGCCCAATACAGGTGTACTAACTCCAATTAAATAATAGACTGCCAGCACAAAAAACAAGCTCGCGAACACCTTGTTCCATTGGATATGGTCTTTTGGTTTCGAATACACCAATGCGGCAAATACCATAATCCAAATCAATAAAACTTCTAATGAAGTGAAGGTAAGCAATGCAGAGCTGAACTCAAATGGCAGTGGTCTAAACAACACATTGTACAATGCATTTGGTGAAGCTTTCACAAATGATCCCAGGTGATTATCCAACGCGGGAACATACACCTGAGAACCGGATTTCTTATTCTCAAAAACCAAATCGAAGGTAGCACTACTGTGGTAGTCATCTATTTGAAGCGTGTCTTTGGTGTTAGGCAATCTTAAATAGGAGAATGAAGCGCCTGGTACAAATTGGACTTGATCATCCCGAATAATACAAATCTCCCGTTGTTCATCCGGCACAAAAACATAAGCGGTATCATTCTTACAAATCACGCCACCATTGGCTATGTTCTTAAAATCTTTCTGCTTGAAAGCTATGGCTTCCATTTTAGATTTACCAAAATTGGTTTGACCAATTCCCAAGATGATCAATGCACCTACAGCCAAAAACAGCGCATATTTCTGTCCATTAAATTTCAACGAACTTTTCGACTCAAACAACTTATAAACCGCCAGGGATAGCACCAAAAACAACAGCAAGTACACCTTTAAATTCAGCAATATCAGCAAAGCCAAAAGCCCTATTACCATACTCTGAAATGGCTTGCTCTTTATATTTGAAAGCGCATGTATAAACCAACAAATACCAATGAGCGCTAAGGTTTCTTTGAGCACTCCACTCGACCAAAATAGCATAGACGGCATCAGAAAACCGAGAAATAAAATCCAGCCAAAATTATGCTCTTTACTCAAAGCCAGCACCAACAAAATAAGTGCCCAGAAGAGAATAAAATTCGTGATCACCATGTGGCACCACACATTGCCCATAGACACCCACCGGAGAAGTGCATTGTAGCGAATCATGAATCGATTGTCGTTGGAAAAGCCATGATCGTATTGACGGATCCAATTCTGCATCTCATCATGGTAAACATGCAAATCCTGATCATCTCCGTAACCCAGCATGAGGCTCACATAGTCACCAAAATTGTCTCCGGCGGCAGCATGCAATACTGCGCTATCATCAAAAAACTTATACACATCCGCCTTACTTCTGTCCTCAAATTGACCGTTATACAGCCATAAAAACAACACCCCAAAGGTTATTTTCAACACAAAAATTCCGGCTACAATTGACCGTTTAATTTTTAAACGACCGAAAACAGGCATCTTCGCAATGAGATACACAAAAAACAAGGCATAGGCTATGGGCAAAAGAGTGGTCATTATTCCAACAAATATAGCCATTGTACCTTGTTAAAAAATAGTGAGAAGATTATTGCAACTAAGCCCTTTCAATTGAGTATTTTTGCAGCAAATATTAGAATGCACATTTGACAACCAATTTTGAATGGAAAGCACAATTAAAGGCGAATTAGCCACTCTTGATCAAGCGGTAGAATTAGGACTGCTGCCGGAAGAATTCGAACAAATCAAAACCATTTTGGGAAGAACCCCAAACTTCACGGAAATGAGTATCTACTCCGTGATGTGGTCCGAGCATTGCTCATACAAGAACTCTATTTTTTGGCTTAAGACATTGCCAAAAGACGGACCGCACATGCTTGTGAAAGCTGGTGAGGAAAATGCCGGGCTTGTAGACATTGGTGATGGATTGGCATGTTGTTTTAAGATCGAATCTCACAACCACCCGTCTGCCATCGAACCTTATCAGGGTGCTGCTACAGGTGTTGGGGGGATTAACCGAGATATTTTCACAATGGGAGCAAGACCCATCGCTCAATTGAACTCCTTAAGATTCGGAAATATTGAATCTGACAGAACTAAATGGTTGGTAAAAGGTGTTGTGAAGGGCATTGGGGACTATGGAAACTCTTTTGGAATTCCAATTGTTGGTGGAGAAGTATTCTTTGATGATTGTTACAACACTAACCCACTGGTAAATGCTTTTTCTGCTGGAATTGTTGAAGTTGGCAAAACCATTTCTGCGACTTCTGCCGGACCGGGCAACCCAGTGTACATTGTTGGCTCATCCACCGGTAAAGACGGGATTGCAGGAGCTGCATTCGCCTCAAGAGATATTACAGAAGATTCTGCCAACGATTTACCTTCAGTTCAGGTAGGAGACCCATTCCAGGAAAAACTGTTGTTGGAAGCGACTATGGAATTGGCAGAAACAGATGCCATTGTTGGCATGCAGGATATGGGGGCTGCCGGTATTACTTGCTCCACATGCGAAATGAGTGCTGCTGGCGGATTGGGAATGGACATTCATTTGGACAAAGTGCCTACCAGACAAGCAGACATGAAACCGTTTGAGATTTTGTTATCTGAGTCTCAAGAACGCATGTTGGTTGTGATTGAAAAAGGAAAAGAACAAATCGTTGAAGACATTTTTGAGAAGTGGGATCTTCACGCTGAACACATTGGTGAGGTAACTGATTCTGACAGAATTCGCTATTTCGTGGATGGAGAGGTTGTGGCAGATGTACCAGGAGACTCATTGGTACTTGGCGGAGGTGCTCCGGTTTACGAAAGAGAGTATACCGAGCCTGCCTATTATCAGGAATATCAGAAATTTGACATCAACTCAGTTGAACAACCAGAGAACTTAGTAGACGTAGCCAATTTTTTGCTGAAGCATCCGAATATCGCATCTAAAAAATGGGTTTACGAGCAATACGACTCCATGGTAGGTACTAAAACCATGACTACCAATGGACCGTCTGATGCTGGGGTAGTGAATATCAAGGGGACTGATAAAGCCATGGCAATGACTGTGGATTGCAACTCGAGATATGTCAATGCTGACCCGCATGTTGGAACGGCGATTGCAGTTTCGGAAGCAGCCAGAAACATTGTGTGCTCCGGAGGTGTGCCTTCAGCCATCACGAACTGTCTGAATTTTGGAAACCCTAACAACCCTGAGTGCTACTGGCAATTTGTTGGTGCAATCAAAGGAATGAGTGAGGCTTGTGAGAAATTCAAAACTCCAGTTACCGGAGGAAACGTATCTTTCTATAACCAAACGGTTATTGGTGATAAAGAGGAACCAGTATTCCCAACACCGACTATTGGTATGATTGGGATCATTGATAATAAAGAAGACTTTACAACCCTCAATTTCAAGCAAAAAGGAGACTTAATTTTCTTAATCGGTGAAGCCAGAGATTGTATCAATTCATCTGAATACTTGTACAGCTACCATGGTGTAAAAGGCTCACCTGCTCCACATTTTGATATTGAAGAGGAATTCGAAATTCAGGAAGCCGTGAAAGGACTCATCAAGAATAAATCTGTGAATGCTGTTCACGATTGTGCCGATGGTGGTCTTTTCATCACATTATTTGAAATGGGATTACATAATAATCTTGGCTTTGATATCGTTACTGACGCTGAGATCAGAGAAGATGCCTTCCTATTCGGTGAAGGTCAGAGCAGAGTAGTTGCCACAGTCAATGAAGACCAGGAAGCAGGATTAATCGACTATTTAAACGACCACAAGATTCCATTCACTTTGCTGGGACATGTAACTAGAGGAAAAATGGTGATTGATGATGTTCACTATGGTTTTATCGAAGAACAAAAAAGCTTGTATCTTAACGCCCTTGCCAATCACTTAGACAACTAAGGCAAGGTATTTGGTTAAGATGCTAAAAACAGACATATGAAAACAATTTATAAATCAGTACTTGTGTTAAGCATGGCCCTATTGTGTGGTTCTGTATCGGCGCAAAAAAACAAGAAAATGAAGTTTAAAACAGAGATGGATAGTGTGAGTTATTGCCTTGGAATAAATGTTGGCAATCAACTTAAAAATCAGGGAGTAGAGGGCTTAAACGCAGATGCTTTTGCTGCGGCTTTGAATGATGTGATGGCTGGAGATAAGCAAATTACAGATGAAGAAGCCAATCAAATTTTGAATGCATATTTCACCAAGCAAAAGGAAATGGCTGGTGAGAAAAATAAGAAAGCTGGTGAAGACTTTTTGGCTAAAAATGCCCAAAGAAAAGAAGTCACTACTTTACCAAGCGGTTTGCAGTATGAAGTTATTACAATGGGAGAAGGTGAAAAACCAGGTCCGACTTCAAAAGTGACCACTCATTATCACGGAACATTAATCGATGGCACTGTTTTCGATAGTTCCGTAGATAGAGGGCAGCCAGCCTCTTTTGGTGTCAATCAAGTTATCAAGGGCTGGACAGAAGCGTTGCAATTAATGCCTGTTGGTTCTAAATGGAAACTATACATTCCTTACGATATGGCTTATGGTGCTAATCCAAGACCAGGTGGACCAATTAAACCATATGACGCCTTGATTTTTGAAGTTGAATTAATCTCTATTGATTAGAATGAAACACTTTATCGGACTAGGAATTTGTGCTGCACTTTTGGTGAGTTGCGGCGATGACAAAAAAGAACAGACGGCAGAGGAACAAGTCACTGAAGCCCCTGCATTGGACATGGCAAATCCAGAAACCAAACTCAATTATGCGATTGGTATGGGCGCTGGATTGACTTACGTTGAAACCATGGCTCAACTTCAACTGAGCGGTGAACAATCCAGGCCTCAAGAAGGCTTTAAAGGGTTTTCCGATCATTTAAACGGATCTGCCACCATGGATCTTCAGAAATGTCAGGAAGTAGTTGGCAGCATTTATCAGAAGATTTCTGCCAAAGAAGACCTGAATGAGGAAGATCTCAAAAACTTGAGTTATGCACAAGGGGTAATGCTGGCTGAGGGAGCACAAAGAAAAATGTCTGCTCTCAATGTCGGTGAAAAGTTGAACAAGTCGGCCATGATAGCTGGTGCGGAGCATCAATTCAATGGTCAACCAACTGCCATTTCCATTCAAGACATGCAGGAATTTTTGGCTAATTTGGAAAAAGACAGAAGTGCGCAGCCGCAGCCTAATACTCAGCAGGAAAGCCCTATTGCCGTTATTGATGGATTTGACGCCTACAATGATGATCAAAAAAATGCTTACGTATTGGGAATGAACAATGGTTTGAACTTGCTGCAAAATGTCAATAGTCTATCTCAAGAGATGGCGGCCAATGTGGATATGCAGTCTATTGTTGACCAGGTTGATGAAAAATTTGGTCAATCAACTTCTTTGGAAGACACTCAATTCCAGAAGAATATTCAGGATTTTTTAAGTTATGATAAAACGCCTGACCAAATGCCTCAGGAAGTCAAAGATGGATTTTCTTATGCCATAGCCATGACTTTGGTCGAGTCCAAAAAAAATCAGGAAAACCAGTTTGTTGACAATATAGATCAAGCCAGTTTTATTGACGGTTTGTCTGATGTACTTCTGAGAAAAGAAGCCAAAATGAGTATTCAGGATCATGATGCTTTCTTAACCAAGTTGGCCATCAAGAAAGGAGCAAATTTCTTAGCTGAAAATGCGAAAAAACCTGGTGTTAAAGTAACGGCTTCCGGACTTCAGTATAAGGTACTTAAATCAGGATCAGGCGGACCAAAACCAACTCCAAGTGATCGGGTCAGAGTTCATTACCATGGTACCTTGATTGATGGGACTGTATTCGACAGTTCTGTAGATCGTGGTGAGCCAGCTGAGTTTGGTGTAACTCAAGTAATACAGGGATGGATCGAAGGACTGCAGTTAATGTCTGTAGGTGATAAATTCGAATTCTATGTCCCACAAGAATTAGGCTATGGTGCCAACCCAAGACCTGGTGGCGCCATTAAACCATATGACGCTTTGATCTTTCAAGTAGAGTTACTTGAGATTAAGTAGATTTTAGGTTTTAAAAGATTTGAAAAGCAGCTCATGGAGCTGCTTTTTTTTTGTTTTCAATTGTTGAGATTACTAAACGTCTAATACTTGTCAATCAATGGGATCTAATTTGAAATACCTAGTGACAAAAGCTATCCGTTATATACAAAACATCAACAATGAAGGTTATATTTTTTTTCATCCTAATCACACTTATTACTTCCTGCTTACAACGCAATGAACAAAAAGCAGAAGTACATCAACACGAGATAAAAGTAATTTCAAAGCCACACCCATTTTTTAATATCAATGATTGTGATTCGTTGTCATCTTTCCCACACTCAGATACACTAATCAAGCTAAATTTTTACGACTCTCTCTATCTACCAAAAACTGTTCTAGAAGCTCTAAACGTGTTGGATACGGGAAGTAATGAATATGCCAAACATTTGTTTAAAATATGTGATGAAATCGAATTTCATTTTGGACTCGGTATGTGGATGAGGAATAATTGGGGCTTATGGACCATGTCAGATTTAGCAATAGATTATTTTGACATATTTGGTGAGAGCCATATTGATGATATATCCAATAATATCTTAATGCTCAATCGACTCATCCTCAATAAGGATACAGTAAAACTGAATCGGTTTTTTGATTTTGAATTTAAATACACACAAGATTCTAGCAAACTTTTAGCATTCAAAAGCTCTGTTCTAGAACGCTTTGATGATTGATCAAATAACTAGCCCTTACAACGCCAATACCTTAAAGTCCGTTCGTCTATTCTGAGCCTTATTGGCGGCAGAGGTATTTGGCACCTTAGGGTCTTCCTGACCAAAGCCTTTCGCTGTGAGTCTATTTGCATTGATGCCTTTTGACACCATGTAGGCTTTTACCCCATCGGCACGATTTTGAGATAAGACTTTATTCTTGGCTGCAATTCCTTCGTTATCTGTGTGACCTTGAATCTCAATTTTCATGATGGGATTTTCCTTTAAGTATTCAATAAACTGGTCTAGCACAAATTTTGAATGGTCAGTTAAATCGTATGATGCAGTGGCGTAACGAATGTCCTGGATGGTGAATTTGGCGCCCGTTTTCACTTTAACCGGTGTCATTTCTTTTACTTTCACAGTGGCCACATGCTTCTTTTCCATCTCCTTTTGATCTTCCACTGTGATCAAATGAGACGCTGGTGCATGCCCTTTCTTTTTAGTGGTCACTATGATGTCTTCCGGTTCACCTTCATCATCCACAATGACCGCAAAGTTCCCCTCATCATTCACCTTAGTGGTGACCTTTTCGTCAGAACCTTTGCGCTTGATCTCAACAACCGCCTCCGTATCAGGTTTACCTTTTTCATCCTTCACGGTTCCTTTCAATAATTTCACCTTCTCGGGTTTGGCTTCTTCGTACAATTCAAACCTAAAAATATCCGTGCCACCATTGCTCCCATATCTGCTTGAAGAGAAATATGCCCAATGACCATCGGTACTTACAATCAAGCCCAATTCATCGGCGGGTGTATTAATCGGTTTGGCCATTAGGGTTGGCGCAGACCAGGTTCCGTCCTTTTTTTGTTTAGAGAAATACAGATCGAAACCACCGGCTCCTTTCTTTTCATATTCATACTCATTATTCATTTGAGCAGCGGTCTTACTCGGTCCTGACACAAAATACATGGTTTTACTATCCGCATGCATAAAAGGCGCTTTGTCGTCTCCATTGGTATTAATGCCCTTTACTTTTCGGCATCTCGACCAAGACCCATCGTCCTGTCTTTTACTGTAATAGATATCAATGTCAATCTTGCCAGGTTTGATGGCTGCGAAATACAGTGTCTTCCCATCTCCGGACAGTGTTGGGGTGGCTTCCCAACCATCAGGTGTATTAATTCGATCATCCAGACGTTTTAACTCACTCCATTTTAGAGAATATTTTTTGGTCTTGATGTCGTATACCTTTTCATAGGTTGTTGAGAATAAATCACAATTTTTATAGACCTCACTGGCAGTTTTGCGGCCATCGCCATTCATATCCATTTGAACGTTTTCACACCCGCAAATAATCATTTCATGATTGTCTACGGAAATGGTCACACCTCCCAATCCAACAAACATGTCATCGTCAAAAGGGGCGTTCATTTTAGTGCCTCCATCAAAATCTTTTAAAACGTCTTCTCTGTAAGCCAAATACAAAGGTTCTTCAAAACCACTGTTGAATGGATCATTTGCACCGGTCTTAGAAATTTTCTCTTTTCTGGAGAAATACAGTAATTCATTATCTGGTGACAACATGGGCAGATATTCATCAATACCCGTTGACACGTTGTTTACCGGCTCAGGTTTAAATTTTACCTCTGTAGTGTGCCATTTGTGCCAATACTCCAAATCCTTTTTAATGGGCTGGAGATAAGCCACCTTATCATCGTACTGTGCTCCTTTTCTTTTTGCATCATCTGAGCCAAAGTTTTCAAATCCCTCGATCCATTTGAGGGCTTCTTCACGCTCCTCTTCAAAAGTACAGATCATTGCTAAATTGAAATACGCGTCTGCTTTATAGGTAGGACATACCTCTATGCTCTTGATAAAATACTCCTTTGCTTTGGTGTATGAGGTATTGTTTTTGTTCGCCTTGTAATATGACAAGTCAGCAAAATCATAATAACATTGGGTGCAATATTCATCGATTTTAAAGGCTTCTACTAATAATTTGAAACGTTCCTGATCGGTTGTTTCACGCTCATACAACTTCTCGTAAATCTTCTTGATTTTTTTGTTCTTACTCGGACCACAAAAATCCTCATCCTGGGCGCTCACATTGAATTGGAGACACACCGACAGTATGGCTAAAAAGATAATTTGTTTACTCATTGCTTGACTATATGCAGTTGTCTATACTAGAATCTTGCCAAAATGTTTCGGAAAATCGATACAGTTTTTGCTATTCTAACTTATTCGCTTTTTCATGTGCTTCCTCCATGAGCTTATCAGCCTTTTGATTGGCCTCTTCCTCAATCTGATCTGCTTTCTCGTAAGCCTTGTCTTTCGCCTTCTGAGCCACTACCTGTGCAGCCTTTTTCTTAATAGGATTATTCCCGGCAGCAGCTATGGCCTCATCATAAGCTTTATCTGCTTCCAACCGCGCTTTATCTGCACTTGCCTTTCCGGCAGCTTTGATTTTATCTGCCTGAATTTGAGCATCTGCCAGAATTTTATCCCGTCGCTCTTTTAAATCATCTTTAACCTCATCAATTTTGTCATCGACTTTATCTTTCACTTCATTGATAATCGAATCTTTAGTCTCATTCAGTTTATCTTTCAACTGATCGGTTAGGTTACCTGTAAGTTCTAAAAGTTTTTCCTGCAAGTCAGTTGTTATTTCAGGATCGGTAACCTTCCCTTTCAGAAGCACATTAACAGGAATCTCATTTGGTAACTCTCCCAGATTAAGTCCTAATCCATTCGCTGCCCCCATAGCTTTTTCAGCCGCAGCAATGGCACTTTTTGGCACACTCGACTTAGGGATAAAGGTTGCCATGGTGTAGTCGATATCTTGTTCAAAGGACGTATTACCGGATACTTCTGTTTTGGCTTTGCCTAAATTGACATTGAAAGGATTGACAAAAACTTTTCCGTCTTTAAACTCAAAAGCCATATTGATATTCTTGAAAGTTTGCTGTGCAATTTCAGATCTATTCAAGACTGAAGACAATTTCTCCAATGGCTTGAATCCAGCTACCTCAACTGAAGAAGAACTCAAGGTCCCATCCCCAGTCAAGCTCTCGTAAATAGGTTCAAGATTAGCACTTAAATCACCATTAAACTGAAAGCTAGAATTGATCATACCTTCACAATACTTTGCAATGGGTGCTAACTTTTCAATGGTCATAAATGCACTAGCCGCTTCAGCAATGTTGATGCTTTTAAGTTCATATCCCATTTCAACATGAGGTTTATCCGCATTTTTTGTGTCATACAAACCGTTCATTACAACAGAACCTCCCAAGGCATTTAAAGACAGATTTTGGAGATCTGCCGCCTGGTCCTTAACATGTACATCTCCTTTTACATTGGTGATAGAAATGCCATCATAGATGACCTCCTTTAAACTAGTATGTAATTGAAAATCTATATTGGCGGGAACGGGAATCACCTGATTGTTTTCTGAACTGTCAGATGCATCAACTTCCGCAGATTCTTCAGAGGTTTCTGTCATGAAATCATCCGCATTCAGGTAATTTGACCGCAAATTGAATTCGCCTTTCAACAACTCATCCTTAAAATAATAGGCCAAATAATTGTCGATTTTTCCATCTGCCTGGAAGTCATTTTTACCTATGCGCGCATTGAGTGTTTTGAGCGCCAGATACTGAGGCGAAAACTGAAAATCCAGGGAATCCAGATCGACTACATCCGACAAGTCAGCCGATTTGTAGTGCATCTGCGTGATCAACAAATCTCCCTTAGCTTTGAACTGTTCGTACTGTTCATTTTCAATACTGGACAACCGTCCCGCCATTTCTACATCAGATTTGATTTTTCCTGACAGTTCTTCTCCTTCCGGCATAGGAATGACTGTTTTTAAACTTTCTAGATCAATATTTGCCAATAATTTGGCGGCAATATTCGGGTCTGATTCCGGGTTGGTGATATTTAAACTTGAGCGCAGGGTGTTTCCGGCAAAATCGGCATCTAGTCTTTTAACATTTATCACCATTCCATCAAAACTCAAAGACTCATCTGGTTTATTGACGTGAGCGTCCACATTGATGCTGCTAATATTTGAGGGCATTCCCGGATATTGTACCATGGCATTATTCACCATCATATCTATAGCCATTGCAGGCATGGCGTTATCCGCATAATAACCATTGACATGCGCCTTAAGTGCTAGAGTACCGTCTGTTTTTAAGTCTCCCAAATCCACCTGATAAGGAGTAGGAATCATAGACATGAAATTGGCAAAAGAAGACTCATCAGCGCTCAAATGAAACTCATCAAACTTATAGCCTCTGTCATCCATAACAAAGGCACCATCTGCATGCAATTTCAATTCATTGAGCATGATTTGATTCTCCATAAACTTTAGGACCATATCTTCAGTCATATCGATTTGCAAATCTGCGTCCATATTAGTTTTGGCTTTATGAATGTATGCTACCTCATCATATTCAAGGGTAAATTCTTTCATATCGGTATGCGTTGACATATCATACACATCTCCATTAATGGTCATTTTCCCACTGTGATTCATGCCCTTTAATTCCACATAGGTATCGTAATACTTATCGTCATAAATGAATTCCCCATTTTCAATGCTGTAATCTGTAAGCGCCAATTGAAAAGGGACCTCTTCTTCGGGATCTGTTTTACTGGAATCAGGAATGGTAATGTCATAATTGGCCTTCCCTTCCTCGGTTACCACAATATGGATTTTTGGATCAATCAATTTAAGTTTCTTAACGGTGTATTTTCCACCACCTACTACACTCCAAAAGTTCATTTTTGCTTCTACCTGGGGTAAATCTGCCAATGTAATCCCATCAAACTCCCCCACACCATCTACTTTGACGTCATATAACTTCAATGTGAAATTTGGAAAACTTGAGAAAATACTGAGGTCTGCATCCCCAATTTCTACCTTGGCATTTAAGTTATCAGTTGCTGCTTTTTCTATCAGCCGAATGATCTGTGGCTTGAATAAAAATGGGGCCGCTATAAGCAAAATGAGCAGGACTAGGAAACTAATACCAGTCCATTTTAAAATTCGCTTCCAAAGTGCCTTTTTTGGCTTTTTGCCTTTTTGCATATCGTCTGTAGCTGAGGTGCTAGCTCCTGCAGTGGAACCAAGCTCATCTTTCTTCCTCTTAAAAATTCCCATGGTTATTTAACGTTGAGTTCCCCTTCCGATTGTGCAATGACGGTGGATACTGTGGCGTCTCCGGTAACGTTGACCACTGTTCGACACATATCTAACAACCTGTCGACCGGCAAAATAATAGCTATCCAGGCAGGATTAAGCCCTACGCTTTCGAGAATTAAAATTAACATGATTAAGCCAGCTCCCGGCACCGCAGCAGAGCCAATTGAAGCCAATGTTGCCATCGACACGATGGTTAATTGAGTGGTCATATCCAAATCAATCAAGTGGAACTGAGCGAGAAAAACCACTGCAATGGCTTGATACAGGCTTGTACCGTCCATGTTTACGGTAGCTCCAATTGGCAAAACAAAATCTGAAATCCTCTTTGAAACCCCTAATCCATTGTTCACACAATCGATTGTAACAGGTAAAGTAGCCGCACTTGAACTTGTTGAGAATGCGGTGATTTGAGCATTTTTGATTCCGGCAAAGAACTTCTTAAAGGTCATTCCTTTTACAAAAAATTTCATGAGCAAGGGGTACACTATAAAAGCCATGGTTACCAAACCAGCGACTACCGTTAATGAATACCAACCGAGAGACTCAAACACCTCCACCAGCTCATTAGTATCTTTTGCCATAGATGACATTTTACTGGCCATTAAGGCAAATACAAAAAATGGTGCTCCCTTCATAATCACGTTTACCATAGCTATGAAAATGTCGTTTAGACCATCTATCACTTTCAACACTGCTTGACTCTTTTCTTGCTGAATCATGCCCATACAAATTCCAAAAAAGATGGCAATAAAAATGATCTGAAGCATAGCTCCCGCGGTAAATGCTTTAAAGAAATTGCTCGGCACAATATCTACCATGGGTTGCAATGGTGGCGCGTCTTTCTGCTTTTGAGGATCTGCTTTTTTCGCTTCAAGTGTCTCTTTTGTTTCAGCCTCATTCTCCTCATTCTTTGCGAGCGCTTCCTTTTTCAGTTCAGCATATTTTGGATCAACACTCATTCTCAACTTATCTCCTGGCTGATAATCAACTTCTTCTTTTGATTCCACCCACAACTCATAAGAAATTCTATTCTTAGCCAGCACACTGTCGTTGGCAAAAGAACCAGGTTTCACAATATTCACCAATGCCAAACCAATACTCACCGCAAAAACTGTTGTTACTAAATAGGCACCCAAAGTTTTTCCGCCAATTCTACCGAGTTTTGTAATATCAGTCAAGGACGACACCCCCATCACAATAGACAGAAAAACAAGCGGCAAAGCAATTAATTTAAGGGCATTCACAAAAATATCTCCCCAGGGATCGATCCAGTCCTGAGTAAAATCGTTCCATCCGTTTGAAACAGACAAAACTGCCCAAATCATACCCAGAACCATCCCGATAATAATCTGCCAGTGTAGGGCTATTCTTTTTCTTGATTTAGTCATCAATTCTTACTGTTTTGTTTAACAAATAATGATCCAGCAACACCAATGCTGCCATGGCATCTACAATGGGAACAGCCCTTGGAACTACACATGGGTCGTGCCGGCCTTTTCCCTCAACCAAAACGGATTCGCCATCCTTATTCACAGAATCCTGTGACTGTACAATGGTAGCAACGGGTTTAAAGGCTACTTTAAAATAAATGGCTTCTCCGTTAGAAATACCTCCCTGAATGCCTCCAGAATGGTTGGTTTTGGTTCCAATTTTTCCGTCTTCCTGCCGAAAGGCATCATTGTGCAGTGATCCTCTCATTTTACTGCCTGCAAAACCGCTGCCATATTCAAAACCTTTGACAGCATTGATGGACAGCATAGCTTTCCCTAAATCTGCGTGCAATTTATTAAAAGCAGGTTCTCCCAGTCCAACCGGTACACCAGTTATGCAACAGGAAATTTGTCCACCTATGGTATCTCCTTCCTTTCTAACTTGTTTGATCAATTCGACCATCTTCTCAGCCATTTCAGCATCCGGACAACGAACAACATTGCCATCGATGAGTTCAAAATCAATGTCCGATTGCGGTTCTAACTCTAAATCTCCTACGGCAGATACATAAGCGTTTATTGACACACCCAATTGTGTGAGGACCTGTTGAGCCAATGCACCAGCCACAACTCTACAGGCAGTTTCTCTTGCCGAACTTCTGCCTCCTCCACGATAGTCTCTATGTCCATACTTAGAATCGTAGGTATAATCAGCATGCGAGGGTCTGAATACATCCTTAATATGATCGTAGTCCTGCGATTTTTGATCATCGAGTGCTTGCTCCAGCACTTTCATGTCGGCGTGCTGCGCGTTATTGAGTTCTTCGACGGCAGTGACGGTTTTTTTTGGAATACGGGGTTGGCTCAACAAGACGTTGGACATTTCTATCGCGCCGCGATGGTGC
>JAUILH010000011.1 GCA_030433115.1 Bacteroidia bacterium | reverse complement strand
GTCTGCTGCTCCTTTATTGACTATGGTCCAGGCTTTCATTAGTAGTCTATCGATTTTTCAAGGGATCCATCTTCTAAATAGAATTCCCAATGTCCGGTGCGTTCTCCGTTTTTGTACTCACCTTTATACTGAACCGTGCCATTTTTAAAATAGGTAATGGAATAGCCATTGGGTTTGCCGGCTGTGTAATAAGTTGAGCTCCATCTTGTACCGTCTTCATAAAAGCTCTCCCACAGACCAGACTTTTTGCCGTCTTTAATATCTCCTTTGGCTTTAATGACTCCGTTGGAATACAATAATTCAAATGGTCCATCCTGAACGTCTGCATGGTTTTCAACAGATTTCATTTTGATGGTATCATCAATGCCATAGCTCATTTCATGAACATTGCTCAAATCCTGTTTATCAGCTTGTTTTGCTTTCGATACTTCAGGCTTAGATGCCTCATTTTCTCCACAAGACAAAAAGGCAAATGCTATTAAACTAACGATCAAATACTTCATTATTTTATTCTTTCAGTCGTGTACTTTACCAAACCTTCGAGAGAACGTGTGGCGTCATTTTGAGGAAACCCAGATAAAATCTCCAAGGCGTCATCCCGATATTGGTTCATTCGTTCGGTTGCATAATCAATCCCACCGGTTTTTATCACTACCTCAATGAGTTCATTCACTTTCTCAGAATCCTCATTGTACTTTTTAACCGTTCTGATCAAAGTCTTCTTTGTTGATTTATCAACGTTGTTTAAAGTATAGATCAGTGGCAAAGTCATTTTACGTTCCTTGATGTCGATACCGGTTGGTTTACCAATGTCTTTTCCGGAACCATAGTCAAACAAATCGTCCTTAATCTGGAAGGCAATCCCCACTTTTTCTCCAAACTGCAACATTTTTTTTGTGTCCTCCTCGTTTTGAGAGGTTGAATGTGTACCACATGCGCAACATGCTGCCAACAATGAAGCCGTCTTCTGCCTGATCACCTCAAAATAAACATCCTCCGTGATATCCAGTTTACGTGCCTTTTCAATTTGAAGCAGCTCCCCTTCACTCATCTCTCTCACCGCATTGGTAATGATTCTTAAGAGTTCAAACTCTCCTTTATCCACAGACAACATCAATCCTTTGCTGAGCAGATAATCTCCTACCAACACAGCTATTTTATTTCTCCAAATGGCATTAATCGAGAAAAACCCGCGTCTTTCAAACGAATCATCTACCACATCATCATGTACCAAGGTAGCGGTATGCAGCAATTCTATTAAAGAAGCTGCCGTGTAAGTGGATTCCTTCACCTCTCCAAATACCTTCGCACTTAAAAACACAAAAAGAGGTCGCATCTGCTTCCCCTTTCTCTTAATAATATAATGGGTGATTTTGTCTAGTAATGGTGTCTGACTGCTCATAGACTCCTTGAACTTCCATTCGAAAGTCTCCATTTCCGTCCGCACTGGCGCCTTAATTTCTTTTACAGTCATGACACGGCAAACTTACTCAAAAAGCAGAAATCGCCCGAATAAATTCTCAAGTTCTCAATCCTTATGATGATTTGGTTTGACTACCGACTTAATTAGTGTTAAATTTGCACCACAAAATTATTGATGATGGAAGTAGTTCAAACAGACTTTGGTATTTCTCAGGTATTGAATCAACTTGGGATTAAAGATATAAATAGCGGAAGCTCAACAGGATCGCATTGGTTTGCGACCAGAGGTGAAAAGATTGATTCTTTATCTCCGGTTGATGGCAGATTAATTGGAAGTGTGAATTCTGCTACAGAAGCGGAATATGAAGCTTGCATCATGAAGGCCACTGAAGCTTTTAAAGAATGGAGAACCTGGCCGGCACCAAAAAGAGGTGAAGTAGTGAGACAATTGGCTGAAGCTTTGAGAGAGCAAAAAGAAGCATTGGGCAAATTGGTTTCTTACGAAATGGGTAAATCCTACCAGGAAGGCTTAGGTGAAGTTCAGGAAATGATTGACATCTGTGATTTTGCCGTTGGACTATCGAGACAACTTCATGGTTTAACCATGCACTCTGAAAGACCTAATCACAGAATGTATGAGCAATACCACCCTCTAGGAATTGTTGGGATTATCTCGGCGTTTAATTTCCCAGTAGCTGTTTGGAACTGGAACACGGCATTGGCGTGGATTTGCGGAGATGTCTGTATTTGGAAACCATCTGAAAAAACACCATTGACAGCCATTGCTTGTCAAAACATCACTGCCAAAGTATTTGAAGCCAATAATGTACCGGAAGGCGTGTCATGTGTGGTGATTGGTGATGCAGAAATTGGAAAATTAATGTCTAACGACAAGCGTGTGCCTTTGGTATCTGCAACCGGATCTACCAGAATGGGGAAAAGTGTTGGAGCAGCAGTTGGAGCCAGATTAGGAAAATCTTTGCTTGAACTGGGTGGAAACAATGCCATCATTGTAACGCCAAGTGCCGACTTGAAAATGGTGGTTCCGGGAGCCGTGTTTGGTGCTGTGGGAACTTGCGGACAAAGATGCACCTCTACCAGAAGACTGATCATTCATGAAGACATTTATGACAAGGTGAAAGATGCTTTGGTAAACGCTTACGGTCAGTTGAAGATTGGCAATCCGTTGGATGAAAACAACCACGTTGGACCACTAATCGACCAAGATGCAGTGAACGCCTATAATGATGCTTTGAGACGTGTTGAGGAAGAAGGTGGAAAAGTGATTGTACCCGGAGGCGTTCTGGAAGGAGAAGGATACGAAAGTGGCTGCTACGTGAAGCCTGCCATTGCTGAAGCAAACAATGAGTACAAAATTGTGCAGCACGAGACATTTGCTCCGATTTTATACCTAATGAAATACTCGGGTGACGTCAACAATGCAATTGCCATTCAGAACAATGTGCCTCAGGGATTGTCTTCTGCCATCATGACGAATAATTTAAGAGAGTCTGAAGCTTTCCTATCTCATTGGGGGTCTGATTGTGGCATTGCCAACGTAAACATTGGTACCTCAGGGGCTGAGATTGGTGGTGCATTTGGCGGAGAGAAAGAGAATGGTGGTGGACGTGAATCTGGTTCTGATGCTTGGAAAATTTACATGAGAAGACAAACCAACACCACTAATTACGGTAATAGCTTGCCGTTGGCCCAGGGGATTAAGTTTGACCTTTAAACCAAGATGTTAAAAAATCATAAGGATTACTAATTTTTGGTCCAATCATTGTAGATTGGGTCGCGAAACAAATTAAAACACAATGAAATCAATATTAAAATCAATGCTTTTTGTTGGAGTCATGTTAATGGGATCAACAGCTTCAGCACAATTAACTGCTGGCAAAGTAGAATACTCATTCAAAATGGAATCTGACGACGAACAGATGGCTATGGCATTGGCCATGATGGGGAACAGTACTATGGTAATCGAATTTGACAACGACAAAAGTAAAACCACCATGGATATGGGTGGCATGTCGAAGAACGTTGTGATTACTGATGGCTCTAAGGAAGAATCTTTAATGTTATTAGAAGTGCCAATGATGGGCATGAAAAAAGCCGTTAAAATGAGTTCTGAGGATGCTAAAGATAGTGAAGACGGTGATGAAGAAAAACCTGAAATTACTTACTCCGACAAAACCAGAGAAATTGCCGGGTACACTTGCAAACTGGCCATTGTAGAAATGGAAGACGAAGAAGGTAACATCCAGGAAATGGAAATTTATTACACGGATGAGATTGCACCAAAAGGCTACAAATCTAAATACTCTTCTGATGGTGTTAAAGGTTTCATGATGGCTGTTAAGCTTGAAGCTGAAACACCACAAGGTGCTATGACGACTGTTATTGAGGCAACCAAAGTGTCTAAAGAAAAACCAGATGCAGATACTTTTAGCATGGACGTTCCTGATGGCTATGAAGAAGGTACTTTGGAAGATCTTAGAGGAATGGGTGGCATGTAAATTGAGCCAATCAAAACTTTTGAAAGCCACGCGTTGCGTGGCTTTTTTTGTGGATCACATCTCCATAAGAAGACCACTTCATATCAGAAATCCCAAAACTCTGTTTCATTCTTAAAATGAATCATGTAAATTGAGCACCATAAGCCATTTATTATGAAAACAATTCAACTTTTTAGCCTTGTTCTCGTCCTTTCCATTATAAGCAGCTGTTCATCAGAAGACAACACTGAAAAAGAGGAAGATAAATCCTCAGACGTAAAAAAAGAGACCAATACTGACCTTACCGAAGAAACAACCAATCCTAAATATGACTTTTGCGCATGCATGGACATCACATTAGATGCCGTAGAAAAAAGCGATAGTGACCCCAACAACCTGGAGAAATTTGAATCTGAATTGGCACCTTGCAAGCAAACGCTTAACAGCTTCCAAGGCGATCCACAAACTTTAATGGCTAAACTGAAAGATTGTCCGGATATCATGCAGCGCATTGCCACACTATCACAAAAAATGGACCTGGGCGGTTTCCTGGAAAAATCCAGGGAATTGAATCCGGATATTGACAAACAAATTGAAGAAATCAAAGATGACATACCTGAAGAGTAGGATAAGCTTATCTTTGCATCCATTAAAAACCAAAAAAACAACTATGACTAAGAAACTACTATTTACTCTTGCCGCAATGACTATGTTGACCGTATCATGTGGAGACGACAAAAAGGACGATAAGGACGACGACAAAAAAGACGGAAAGGAATCATCTGAAACCAAACCGGAAACTGCCGCTGAATTGGATTTGTGCGGGTGTGTAGATGCTACAATAGAAGCATATGGCAGCAATGGAGAAATTCCGGAAGAACTGGAATCTAAATGTGAAGAATTGTTCGAAAGTACAGCCAACGCACAAGACATACTTCAAGACTGTCCAAATTTTGGCAAACTGATGACCATGTCAAGAGAAATGAGTGAAGCAGCTATGGACGAACTTGAGGGAGAAGAATACAGTTCAGAAGATGTATCATGTGATGAATTGCTCGAAGAATACGAAAGCTTCATGATAGAATACAAGGAAGTGTCTGAAGCCTATGCCGAAAATCAACAAGATGCTGCAGCCATAAGTGAATACATGGAACTGTCGCAAAAAGCTGCAAAATTCAGCACCTCTTTTGCCGGAAGCGATTGCTTAATGAACGAAGAATTCAATGCGCAAATTGAAGCCATCAACGAAGAATACGGTCCAAAACAATAAAAAAATCAATATCAGCTGTACCCTTTTTACGATCGCGCATTATCCATGTATAGCGTTCAACATGTAACACATCACATGTAAGCAAGGACAGCTGGTAATACCTTTTCATAATAGTACCAGCAAGGTGGACACAGGCGGTTGTCCACCTTTTTACGTCTACTCTGTTTTTTGTTAAGGAACCAAATTCCAGGACAGTGCTTTACTTTGTTAACTTTATGGCATCAAACACTGGATAGTCATAGGATTCATAATGGCGTACTTGCCTGGGCATGCCCAAAGTTTGTTAAACACCAAAGATTCTAGCAAGTTGGCGCACTACGCTCAAACTGGTGTTCAATCTGTTAAAGTAGAAACGCGTTTGTTCACCAACAAAAAACCTGATTATCCGAACACCAAACTCAGACTGGTTTTAAACGAACATGGGCTCATCGATACCTTCCAGCATTTCGCAGGCAATAAAATTAAATACCACAAGGTCTACCAATACAACCCCAATCAGCAAATCCTGGTCGAACTTACGCTTCAACCGAACAAAGACACCGCCCGATATCATGTAAACACTTATGATTCCAAGCAAAACCTTATTTCCAGCACCACTTTTAATCAGGAAACCAAACTCATTTTCCAGGAGTTTTTTAAATACAATCGCCACAACCATCTTGTATTTCATTCAAAAATTAACCACAAACAAGACACGAGTGCTTACCGCATTAAATACAAATACGATCAGCAAAATAGAATCATCTTAAAAAGCAGACAGGACGAGCAAAAGCAGGACATCACCAACTCGTACTACAACTATATAGATTCAGGCAGAACCATCCTCATCAAAACAGACCATGCCATCCTGGGACAAATCCCGGTGTCATCAAAAAGCACTAATGAGCAGGGGCAAATTATTGTGGAAGGATATTATAACCAGGAAGGACAGTTGGTGACTGAACATTTTTATACATACTCCAAAGGAAATGTCATTAAAGAAGAAGTCTTCGACACACAAAGCGACACCGAATTCATTATCATGAGACGTTTCAACCGAAAACATCAAATCAAAGAAGAAACTGCCAAGTATAAATTTGAAGACCACCCTAACTACAAGTATCGACTCAAGTACAATTGCAAAGGACTGGTGAAAAAAGAAATCATCGAATCTGGGAAAAACAAACCGGTAAAAACCATTAAAAGCTACTACGACTCAAAGAAAAACTGCATCAAAGAACGTCACTTTCAAGACGGAGAAATTTTAAGAGAGGTGAATTACATCATCCGCTATTATTTCAATCAGTAGTCAACAAATAATCCTCCACAATCGACTAATAATAACTTAACTAAGTTCCAATTCTTAATTGATTTATATTTGTGACGTAATCTATTTCATAATGACTATCAAAATCAAGCAAACTACTCATTTCAAGACCTTAGCCATAGCAAGTGCGGTGGCAATTGCATTCGGATTTTCCGCTTGCTCTTCTGAAGCCAAAGAGAACTCCAATGACTCTAAAAACCCCGAAAAATCAGCGGAAATAAACACTGGTGAAGATACCTTGCAGATAGATGTTGACCCAACATCTTCCATGATAAACCGTCCTACCATTGAAGTAGACCCATACCTTAATGATGTGGCAAGAGTCATTTCCGGACTGCCTATTGAGAGCAACGATTCGCTCCTTAAGTCAATTCAGGCTACCGATTATTACAAAGCTTACAAAAAATATACTGAAGAGACTTTTGCCAAAGTAAAAAAGGACATGTTGGAGCCTGTTGCTAAGTGGACCGCAGAAAACAACGTGGGCGACCACCGCAAAAATGTGACCTGCTTCTACCCTTTTTCCGGACCAGATTTCATGTTCGCCAATGCATTCTACCCGAGAGCTCAGAACTACATTTTATTAGGGTTGGAAAGAAGAGGCTCTACGCCAAACTTCAAGAAAATGACAGAAAACGACCGCAAGAATTATTTCGCCGGACTTAAAAAATCCATGAAATACATCAATACACGTGGTTATTTTGTGACCTCTCACATGGGAAGTGATTATTCCAAAGCCCACCTGAACGGCATTACCCACATGGCACTGTACATGATGATGCACACCGGACACAAAATTGTGAAAGTAGAAGATGGTTGGTTGAGCAAAGACGGCAAATTGACCAGAATTGATGAACACGCAAAATCTCCCGATGGTGCCGTTAGACTCAAGTGTATTGATTTCACAGACGCCACTCAAAAAGATTTGAAAACCTTGTATTTCTTCAACCATAACATTCAAGACGACAAGGTCACCGAGCACATGGAAATGGTGAAATTCATTGAGTCATTCCCAAACAGAGCTGCTTACCTAAAAGCCGCCCAGTGCGCCGCATTCAACCCAGATTTTAAAGTAGTAAGAGACCTGGTAACCGGTTCGGGAACCATCATTCAGGACGACTCAGGAATTCCATACAAGTTGTTGAAAGACACTACCAAATTCGACACCAAATTGTACGGAACCTACACTACTGTTATCAGTGATCTATCTTGGTGTTTGCAGAGAGACCTCAAGAAAGATGTGGTGGAAAAAGGCAACAATGCAGATCTGCCTTTCAAAATTTCTTACAACGGAAACTATGGGAAAGGCGTCATCATTTTTGCTAAGAAAAAATAGGATTTTTTGGGGCCAATAGATCTGTCTCCGGCTCCAAACTTCAGCGCCTCTAAATGGCTCCGCTAAAGGTCAAAAGCGCTCCTTTTTGTCGCATTTTTCCCTAAGCAATGTCAATTTAAAGTCTGCCTCAGGTTTTCTTCCTGCAACAGTGGCCATTGTCTGCTCATAAGGGTATTGGAACAATTATTGTTAATTTTCAGGCAAAATAAAACCAATGAAAGTCCTCTTAAGCATATTATTCCTTTCAATGAGTATGGCGTTGTCTGCTCAAATTGCCAACGATCTGGAAATCTACACCGATAATGGCGCCAAATTCACCATGTACATGAATGGTCAAAAAATTAACGACACCCCCCAACCAAGAGTCAAGGTGGAAAACACCCATCACGATTTTGCTGAAATCAAGTTAGTAACTGAAGGTGGCAAAACCTTGATCAAAAAACGCATACTCATTGGCATGAATAGAAGCGAAAATGGTGCTCCGGTTGTACCAAGCGCAGTGGTCTACAAAATCATAGAAAAAAAGGGGAAACTCAAACTCAAAATGGTCTCCAATTCGGACAAGAAAATCCAAACAGACGGAGACATTATTAATATTGATACAGGGGGGAGATAAAGATCATCTTAAGACGCAGATAAGCCCGCCTTTCCTGCTTTTCTGTCAACCATTTTTTGAGCAGTTTCTACAATCGCATCTGCATTATAAAAGCAATCTGCATGCAACTCTTGTTGTGTTCCGTGATGAATATATTCGTCAGGAATTCCCAACATCTTCACCTGGACCTGGTAGCCTTCTTCCGCCATCCATTCCAAAATAGCGCTACCAAGACCTCCCATCTTACAACCATCTTCAAGCGTAATCACCTTATCGAACTTACCGAAGACCTCATGAAGCAACAAGCCGTCTAATGGTTTCACAAAACGCATATCATAATGTGCAGCAGATATGCCTTCAGACTCTAATCTTTTACAAGCTTCAACCGCATAATTTCCAATATGCCCAATGGACAAAATTGCCACATCATCCCCGTTCTTAATCTTCCGACCAGTTCCAACTTTGATCTCCTTAAATGGTGTTTTCCATTCAGTCATCACACCTTGTCCTCGTGGATATCGAATCACAAATGGTCCCTGATCTTCCAACTGAGCAGTGTACATCAAATTTCTTAGTTCAGCTTCATTCATAGGTGCTGCTACTGTCAGTTTGGGGATGCAACGCATGTAAGCCAAATCGTAAGCACCATGATGAGTTGCCCCATCGGCACCAACCAAACCAGCCCTGTCCAAACACATCACAACATTCAAATTCTGCAATGCCACATCATGGATCACCTGATCGTATGCGCGTTGCATGAATGAAGAGTAAATGTTACAGAATGGCACCAGTCCCTGTGTCGCCAATCCTGCACTAAAAGTAACCGCATGTTGCTCGGCAATGCCCACATCAAATGCACGATCTGGCATGGCTTCCATCATAATATTCATGGAACAACCTGATGGCATGGCTGGAGTAATACCTGTAATTTTTTCATTCTTCTCGGCCAATTCTACAATGGTATGCCCAAAGACTTCCTGGTACTTGGGTGGTTGCGGATTTTTCGGCACCACTTTAATGATCTCACCGGTTTCTTTATTGAAAATACCCGGAGCGTGCCATTTAGTAGCTGATCCATCCTCAGCAGGTTTGTAGCCTTTTCCTTTTTGCGTAAGACAATGCAAAATCTTAGGACCGGGAATGTCCTTTAAATCCTGAAGAATTTTCGTCAAAGCTATCACATCATGCCCGTCAACCGGACCAAAATACCTAAAGTTCAAAGATTCAAACAAATTGCTTTGTCTCAACATAGAACCTTTCAAACCATCCGAAATTTTGCTGGCGATCTCCTGGGCACTCGTTCCAAACTTAGACAGTTTTCCCAACAAATTCCAAACCTCATCTTTTACCTTGTTATAGGTGTGAGACGTTGTAATGTCTGTTAAATATTCTTTGAGTGCACCCACATTTGGGTCGATAGACATGCAGTTATCATTCAGAATAACCAACATATTTGTGTCCTCTACCCCACCGTGATTCATGCCTTCAAAAGCCAAACCAGCGGTCATGGCACCATCACCAATCACGGCAATGTGCTGCTTGTCCATATCTCCTTTCAAACGATTGGCCACCGCCATTCCTAGCGCACCCGAAATAGATGTAGATGAATGTCCTACGCCAAACGTATCGTACTCACTCTCACTTCTTTTAGGGAAGCCACTCAGACCTCCCTTAATTCTGTTCGTGTGAAATTGGTCTTTTCTACCAGTTAAAATTTTGTGCCCATAAGCCTGATGCCCTACATCCCATACCAACTGGTCATTGGGTGTATTAAAAGCATAATGAATGGCTACAGTAAGCTCTACCACCCCTAAACTGGCACCAAAATGTGAATTTCCAATATGCGAAATGACATCTATTATGTACTCGCGGACATCATCTGCGACATGTGGCAAGTCTTCTATATCAAACTGTTTCCTGAGGTCTTCAGGAGTATTAATTTGACTGAGGTATTTTCCTGGTTTAAACTCCAAAGCGTGAGGCTTTTTCTAAGAACAAAGATATTCTTTTTTTGTTCGGATTAATTGTTGTTTATAACGCATTGCATTGTGAATAATTATTCTACATGACCATTCTTTTACAATCCTCACTCATGCATTTTTAGTTTCACAAATGCTTCTTCCACAAACCGAGTAAAAAAACGTGCCCCATTTTCATTGAGGTGTGTTTCATCAAAATATGATTCATACATGTAAAGTTCCTTATACTCCGAAGGTCGAGCCAAGTCGATCACGTGGTTCTCTGGTATTTTAGAGGCAAGTGCAAGCAGGTCGTTATTAACACTCCTAGGCGGAAGTATAAATACCAGGTGAATGCCTATTTGACTTGTTTGTTCAATTAGGTCACTTATAACATCTAAATGCTGGGAGTTATATTTGTCTTTGTCAATATTCTTTCTAATGTCAACTGTTTGCTCTTTTATTCTTTTTATTAATTGAGGATTATTTCTAAGCTTTTGAAATCGTCTATTCAAGCCTTCATAAACCTCTGGATCTTCAGTATGAATCATATTGTTTTCAAGCGAGTAGTAGCCATCCAATCCTGGTCCCAAATACTCCACTTTAAAATAATCTGCCTGCTTGAGCTGCTCAGAATAATAACCCAAACCAAAAAATCTTTCCAAATAAGCGACACCATAGGTGTAAGCATCCCCTATCATTTTGAGCCTGCCCTTGGGAGCTCTTGACAAGATAAACTTCATGGCCATTATAAAACCCTGGTGATCCATCCAATATCCAATTCTCTCATTATGCAATTGCTCATCAGCCGGCACCGACCATTCCCCTAATTCCATAAAAACAGTCCCTACACGTTCAAGCAGATCTGTTCTTATGGCATGTCTTAGTAGGTAATACGACTCTAGGCTATGTACGCCAGGAGCCCCTAGATTGAATGACTTACATTGCCTCCCATCATGAGTCATTAAAGAATCAAAAACAGCAGGGATTATTTGTCGATAAATGCGACTAGAGCCGATAAAAAGCGTATTTGGTTTGTCAGCCTGCAAATTCTCTAAATAGACAACTTTAGCTCCATACCAAGGATTAGCATGGTAGTATGGAAAGAAACTTCCAATTAGACTTCTTAAGCCAAGGTAAAGCAGAATAAAAAGTGATATTTTCAATATAAACTGCCTCATTTAGAATTGAAAATAGATAAATGCGTTAGACTTACCAAAGAACATGGCAATCAGGATTGTTGCGATCAGATAAATACTCCAACGAAAAATTGTCGAAGGTCGAAAGTCATTGAAATCAAACAAATGTTTGGAATTTCGCTGAAACCACTCAGCAATAATAAATATTATCAAAAGACCGACAACCAAATTTGGCACAATACTTTGTGGACTTTGGTCCAAATTTAGCACCATAGATTTAAGATATTGAACAGCACCACTAAGATTGTCTGCTCTGAAAAAAACCCAAGCCAAACTGGTTAGAAAAAATGTAGTTAAAATACTCCAAAATTCACGCCATTCGGGGAGATGACTTCCCGGTGATATCTTATCTAGATAGCGTCTATTCTTCCCTCTTATCATAAGTGGTAAAAAATAAAAAGCATTAATCAATCCCCACACAATGAAAGTCCAGTTGGCTCCATGCCACAGACCACTTACAAGAAAAATAATGAAAATATTGCGTATCGTTTTAGACTTTCCTTGCTGGCTGCCACCCAACGGGATATAAACATAATCCCTAAACCATGTGGACAAGGAAATATGCCACCTTCGCCAAAACTCAGCTATGTCTCTTGAGAAATATGGAAACGCAAAATTATCCATGAGTTCAAATCCGAACAATCGTGCCGTTCCTATCGCTATATCAGAGTAGCCAGAAAAATCACCATATATCTGAAATCCGAATAATACTGCTCCCAAAATAAGATTTAAGCCTGAATGATCAGAAGGATTTTCGAAAATAAAATTCACATATTCAGCACAACTATCTGCTATTACTACTTTCTTAAAAAGCCCAGAGAGTATTTGTCTCATACCACTGACACCATTGAGATAACTGAAATGTCTTCGTCTTGAGAACTGTGGTAACAGATTGGATGCACGCTCAATCGGACCGGCAGCCAATTGAGGAAAAAAACTAACGAATGTAAAAAAAGACAGTAAATTTCTTTCAGGTTTAATGCGCGATCGATACACATCAATTGAATAACTGAGCGTTTGAAATGTATAGAAGCTTATTCCTACGGGTAATATCAAATCTAGTCTATCGATTTCCACCTCTCTACCAAGAAAACTGATGGCTTTGGAGAAAGAATCAATGAAGAAATTAAAATACTTAAACGTAAAGAGCAATCCCAAATTAACCGTGAGACTTAAGGCTAGGAATACTTTCTTTTTGCCCTTGTTCTCCGAGCTAGCAATTAACAGACCAGCGAAAAAATCGACCAACGAACTGAATGCTATCAGAATCAAAAATCTCCAATCCCAAACCCCATAAAAAAAGTAACTCGCTGTCAGAATTAACAGATTTTGACCATAAACAGATTTCTTCAACAGAACCCAGTAGAGTATGAAGACTATCGGTAAAAAGAGCGCAAAATCAACTGAGTTAAAGAGCAAAATTTCTTGATTTTATCTGAGAATAATTCATGTTCGGAGAAAACGAAAATAACTATTTTGGATAAAGAATAGCTGATCTAATATAAATAACAAATCCAGCTCATCAGTTTTTTTGAGAATTTCATCACTATTCATGAATCCAAACCACGAAAATCACGTAATTTTAATTTGGTGAGATTCTTCTTATTTATATGTATGATGCCTACAGTTGTCTGGTCGCAAGACATTCAGACTGTTTATGACTTGTATAACAGCGGTCAGCGCGACTCCGCATGGCTTGAACTTAACACACATGAAGCTGACCTGTTTGAATCGAAACCAGTTGAAACAGCCTACTTGTTTGCTAAAGTTGGGTGGGTGGTATATGATGAACATCCAAACATTAACTGTCCTGCCAGAATTAAAGCCATTCACTATACCAAAATATTATTTGAAGTTGGCGACAGCATATATAAGACTCATGCCAGCAATTTGATGATCGACTTAATGACCAGTGTCAATGAAGACATGGAAGAAGTATTGACCGACTATTCAAGTTCCATCAACCGCACCAACCAATACCTCAGTCATTTTTCACCAGAACTCATTCCCTTAATTCCTGTTTTGGCAGAATCTGGATTCATTGAGGATGGCAAAAGGGCGTACAACTATGGAGTAATTCTGAACACTGAAGCTGAAAAACTGCTCAAAAAAACCGAAAACATGACCCCAACGCCGGAAAGAGATCAATTAGAAGAAAAAGCTGCCATTTTATACGTTGCGGCCTTTCGATTATTGAACTCGGCCTGCTCATTGGGTGACAGTTTTTGTGATTTGAGCGGGTTTGATTTGATAGATGATCCTGCTTCAAAGGCGAGTATTGAGCTTGGAGATTGAGCATACTCTATGTTATACATCACTTCATATCAGAAGGTATTTCGCAAAACGAGTCTGGAGGATTTAGAAGCAATTATAGATAGTAAAATCGAATTTGAACTCGACTCTAATACGGTTGATCAAGTGAATCGGTATTTATTGAATTTAAACCTTGATGGGCGCATGACCGCTGATACAATAAAAACTAGGATTCAGCTGAGACCTCAGGATCAAGGAGTACTCTTCAAAGTTTCTATTTCGATTGTTAAACACACCATTGCCGGATTGTTAGGCGGGATATTTGTAGGGTTTATCATTTACCTCCGATTTGGTTTATCTCTAGCCATATCTCTGGGTATCATCAGTAGCATAGCTGTGGCTTTCACATTCATATTTCCTGCCTTTGGTCGATCGAAAGAACTGGCACAAGAGTTGTTTGAAAATCTGAAATAAGATATAATCACTAACTTATGGTCATGAAATTTGTACTGTCTCTTCTTTTGGTATTGAGTGCGGGTTGCCTAAAAGCCCAGCAAATTCCCTGTTCCAAATTTAAAACAGGCAAGTTTGTTCTGGCAGGAGAAAATACTCAACAACCCAAATACGTCATTGAGAGAACAGAAGAATACCAATTCGAAAAGGACATGACCAACAGTGAAGTGTCTCAATTTAAAATTGAGTGGCTCAGTGATTGTGAGTACAGTTTGGAACTGGTGAGAGGTGGGAAAAACATTCCGGAAGACATGAGGGATAAAAAACTATTTGTGACAATCACCGGTACTCAAGGCAGGTCATACAGCTATTCGGCCAAGATAGAAGGACTTGATATGGTCATGACACAAACCCTCCATAAAATAGATTAATCGAAAAAAAATCTTCACTTTTTCCAACCTTTCATTTTTTACGTGGTCTTTAATATAAAATCGTTGAATTGGAAAGTCACGTAACAGACCTTCATAAGGACTTGATTGATCGTTGTAAACACAATGATGTCTCTGCTCAAAAGGCAATCTATCAACTATATGCCAAAGCCATGTACAACCTTTGCTTACGGATGATGGGGAACCAAATGGATGCGGAAGACTGCATGCAAGAAGCTTTCGTGCGTGCTTTTAGGCAAATAAACACCTTCAAAGCACAATCGACTTTTGGCGCGTGGTTAAAACGCATCATTGTGAATCAATGCATCAATCAACTCAAGCAAAACAAACGGTTAAACTGGCATGATTTGCCTGCTGAGCCTGGCTCAACAGACAGCATGGAAGAAGAGGACACATCCGGAATTTCCTCAGACACCATCAATCTTGCCATTCAAAAGCTGCCCCCAGGATCCAGGGCGGTTTTTACCCTAAAAATGCTTGAGGGTTACGACCACCTGGAGATTGCTCAGATTCTGAACATCTCTGTATCGACTTCCAAATCACAGTTTTCGCGAGCCAAAGACCTGTTACGTGCGGCCCTAACTAAACCCGTACAATCATGAAAGATCCCATATTTGACCATATCAAACATAACAGACAAGACCTGGACAACGCTGAACCAAGCGACCTACTCTGGCAAAGAATAGAGTCTGACCTTCACCCCAAGAACAAAAGACATCCACTAATCTGGTGGATGACTGCTGCAGCAGGTGCGCTCATACTTTTGTTCTTTAATGTAGGCAACTTTGAAGAACAAAAACCAGAAGAACTGAGTCAAAATCAGCACATAGAAAACCTAGATCAGGAACCGAATTTTGATCAATACCCTAATTCAAGAGAAGTCCGCAAAAAGTACCTCCGTCAGCAAATGATTGATGCGATTCTGGGACACCACACGTCAGACTACAACTTCTCTCACGACATGAATCCTGGATTTGTAAGAGGAAGAGGTGTGATGAGAGGTGCCTCCTGGAAAGACCTTGGTTACTATCTCGAGCAAGAAACTGGTCCTGGTCTTATGGCCGGAGACATGAATGGAAGTACCCGATGGAGAGCAGTTACTTCTGAAGAGAATCTTAACCGAATTAATTACAATTATTCTAATGCCCCCACCATTGAATTAAGTGCCACAACGACATCTGTTCCATTTATGAACATATCCCCCGGAACCTATAATGTTTCAATTGAAGGACAACAATTCACAATGGGAAGAGTTGAAAGAACTGACGATGGCAAAATTGACATTTATCGACCGTTTAGAGGCAACACATTTAAAACCAAGGTTCTGAATAACCAAACTTATACCTGGGATTTTGGAGATGGTATCAATCTCAACGGTGGTCGCAGTGTATATATTGAAGTAGACCCATTCCAACATGTTGGTGATTACTACAGCAATGAGTCCTACAATGACATAGTGGAAAATGAGTTCAAAAAAACACTAGATGAGCATTTATCCACTTTCTCTATTGATGTGGACGGCGCATCTTATAGCAATGTGAGGCGCTATATCAACAACCATCAATTACCACCCAAAAATGCAGTTAGAATTGAAGAGTTCATTAATTACTTTGATTATGAGTTGGAAGCCCCTGATAAAGATGCGGAACATCCTTTTAACTTTTCTCATGAAATTCATGATTGTCCATGGAATAAATCCCATCAACTCCTTCAAATCACCATGAAAGGTCAGGAAATTCCTAAAGATGACTTACCGCCTTCAAATCTCGTTTTCTTATTAGACGTGTCCGGTTCCATGAGTGATTACAATAAACTGCCTCTGCTCAAAAAGGGCATGAAGCTTTTGGTCAATCAACTCCGAGCTCAAGACAAAGTAAGCATTGTGGTTTATGCTGGTTCGGCTGGGGTTGTATTGGAGCCAACTTCCGGAGATCGAAAAAATGAGATCATTGAGGCGCTTGATCGATTGCAATCTGGCGGATCTACTGCCGGTGGTGAGGGCATAAACTTGGCTTACAAACTGGCAGAAGAGCACTTCAAAAAAGGAGGGAATAACCGCATTATTCTAGCGACTGATGGTGACTTCAATGTGGGCATTAGCGATCAGGATGAATTGATCAAACTCATTGAGGAGAAACGCAAAACAGGTGTTTTCTTATCGGTGATGGGTTATGGGATGGGCAACCTTCAGGACGGCACCATCGAACAAATTGCAAACAAAGGCAATGGTAATTATTCATATATCGACAATGTGATGGAAGCAAAAAAAGTGATGGTCAATGAATTTGGAGGCACTATGTTTACCATTGCAAAGGACGTTAAGCTACAATTGGAGTTCAATCCAGCCAAAGTTGAAAGTTATCGCTTAATTGGCTACGAAAATCGCTTATTAAAGAATGAAGATTTCGCTAATGACACGATAGACGCAGGCGAACTTGGGGCAGGACATTCCATTGTAGCGCTATACGAATTGGTTCCAGCAAAAGCAACAAGCAATGCCATTGTAAAATCCAAATACCAAAAAGTGGAGTTAGTTGATTCAGAAGAATGGATGACCATCAAATTCAGATACAAAACACCAACAGGCACTAAAAGCAAGTTAATTGAATATCCTGTGACCTACGAAAAGCGATCTTATTCTAGAAACTTTTTACTCTCAAGCTCATTGGCCGAATTCGGTCTCCTGTTGCGAGACTCCGAACACAAGGGTAAAGCCTCTTTCGAGAGTGCCATTAATCATGCGCACAGAGCCAAAGGGAACGACTCCAGAGGGTACAGAGCTGAATTTATCCGCTTATTGGAGATGAGTGAAATTTTGATGGAGGAGTATGAGAAGCGGAAGTAATTTCCTGGTACTAGCTATGATTGGTTTCATGATGGCAAGTTGTGGTCATCATGAAACCAATCAAAATGATACATTCACTAAAACTTCAAATTCATCCAAAACGAAAACAAAAATTGAAAGTGATACAAGTATTTCAAACAAGAAATGTGTGAACTATTTGGAAGATGACTTTTGTTATCAATTCATGAATGAGGCCATTCTTCTCACGCCAGATACTATTCCCGAATCAAGTTGGCTAAAACTCGAATACCAACTTCAGCCTCAAAGTGCCTATAACTGGAAAGAGTTTATCGACTATTTGAAAGGCAACAGGACACTATCGGAAGAAGACCCACTTTTTAATTTGGTAGTTAATTGGGATAAAGCTATTTCCATCCTTCAACCTTATCTAAAACCGGGAGACAAACCATTCATGCTGGAACAAATAGATTCTTCAGTATTGATTTGGAATTGCGATCGCTTAAATACTGTAATTTGTCCAGACACCAACGTAGTTGATTCTATCTTCTCATTGCCAGACAAGCCAATCCAATCTAAAGAAGTTCTCGCTTTTAAAGATCCCTGGTCAATTTTCAGACAAGTATATGGCAACTACGGTCTACACAGTTATTCCAAACCAATATACAATCAGAACAGAACTATTGTCATAATTGAACATAGTGGCGTTGGGGGTTATACAATGGGCTCCGGAGAGATCTACATCTTCAAACGAGACAATTCAAAGTGGGAATTAATCTACGAATTAGATCTTTGGATCAGTTAGCTCGATACTAATTCTTAATATTGTTCTAGAATATTGCGGTATGCAAAAGCTAATCCTGGGACTTATACTACTCGGCATCATTGGGTGTTCCGACTCTTCAAAAAAACAAGCGTCACACAAAAGCGACTCGAACAACAACGCCCTCCAATACCTGTTTCTGGCGCACACTAGAATGGAAGCCAATCCAAAAGTAATTACCAGCATCTACAACATTGATTTCTCCAAATACGAGATGCTTTGGCTAGGTGGTGATATGGCTCAATTGAGCTCAGAAAGCACTGAAGTACTTGAGCATTTGAATGGCACTTTCGAGCTTAAAAACCCGAATACACTCTGGGCACTTGGCAATCATGATTACAGTGATACAGCACTCGTCCAAAAATTCACGGATAAACCAAGATTTTATTCGACATATAAAAATGGTATTACCCTGATGGTTTGGGACACTCAGGACAGTTTGTGTCATATCACTGGCAGTCAATTGGATCTATTCAATGAAGTTGTTGACACTTTAAACAAGTCTTCACACCTCATCATTTTACATCATAAACTGATCTGGCTTTATGGAAATGACGTCCTTGAAAACCGAACCGACAACATCTCCAATGCGCCGATAGACACTTGTTCATATTGCATTCAACCTAACAACTTCTATCAAGATATTTACCCCAAACTGGTTTCTTTGAACCAGAAGGACATTCAGGTGATTTGTGTGGGAGGTGACATTGGATTCAAAACACAAACTTTTGAGCATACAACACCTGATGGCATTCATTTTTTGGCCTCTGGCATGTCTTTTAATGAAAAGGTAAACTATGGCCTGGTTTTTCATCATGACACGGTCGAACAGAAACTGAATTGGACATTTGAAGCATTGGGGAATTTGTGAGCCATGTAAAGTGGGAAATTCGGTTAAATTGCCCTCCCGATTGAACAATAGATATCTGACAAAGTAGAAAATTAATCTTCAATCACGGTGTATCCATCAGCAGCATAGTTCCGTCTTTCTATTTCCCCATCTACACCATAATAAGTCGCATTACCGTATAAATCATCATTTCGGAATATCCCGACCACACTGTCTCCTTCGGGAAATACAATTTTGCCTGGTCCATGAAAGAAATCTTTAACGATATTACCATAAAATATAGAGCCATCTGTGTAGGTATATTCCCCATGCGCGTCATACACTTCTCCCTTGACAAAATTACCTTTATAGGCACTTCCATCTTTATATTCCATTTCACCATAACCGTGAGGTATACCATATAGGAGCCCACCTTCATATATGACCCCCTCATCTTCAAAATACCCGTCTCCAATCATCAAACCCTGTTTATAATTACCACTGCAATAAAGGTTCTCATTGTGGTCTAAGTATGAACCTTCACCATGTTCTGCTCCTTCTCGAAAAAATCCGACATAGCTCATTCCGACTGCATAAGTATATCTTCCTTTACCATTTATACAGTCTCCTGAAACGCATCCGTAATTGATTTTGGGTCGTATAATGTCTTCTCCGTTGGCCAATTCACGGATCATTTCCTTTACCATATCAAGCTTAAAAAGTGATGAAAGGCCTTTGACAGAATCATCTTCATTTAAGAGAACACCTTTATTATTCCAACATTTAATCGAATCATTTTGATAAAGCAACTTGATCTGTCCATTTGGATGGAATAAGGACTCTTTGATCATCAAATGCTCGCTAAGAAGGACAGTTGCATACCATTCTTTTTTACCGTTCATATTAAAAGTTGTGATAGTTGACATACCCTCTTTGTCCAGAGTCATTTCAATTTGCTTTTGACCATTTCTATAGTACATATTAAATATTGAGTCGACCCTTGCCTTGGTAAAATATGCATCCAAAAGAAGGTCTCCTCCCTTATCATACGATTTTAACATCCCATGTGTCTTGCCATCTTTAAATTCTGTTGTTCGTTTCAAATTACCATTTTCCCAATAATCCGTGAGTGTACCATCCGATGGCATCCAATTACCATCCTCATCCTTCTCAATCCACTCTCCTTTTCCGTTTTTATCTACCCACCAATAATACGCTCCATTCTTTTTACTGTCATCATTGGGATTAGCCTCTTTGCTATCTTCACTATTTATTCCACAGGATGATGCGAGCAAAAACAGTAAGAAAAACCAGTATCGAGAATTCATAGGGATAATAATTTTGACGTAAGTTAATTATTCGAGTTCTATTGAGCATATCATTTCATTATATTTATAATTATGAAAACTTTCCTACTCTGCATTGCATTACTATGTACAACACTGGGCTCACAAGCACAAACCCAATCGGGAGATGTTTTCGCAGGAGCACGTTTAGGTTATTTAACGCTTGATGGTTTTAACCCAAGAGTTTATGGAGGTGCAGACCTGGAGGTGATGGTAAGCGACAAGATCGGTATTCAATATAGTTTTTTGGGTGGAAAGGAGTATTTCCACATGCCATTGGCACCTTTTGGTGGACTCTTCGTTGGTTTAGCTATTGGAAGTACAGAAAATGATTCTACAGGAAAAAGAAATGTGGGAGCTGGCATCCTATTTGGGCTGCTCACCGCCATAATTCCGGAGGGTGTCAGTTATAATATCCCATTAGAGTCAATGAACTCTAGCATTGCGCCTTACATCAGCCCTTTGCAGTTTGAGTACATTAAAAGTCCAAGCCAATCTGGCGGACAAGATTCTTATGCCGGAGGCGCTGTCGGTCTTAGATATAACTATTTTCTGGGAAGAATTCGTCTGAGCTTAAATGCAGAATACAAAATTCACTACCACAATCCGGTTCATGGTGGCATATCCGCTGGTTTTGGGCTTGGATATAACTTGAGTTCCCAATGAAATTCCTGATAATTATTTACTTGTCAATAGGATCATTTCTGACGTTTGCCCAAAAGCACAATTCTTTTCCTGAAGGATGGGAAGGTAAATGGCAAGGCAATTTAGACATCAATTTTGTAAATGGCGGTGAGATGGCTGTGAATATGGAATTGCATATTATACCATTAACCGATACGAGTTGGCAATGGGTCATCGTTTATCGAACAGATTCTACTGAGGACATTCGAGATTACACTTTATACCAAACACGCGGTTCGGCTCACTATACATTAGACGAACACAACGGCATTGAGCTCTATTTGAGCGCTATTGGGAATGGCATGTACTCATCTTTTGATGTGGCTGGCAGTGATTTGATGATATTTTATGAGCTGGAAGGAGATGAATTGGTCTTCAGAACCTTGTCGTCAGGGAATGGAAAATGGTCTGGTGGTAAGGATGACGTTCCCAAAGTGATTGCCCGGGAGACCGTAGTATCTCAGAAAGCGGTTTTGAAACAATTGAAGGATTAGTTGACCTTCACCTCAAAATCGTCCGGTTCATAATCCCCGCCAAAGCTTTTCTGGCAGCAATATATTGTTTCTGTTCTGTCAGCAATGCAATCATGTCTTCATCACTGATCTCACCTTTGAGTTTTTCCTGAGAATGACTGATCAACATGTCTAACTTCAACATTTTAAAAGCGAATACAGCACTCAAAATGCTGTCCTGAAGGTTATCATTTTCGGATTTGGTTTCAATTTTATGCATCTCCCACCAATTGTCACTTAAGTGGTACAGAGAAGTGCATAAATCAACCGACAAGCTACTAATTGCCGGATCTTGGTGGGCATAAAAATGTTCTACCCCAGGCACTTCTCCCTTTTCATTGGACTGACAGAATACTTCATAAATATCTCCTAATGGTCCTGGCGACAGACTCAACTTATCTGATTCAATTTGTTCTATAATGTAAGCCGCCACTGTGGTATCCTCAGATTGAGTTTCTCCATCCTCATCTTCCCACTCAACATGCAAAGTCTCGGTTCCAAAATTGAGCAACAAACGAATGATGTCACGTTCCTGAAAGTGACCAGTTGGGGCAACAGGCTCTTTTGGCTGAACCTTAACCGGTGCAATGGGTTCCGGCAAACGGTCTTCCTGCCTTAAGTTTTCGTTAAACTTCTTATTTCGGATTTTGGATAACTCAAAAGCCAAACTCTGCTCCTCCATCTCGAAACGATCACTGCATTCCTTTAAATACACGGATCGTGTAATTTGATCAGGGATCAGGGCAATGCTCTCAACAATTTCTTTGATGAGTTTGGCCTTTTTAATCGGATCGTTGTTCGCTTCTTGAAGCAGAATATCGGTCTTAAAGGAGATGAAGTCCTTTGCATTGCTGCCAATAAAACTTCTAATCTCGTCTTCACTATGCGCTCTGGCATAAGAATCGGGGTCATCTCCATCCGGGAACAGTACAATCCGCACATTCATGCCTTGCTCCAAAATCATGTCAATTCCTCGAAAGGATGCTTTGATTCCAGCAGCATCCCCATCAAACAAAATTGTGATATTCTGAGTGTAACGGTTGATCAATCTGATTTGATCTTCGGTTAAAGCTGTACCAGAAGAAGCTACCACATTGTCAACCCCGTTCTGGTGCATAGAAATCACGTCTGTATACCCTTCTACCAGCAAACAATTGTCCTCCCGAACAACGCCGGATTTTGACTGGTAAAGACCGTAAAGGACTTTGGATTTATTGTAAATCTCACTCTCGGGAGAGTTGAAATACTTGGCAATTTTCTTGTCGTTTCTGAGTGTCCGACCGCCAAAGCCCACTACCCTGCCAGTAAGGTTATGGATGGGAAACATGACCCGACCTCTGAAGAAATCGAAATAACCACGGTCGTTTTTTTTGATCAGACCCAGTTTTACAAGGTGTTCCAGATTATAGCCTGCCTTTTTTGCAGCATCATGCAAAGCCTCTCCCTTTTCAAGGCAGTATCCCAACTGGAATTTGCGCATGGTGTCTTCCGTGAAACCACGTTCCTTGAAATACGACAGCCCCACTGCACGACCCATATTATCTTCCCACATGCTGTCCTCAAAGTACTGCAGGGCAAATTTGTTGATAAGAAACAATGACTCTCGCTCGTTTCTTTGTGCGATTTCTTCCGGAGTGGCTTTGTCTTCCGGAATTTCAATTTTATACTTATCGGCTAGCCATCTTAAGGCCTCAGGGTAAGACATGGCTTCATGTTCCATGAGGAAACTCACAACATTCCCTCCTTTACCGGAACTAAAATCCTTAAAAATACCTTTAGAGGGAGACACCATAAACGAAGGTGTTTTTTCCTTCACAAAAGGACTCAATCCCTTCATACTGGAACCAGAACGCTTCAACTGAACAAACTCACCAATCACTTCTTCGATCCGTGCAGTCGCGAAAATCTCATCTATGACATCCTTTGGAATCATCTATTACAAAGATATGAAAGGGATTTTAAAGGGTATCAAAGATATGGGCAAACTACAACTCGGATGGATATAGAACTACCTTACAGATCGCTTAAGCAACTTCTCACTCAGTTTTTCGCCATTCGCAGTGATGACATTCAAAAAATAAGTTCCATCTGCCATATCATCAGAAAAACTTATTAGAGCTTCTGAACCCACAATGGTTATACCGGGGGAGACTGATCTTCCAGTAATATCAGTTACATTGATTATGGCTTGTTCGAAAGTATTGGAAATAGACACATGAAAATCATTGTTCGATGGATTGGGGTATATCATCAATTTTGATGGCGTATTATAAGCCTTTTGAAGCACCACTGTATTGAAGAAATTCTCGGTTCCGTCGTAGTCTGTCTGACTCAAACGATAGAAGTTAGCTCCTTCCATCATATTTTCATCAATCCACCCATATGTTCTGGTGGCAGATACATTTCCCGCTCCATCAACTTGAGCAATGGCTTGCCATGTTTGTGCGTCTGCTGAATGGTACAATGTGAAATAATCTGAGTTGGTTTCTGAAGCGGTTTGCCAAAACAGACGCGCATCTTCTCCATCCAAAACACCATCAAACTCTATTAACTCCACTGGCAATGGCGTTTGGTTATAGTTGATCGATCCTAAAGTAAAAAAGTCACCTGCCTGAAGGTCAACGCCAGTAAAAGTCACTGTTCCGGCTGCAAAAGATCCTGATATTGGTGCCACATCATTATCCGCAAAACCATCTCCATCTCTATCGATAAGCAACCTTAAATCCGAACCAGTTAACGGAGAAAATCCAGAGACATCAAAAGCGATTGTTACTGCACCAACATCTCCGGTTTCATCAGCACGCCAGGTTCTGCTCAACCTTGATTCAATGATAGTTCCATCGACATCAACAACATCATTCAATAAAATGGATACTTCATCGTGTCCCCAAATTAAGTACTCACCATCTCCCATGGAGGCCGGAGAGCTAATGCGCACAATGGCTGAGCCCTGCGAATCGTTATGTAAATTGGAAGCATCCACCCTTCCAATTCCTGCCACTTCTCCCGCGTGAGTGCCTTGATAGGTATAAAAGTCGTTTGCGATGGTAATGCCATATTTTGCCCCCAAATAATTCTCAACTATGATTCTTTCGGCCGTATTTAGGGCATAATTCCATTGACACACTTCCGCCATTTCTCCAATATAGTATGTTCCATAATTTACATTCAGTGCCCCTAAACACAAAGGTTGATTACTGTTTGGCAAAGTAGTTGAGCTCTCCGTAGATTGAACAACCATGGTTCCTGCCTCATACATTTTTGATCTTTGAGCAGCTGCCAATGTTCCATCGTAAATGAATCCAGGCATATAATTGGTCCCATTGGCATAAGTAGTCGCCCCAGTATTGAAACGGTTGTTTTGAGTATGGATATCCAAATTCAACCGGTTACTCCCGTGAAAAAAATAGGTATACGCATACTCGGTAGAAACGGTAAAAGTGATCCTTTTCCCCAAAATCCCTCTTGGCGCACCACTTAGTCCGGTAGGTCTCACTATTGTGTAATATGTGATTCCAGCAGTCCCATCTAAAATGGCATTATCAGGAACAATTAACTGATCGCCTCCGTCAAAGGAGATTGTTGGTCGACCATTAATATTCCCTGGCGAGTTGAACGTGGGCTGCTCGGCGGGGGTTCCGTTCGCTGCATTATTCCCGTAATTAGAGGCATCTGGCCAACTGGTAACAGCAGCTCCGTCACTTAAACTGATGTTGTCAGCTCGGAGCCACAGACCATTACTCACCAATGTTCCAATACCTCCAGGACCAAATTGTCCTAATAAATTTATTGATAGTAGGCAAAACCCAACTGAAGCAGCCAACTTTTTCATGACACAAAGTTTTCGATCAATAGCAAATTAAGTAAAAGTCGTTACGAAATATAGTGAAAAATGTTTCATTACACCTCAACGCCAATAACACAGACATCATCCAATTGCTCCAAATCTCCCATCCAATTAATGAAAAAGTCATTCAGTCGACTCATTTGCTCTGTCATGTTCAAATGGCTGTATTTCTCAACCAGTTGCTTCATAACTTTAGAACGTATTTTCTTGCCTTTTGCACCGCCAAACTGATCCGCAAAACCATCCGTAAACAGATATAGTTTATCGCCTTCGGTTAATTGAAGTTGATGTGTTTGAAAGGGAGTCATGTGATCGCATTTGCCAATAGGTTGCTTATCTCCCTTGATTTCATGTAAAGAATTGTTGTCAGTTTTAATTATCCATAGCGGATTGTATGCACCTGCCCATTCCAAACTCTTCCTTGTTTTATGATACACCGCCAGGGAGATGTCCATTCCATCGCGAATTTCATTTTGACTGCCCTCAAATCTTTCGACCACAATGTTTCTGACCTCATCAAGTAGTTTACCCGGATCATAAATTCCCATTTCATTCACTACTTTATTCAGCGCATTGGAACATACCACACTTACCATGGCCCCTGGCACCCCATGTCCTGTGCAATCGGCAGCAGCAAATAAAACCATATCTCCCTTATCCTGAAGCCAGTAAAAATCTCCCGCCACAATGTCCTTTGGTTTGTACAGAACGAAAGCAGATTTAAAAGCGTCTTCGAAACTGGATTTAGGTGGTAAAATTGCAGTTTGAATTCGCTTGGCGTATTTGATGCTATCAGTAACCTCCTGATTCTTGATCTCAATGATTGCCTTCTGTTCCTGAATTTGGGATAAAGATTTCTGCAGCTTCATTTCGGCCGTTTTCCTCAGTTTGATCTCCTTCCTCAAAGTTCGATTCCAAACCACAACCATGGCAATGATTAACATGACTGCGGCAACACTAATGAGCGCCACACGCCACACCTTGGCCATGTTTACACCGTGTTCATACTTTACCTTGCCCCATTTTTCGAGAATCTCCATCCGCTCTGATTGAGAAATCGTGGACAAAGTTTTGTCAAGAATTGAATGCAGTACTGGGTATTCTTTCCCGACTCCCATTTTGAGATTCAACTTTGGCAGGTCAGTATCGGCAGCTATTTTCAAGGTCTGATAGCCACCCGAGCTCAGGTAATAACTCAAAACTCCCAAATTCCCTACGGTAGCATCTGCCTTGTCGATTGAGATGTACATCAGCGCAGACTCAATGTCTTTAGTCAGAATTAAATTGAGATGAGGATACTTTTCCTGGAGTTTTTGTGTGATGGCGTACCCTTTTGGCACAGCAATGGTTTTTCCTTTTAAATCATCGAGATCGCCGACAAAGTCACCGTCCTGCTTGGTTACAATTACAAATGGATAAGAGATATAAGTCTGCGTAAAATTCAGGAAAGCATCTCTGTCATCATTCTGAGCCAAACAGACCAGCAATTCTGCATCTCCATTTCTCACGCTGTCTACAGACTGGGCCCAACTTACATTAGACAGGGGATTGAATGTTAAACCTGTTTTATCTGCTATGATTTTCAGGAACTCTGCGGCAATGCCGTCATGTTTGCCATCTTCATTTAAAAACTCAATAGGTTTCCATTCAGGATCGTAGCCAAATTTAATGGTCGGGTGGTTTTTGATCCATTGAAGTTCGGCTTTATTGAATTCCGGAAGTCCTTCGGACCGACCAAAAACAGTTAACAAACACAATATGAGCGCACAAACACCACGCATAATATGGTAAAAGTAAGATTCATACCTCATCTACACCATACGGGATTTGACGTAGTTTTTAAACCGTTAGCAATCTGATAGAAACCAATCTAAAAATTCTGCCTTGTAACCTCCACTTAGTTTTACATCTTCATGGCTGGTTTTTATCAAGTTGCCGTCGAGGGCACGCACTGTACTTTTTGCTAGAATACACGAGCGATGAACCCTGATAAATCGATCATAAGGCAGGTGATTTTGCAACTCCTGAAGCGACATTAAAGTCATGTACTTTTCGTTGGAATGTGTCATAAACTTCACATATTCACGCTCTCCTTTGATCTGGGCTATATCATCAAAAGGTAATTTGATCCATTTCTTATCTGAACGAAACGTGATAAAGTCTTTCTTCTGTGCATTTTCTTGTTGTTGTAGGGAGTTATTGCCATAACTCACTTTTGATGAGAGGAATTTGTCAACTGCCTTCATAAAGCGGTTCATTTTAATAGGTTTTAGCAAATAATCAACCGCATCTAATTCGAACCCTTCCAGGGCATGCTCAGTGTAAGCTGTTGTAAAAATAACGGCTGGTGGTGTTGACAAGGATTTTAGAAAATCAATTCCACTCATATGAGGCATATGAATGTCCAGAAACAACAAATCAACCGTATTATCTTGAAGTATTGTCCGTGCCTCAATGGGATTCTTGCAAATTCCAAGCAGCTTCAACTCTGGAAAATGTTCAAGATAAGCCTGAATAACACCAGCTAAAAGTGCTTCATCCTCTATGATCAAACAATTATAAGTCATGACGTCAGTTCTAAAGTGAGTTGAACAGAAAATATTTTGGCATGGTCAGTTATTTTCAAATTATGCTGATTGGGATATAGTAAGTCTAATCTCTTTTTTATGTTCTCAATGCCAAAACCAGACTGTTCTTCCACTAAGATTTGAGCCGTTTTTTGATTTTCACACTTGAAAATGATCACCTTGGCATTTCCGTTTAGCTCTATTTTAATAGTACCATCGTCCAAATTTCCATGTTTAAAAGCATTTTCCACAAAAGAAATGAACATCAGAGGTTCAATGAGCACATCCTCCTCTATGTTTGATCTAAAATTAATTCTAACGGAATCGGACAACCTTAGTTTTTGTAAATTAATGAAGTGTTCAATAAACTCAAGCTCTTTGCTCAAACGCACTTTCTCTGCCCTTCCTTCATAGAGCATATAGCGCATTAAATCACTTAAATCCATAATGGCGTCTCCGGTCCTATCAGATTTCTGAATTGCCAAAGCGTGTATATTCCCTAAAGTATTGAATAAAAAGTGTGGATTGACCCTTGATTGTTGAAAGTCAATTTCCAGTCTTAATTTATCTCTTTCCACTTGATGCATGACTTCTTTGTGCTTAAGATAGTGTAATGAGAAATAATAGGCCGTACTGATTCCCCAAAAGATCAAACTGGTTAATAACTTTGCAAAAGCTAATCGATTACCAAAAGCCTTAAAGGTTATTCCAAAGCCCTGCATCATAAATAATTCCACATAGAATCTCAAAATACTTATTAAAATTATGATTAGGAGCGACTGAATGACATAAGTCATGATTTGCTTTTTCTCGTAGTAGGTATGAATCAAAAACAAATTGAGGTAAGAGATTCCTGCCAGCATTAAGACATCCAGACAGGTGGTCATTAATAAACCTGTTGAAAATTCATGAATTTGCATTTTAAAATAGATGGCAAAGCTTGCCATACAAATCCAAAAGAAGCTGTGCAATATGATGTTTCGGGTCACAATCAAAAATAAGGTTTTAGCCCTAGAGGAAGTTTTTATTTCAATAGAATGGGTTCTAACCTCAACTAAATGTCTCTGTCTATCAATCAAAAATTTGATTTAACCATATCCCATTTAGATGATCAAATAGGTGGTTTGGTTGATTTTTTTTCATCCTCAGATGACCAATGTATAGTCTTGTAGTGACTAAAAAACACAGACATGAAAAAAATATTCCTACCGCTAATTTTCCTTGTTCATACTGGTTTTGGACAGTGTAATATGCATACATCTTGTGATGATGATCACATTTTTAACATTGATGAAGAGCCCTTAACTATAAAACTGGACTTAGAATCAGCACTTCAGGACATGCCCAAATTGAAAGATCCATACAGAGATGAAATCAGATTTAATCTAACGCTTCTTGTGGATGGCAAAAGGGTACATACTGTCTATGATTATTTCAAGAAATCTGATGACGCTGAGGTCTACAATTCTGCGGCAAAATCAAAATCACTTGAGATCATTGCCATACCGGACGCCTCATATTCTTCCACAAACATGAATGATGACCTTACGTACATGGGGAAATTACTCAGTGAGTTCTCTCCAGGTAAACATGACCTGGAAATCAAATTCGGACCGTCCGGTCAATACAAAAAGAAATACCTCTGCAGCCAGACATTAAGCATTGAAATCAGTCAACAAACACAAACCAAAATCAATCAATTAGTTGCCACCATTAAATCCAATAATGACAATGCTCAGGCGAATAAATTGACCTTACCAGAGTCTAAAATGACCAATCGTGGGATTTCGAAACAAATTGGAGAATTTTATTCGGACGAATTTAACTGTGATGCACGTATCATAATATCCGACAAAGACTGGACCGTGTTTAAAGATGATACTGGTAAAATCAAATACAGATATGTACATGTGGCAACAACCTGGGAAAAGGATGGCAAGCACTATGTTGATTACAACCTGGTGTCTCAAAAATACGACGGCACAGCTTTCACAGGACCATATGACCTTCAAAAAAAAGTCAACCCTAAACTAATCACAATAAAATAATTACTATGAAACATTTAATTTTTATTCCTATCATCCTTGGCATATCAGTTATGTCTTGCAGAAAAGAAACTAATGAAGATGAAGTGAGTGAAGAAGAAGCCGTTGAGGCAGTGGCCCGCTCTATGGATGCAGATAACTCGGGCATGACGGCTCAGCTTAGTATGGCTGCCGAATTAACAGAAAGTGCCATGACCAACCCAATTTGTGCCCAACAGTTTGACTCTAGTCTGGTTAAAAGTAACAGCACTGCCAGTATGAGCTTTAATTACAATTTTGATTGGGGTTGGTCTGTAACCTGCAATAGTATGATTCCTCAGTCTATTGACTTCACTTACACTGCCTCTGGTTCATATTCTGGCACACGGATGACGTCCAATGACAATGCGACCGGAACAATTGTGGTAACAGGCATCAATGCTGGTGATGCCGAATACATTGCCAATATTAACTATTCCAGAACAGGGTCGGCCTCTTCTAAGTTTGGTATGAAAAATACTTTTGACAATACCATTACCATTTCAGGGAGTAATATAACTATCGACAAAACAAGCTATGAGTTAACCAGTGGTACAGCTAACGCAAGCATCTCAGGAACTCATAGTAATGGAACCAGTTTCAGCTTCTCAGGAACCGTAACTTTTTTGGGGGGAGGTAGCGCAACGCTCCAACTGGCCAACGGCAATTCTTATACCATCAGTATCTGATGTTTTTTTCACGTGCTTGTTAACCGATGGTTCTGTTTTGGACCATCGGTTTTTTGATTGCTTACCGATGAATAATCAGCCTTTTGACATCTCGCAGACCATCCCGATCAAAGATTACTGTGTACAATCCATTCGGCACATTCAAAGTCACTACACTCTTCGAACCGGTAATAAATTCTTGTTTCACCAGTTTACCTTCAGCGCTATACACTGTCATTGTGGTCCTATCTCCATCATCAATCACAATGTTTACGGTTCCATTTGATGGGTTTGGATACAGCTTGACAAAGGAGACTTCATTCTCCGCAATCCCATTTTGACTTCCACCGTTAGCCGGCTGTGTTTTATTTGATCTTGTGGTGTTGTGATTGGCTCTGGTACTTGTACACTGATTTGGGATCACTACATCCACTCTGTATCGGGTATTCTGCCCAGGATGTTGGTCCGTATAAGTAAAATTGGTTGATGCCACCGAGTCTAACACCTGCCAGTTATTATTACCAAGCGTATCTTTCATAATTCGATAGTATCCAAACGAAAAACCTTCATAAGAATCCCACAACAAGTTTGCTTGTCCTCCACCTGTATTCATTTGAACGTGAATGGTTTCATGAAAATCACTCAACACACTTTCGCCGCCACAACTATCTACCACAGAAACTCTGTATCGATAAGATGTTGTATTGGGATTAATTCCCGCAGATGAATCAACATACTCGCTTAAAGAATCGTAAGGCCAAAAATCGATTAAGGTATAAGTTCCCACTACATCTCGGTAAATATTGAATCCAGAAATACCAGTTGGACCTGGTTTTTCCCAAACAACTACATTCATGGAAGAACTGGTATCTACCTTAATCACACATAAGTCAACCCCATAAGTCGTATCACCAATCGAAAAAGATGCTTGAGGCACTGTACAGCCATTATCATCACTGATATCCAGCGTATACATGCCTGGGCTCAACCCACTTTCAATGCTTGCATTTCCGCCAGACGACCAAGTATAGTTATATGGAGCAGTTCCTCCCATAACACCGGCAGAAGCTACTCCGTTAGACATGTTGCATTCTGAAGGTGTAGTTGTCAGGTTATACGTGATTTGAGCAGGTTCACTGACCGTTCCGGAGGCACTCGCAGTACATCCATTGGCGTCAGTGACATCAACACTATAACTTCCTGCTCCCAGACCAGATGCCGAGACTGTTGTTTGCGCTGAACCGTCATTCCATAAATATGAAAAGTTAGCAGTTCCACCTGTAACCACAGCGGTAGCCACACCATCCGAACCACCAAAGCAACTTACATCCGCACCAGTTACAGTCACGGTTAATAATGCTGGATCTGTTAGAACTATTGATGAGGTTTCTGTGCAGCCATTGGCATCATTCACTGTTACATTATAAGTGCCTGCTAAAAGTCCATTGATATCTTCCAAACTACTGCTGTATGAATTTGGTCCGGTCCAGTTTTGCGTATAAGATGATGTTCCACCTGAAATGGTCATATTAATACTGCCATCGTTTGCTCCATTGCATGATGGGTGCGATTGAGTCAAACTGATACCCAATGCTGTTGGTTCTGTGATGGTTGCAACCGTAGTTTCGGAGCATGAACCATCTGTGATTGTAAGATTGTAAACACCCGCCTCAAGGCCTGTAATATCATCTGAAGAAGAAGTATATCCATTTGGACCGGTCCAGGCATAAGTTTCTGATCCTGACACACCTGTTACCGTGAGATCAATGGCACCAGTGTTATTGCCATTGCAGTCTACATCTGTCTTGCTGTAGAGAACATTGATGGCACAACTCAAAGAAGAACAGTTGATGCTAGTGGCGACTACATACGTTGCTCCAGTCAAAGTTGGAGTTGATAAGTTCATGGTGGCACTCTGTGATGTTAAAGGTATTGATGTTAATGCCAAAGGGAATGTAGTAGATGTCGTGGATACATCCATTTGATTACAGCCCAGTTCTCCCTCGGAATCTAACTTAACAATTTCACCTCTGAGAACCGAATTTCCATTGTCATATGCACTTCCGTAGGTCAAAACGCCTCCGTCGGATGCTCGTTTAATGTAGTACATGTCATTGCTCCACCCGTTTCCATATGCTCTGGCACTTTCTTCCGAGAACGTGGATGGATCAAATGTAACACGCATGCCATCGGAATCACCGAAGGGTCCTTGAAAAAAACTACCATATAGACCAATGTCTCCATTTGATTCCTCAAGAATGGTGTTAACAGATGCACCACTTGACGCATATTGGAAAACATGATGATCCTGATATACCAAACTGGAATTAAGTTCCATGACGAATCCATAATCTCCATTGTTTGATGCCGGTGCGGTAGAAACAAAATTCCCTCCCACATAATAACTTCCGTTGGAGTGTAAAGTTCCTGTTAAAAACCCTGCAAACAAACCACTTCCAGCCGCATCATATGCAGTTTGACTCAACACTGCACCAGATGAATTGGTGAGCAGAAGGTGTCTTGCATCATCTCCCGTTATCGTATTACTAGAAAACTCAACCACCAGATAATTGCCATTGCTCAACTGATTAGCTCGCAGAACATTCACATTCAAATTGGTACCACCATGCGTATTAAATGATACTAAATCACCAGTTGCATTAAAACGCCATACAGCTCCAAATGTTTGACATGTGCTTGGGCACTGAGATACTTCTCCAAAAGCAGAAACGGATCCATCTGAATTAATATGGGTCTCGTAAACGTTTAAATTATTGTATGATGAACTGGTGTGCTCCTTATATATCAGTTCATTACCTGAAGAATCAATTTTTAAATAACTCACACCCAAACCGGATGTAGCATTTCCTATGATGATCACGGAACTATCTGCCATTGAGACATTGACTCCTGTTATACGGACATTTGTTCCTCCCACGGCATAAGATCTCGAAAATGAGACGCTCCCGTTCGGATTATATCTCGTCACGAAGGAGATATTGTTTAAAGCATCCTCAGTAACGGTATAGTAGCCTCCTAACCAGTCTTCACTTATTTCAAGTCCGAAAAAATCTTGTCCCATAATACCCGAGCCCACATTGCTGTAAGTCTTGTACTGAGCAAATGAAAAAGTGCTTAAAATTGTAAATAATCCGATAAGTAAGTAGCGCATTGTAATTAGTTTTGAATCATGAAATTACAAAATATTAAACAGCTTCAACCTCAGGTTCAAAGATTTAGTGAGCAGGGTTGATCAGTGCATACACTGCCAAGTCCCAGTATGATCCTTTCACAAAAGCAAAATCTTTGTGATGCGCCTCTTTTTCGAAACCGAATTTCTCGAGATAATAGACAACTGACCTGTTATCAGGGTTAACTTGTGCATACAGTCTATGGAGATTCATTCTGTCAAAAGCATATTCCGCGATCATTTGGCAAGCTTCAGTTGCAAATTGTCTTCCCCAGTGTGATAGGTTCAATTCACCTCCCAATTCTGCTTTTGAACTTGACTGATCTATGTTTAGAAGACCAAATGCACCAACAAATTCTTGCGTATCCTTTGTTTCCAGAGCCCACGGAAGCATTTGTTTATTTGAATAGCCATCTATCATGCTGCTTACCAAAACCTCCGCTTCCTCAATTGATTTGTGTGGCAATTTAGTTGTGTATTGAAAATTTCGCCCCTCCGATCTCATCTTAAAAATAGCAGGCACGTCTGACAAGGTCACCTGACGGAGACGCAACCTTCTCGTCTCCAGCTCCGGAAAAGTATCAAAGCAATTGATATTAAGTTCATGCAACGTTGCCATCAAACTACCACGTTCACAATTCGCTTTGGCACCACAATGACTTTTTTAGGTGATTTCCCATCGAGATACTGCTGTGTTTTCTCGAATGCCATGACTTCTTTTTCCACCTCTTCCTTACTCAATGAGGTTGGCAACTCTAATTTGAAGCGCATTTTTCCATTGAAAGATACCGGGTACTCAAAAGAATCGTCTTCCAGGAATGATGGGTTGAATTCAGGAAATTTGGCGAAAGAAATACTTTCCGAATGACCTAATTTCTCCCACAACTCCTCACAAATGTGTGGCGCGTATGGCGAAAATAAGACGGTCAGTTGCTCCAGGATGTGACGATTGTTACACTTCTGTTCGTTCAGTTCATTCACCGCAATCATACCAGCACTGACCACTGTATTGAAAGAATAGCGTTCTAAATCCTCTTTGACCTTTTTGATGGTTTTGTGCAGGGTCTTGAGTGCTTTCTTGTCTGGCTCAGAGTCATCCAATTGCATGACACCTTCATTGTGGAACAAACGCCAGAATTTTCTCAGAAAGTTATGTACCCCATTGATGCCTTGAGTGTCCCATGGTTTGGATTGCTCCAAAGGACCTAAGAACATTTCGTAGCAGCGGAGTGTGTCGGCGCCGAAAGCTTCAACCAAATCGTCCGGGGTTTGAACGTTGTATTTTGATTTGGACATTTTTTCGACTTCATGTCCACAGATGTATTTGCCATCTTCCAAAATGAACTCTGCATTGGCATACTCCGGACGCCAGTTTTTGAAGGCTTCAATGTCCAATTGGTCGTTCGTGACCATTGAGATGTCTGCATGAATTGGAGTCGTTTCATAGTTATTCTTCAAACCATGACTCACAAATTGATTGGTATCTTTAATTCTATAAACAAAGCTACTTCTCCCCAAAATCATTCCCTGATTGATCAATTTCTTGAAAGGCTCATCAAAGGAAATTTTGCCTAAATCATACAAGAATTTAGTCCAGAATCTTGAGTACAACAAATGTCCTACTGCATGCTCAGAACCTCCGATATATAGATCCACCTGATTCCAGTAATCTGCTTTGTCTTTGGACACAAATTCACCCTCATTGTTGGCATCCATGTATCTCAAAAAATACCATGAAGACCCGGCCCAACCAGGCATGGTGTTCAATTCCAATGGAAAAGTACAAGTCTTATTCTGTTGGTCATTGTCCTTGACAATTTTCTTATTGATACACCAGCTCCATTTGTCCGCATTGCCTAAAGGTGGGTCTCCATCTTCAGTTGGTAAAAATTTGTCAACTTCCGGTAATTCCACGTGGTAATCACCTTCCAGAACATAGGGCATGTCGTCTTTGTAGTAGACGGGAAATGGTTCTCCCCAGTAACGTTGACGTGAGAATACGGCATCTCTTAGCCTATAATTCGTTTTGCCCACACCAATGCCTTTGTCCATAATGGCTTTAATGGCAGTTCCGATGGCTTTTTTGGCGGGGAGGTCGTTGAGGAAATCTGAGTTGGCAATGATGGCATCTTTTTCGGCATAGGCGCCCTCACTAATGTCCTTGTCTTTGAAAATATTCTTGATCTCGATTCCAAAATGTGTGGCAAATTCCCAATCTCTTTGATCACCGCTAGGAACTGCCATGACAGCCCCCGTTCCGTAGCTCGCCAAAACGTAATCTCCAATCCAAACCGGAATTTTGTCACCAGTAAAAGGATGAATGGCATACGCTCCGGTGAACTCGCCAGTAATATTTTTGACATCTGCTTGTCTGTCACGCTCCGATTTTAAACTGGCAGTTTCCACATAGGCGTTTACTTTGTCTTTGTATTCATCGGTAGTAATTTCAGCTACCAAATCGTGTTCTGGTGCCAACACCATGAAGGATACGCCAAAAATGGTATCGGGACGTGTGGTGAAAACCTCAATTTGGCCATCGTGACCATCTACGGCAAATTTAACTGAGGCACCTTTCGATTTCCCAATCCAGTTCCGTTGTTGGTCTTTGAGGGCATCCGACCAATCAATTTTATCCAGTCCCTGAAGTAAACGTTCGGCATAAGCGGTGATGCGAAGGCTCCATTGTCTCATCAGTTTTTGCTCAACCGGGTGACCACCTCTTTCTGACAGACCGTCTTTGACTTCATCATTGGCAAGCACAGTTCCCAAAGCAGGACACCAGTTCACCCAACTATCCGCTAGAAAAGCCAAACGATACTTCAATAAAATGGTTTGTTGTTCTTTTTCAGAGTATGCATGCCAGTCGGCAGCTGTAAATTGAGGCACATCATCATCACAAACTGCCTTCACAATGGCGTTTCCGTTGCGCTCAAATTCCAAAATCAACTCGTGAATATTGACTGCTTTATTTTGAGTTCTGTCGTACCATGAATTAAACAATTGCTTAAAAATCCACTGGGTCCATTTATAGTATTTCGGATCAGATGTGCGCACTTCTCTATCCCAATCAAAAGAAAACCCAATTTGATCCAACTGATCTCTATATCTGGCAACGTTGTTTTCCGTTGTAATTCTTGGATGTTGGCCAGTTTGAATGGCATACTGTTCTGCAGGCAAACCAAAAGAGTCGTATCCCATGGGGTGGAGTACATTATATCCCTCCAGTCTTTTATAGCGGGCATAAATATCGGAAGCAATGTAACCTAAAGGGTGACCAACATGCAATCCTGCACCTGAAGGATAGGGGAACATATCGAGGACATAATATTTGGGTTTGTCCCCTTCTTCTGTTGCTTTGAAAGTTTTATTCTCCGCCCAGTATTTGCGCCACTTATTTTCTACTTCTCTATGATTGTACTCCATGATATCTTAATTGGACCGCAAAGATAACAAGCTTGAACAAAAAAAGCCACGCTTTTAGCGTGGCTCCTCAAGTATATACTAATTAAGACTATTTTTTAGCGTGTACTACTACTAAAAATTCACCTTCTGGATTCATGTTACCCATTTTAGCATCTTCTGGAATTTCTTCCGGAGCTCTTTGAGTGAAGAATGGAATGCCATACTTGGTCAAGTCAATGTTGAACTTATCAGAAGAAATGATCACACCATCATTAGTCGCTACAGCAGAAGCCGGGAAAGAAATCTCGTTGCTGTTACCTCTGATAGTCAATGTAGCATTGATATTAGTGCCATCATAACTGTTTAAAGTCACAGTAGGTGCACCCAAAGAATCAACTGCAAACATGTCAGGACCGTGTACCAAATGACCAACTAAATCTCCCAAACCTGTTTTCTCATTGATGTCTGCATCATAAATTGAGGCGATATCTACAGTTGCATTACCACCAGTCACTTCACCGTCAGTAACAACCACTTCACCAGACAATTTTACTTTTCCATTATGACCATGACCATCTCTTTTGCCCGTTTCCCAGCTTTCCCACTGAATGTAAGAAGCATCTGTGTCAATGGTAAAGGTTCCGCTAACAGCTTCTTCCTTATCTTCTTCTTTAGGAGCCTCTTTGTTTTCTCCTTCTTTACCGTCTTTTTCTTCGTCTTTCTTCTCGTCGCCACATGCTACAAAAAACAGCATTGAAAGGGCAGACAAACTCAATAATAACTTTTTCATTTTTTTCAGTTTTAAATCTTTTGAATTGCAAATATATGTATGTACAACAATTACCATCACATTATTTTATTTTTTTTTCATTTTTTTACGAATTAACCTGAGTTCAGGATAATTAATAGCAGTTTGTTAACAAACCTTAACGGTGAGGCTCCAATATATGCGGACTTGTCACGTACTTTACATTCCAGATTTATGAGTAATCCGTCTAAATACGTTTCAAGGAGTGTTCGCACAGCCTACTTTGCCTCTGTAATTGGTTTGACTTTGGTATTGATGCTATTTGGAATTTTGAGTTGGGCTTTACTCATGGCCAATGACCTTAGAAACACGGTAAGGGAAACCACAGAAGTAGAAGTCTTCATGTTTGATCAGGCTTCAGAGGGAGATAAAATTCGCCTTGAAAAAGCCATTATGGAGTTGCCCTTTGTAAAATCTGCCAACAAAGTATCGTCACAAGAAGCCATAGAAATTCTGGAGACCGACGAACAAGGCTTTGAGGACATTTCTGAGTTCATTGAAGAGGATGTCATTCCTCCATCCATTATCATCACAGTAAAAGCGGACTACGTATCGGTAGACACTTTAAACCATTATCAAACTTTCATTGAAAATAATTATTCTGACGTGGTGTTAGAAGTTCATTACAACAAAGACCGGGTGGCAGCACTTGAAGAAAATCTGAATAAACCAGTATTGTTTGTAGTCATCATCACCGCATTGTTACTATTCATAGCTGTAGCGCTCATCTACAACACCATTAGATTGGCTATCTACTCCAACCGATTTTCATTAAAAACCATGACTCTGGTTGGCGCGAGCTCAGGATATATCAGGCGACCTTATCTCAGAAACGCTTTAATACAGGGCTTAATTGCCGGATTACTGGCTCTGGGAATGTTGATTGGCTTTGTATACGTGCTCACTCAATTCCAAATTATTAGTCTGAATAACGTTCAATTGATTGAACCTAAGCTTTTTCTTTATATTTTTGGAATCCTGATGGTTTTGGGAATGGGAATTTCATTTGTTTCTACATTCTTCGCCTTGAGGAAATATATCAGAATTAAAACAGATAATTTATACTAGGATGTCCAATAATTTCGTCTTCAACAAAAACAATTATAAGTTAATGTTCATTGGAATAGCTGCCGTTTTACTTGGCTTTATTTTGATGGTTGGTGGCGCTTCAGACGATCCCAATGTATTTGATGAAGGAGCACTTTTTTCTCATGTAAGAATTACATTGGCTCCCATCCTTATTGTGGGCGGCTACGTTGTGGTGATTTTCTCGATTATGAAGAAGAGACCGGAAGACCAAACAGATGTTCCATCCGACTCTGACGCCGCATAAGCATGAATTTTCTTGAAGCCCTTTTTCTAGGACTTTTACAGGGGTTAACTGAGTTTTTGCCAGTTAGTAGCAGTGGTCATATAGAAATTGGCAAGGAGTTATTGGGTCTTGACATTAACCCTGACGACAGTAAGTTATTCACTATTGTGGTTCATGGTGCCACCGCTTTGAGTACCATTGTTGTGTTTCGAAATGATTTAAGAGCCATTTCAAGAGACCTGCTCACTTTCAGGTGGACAGATTCTACCAACCTCATGCTTTTCATCATTATATCTATGATTCCGGCAGTATTTGTTGGATTATTTTGGGAAGATAAAATCGATGAGTTGTTCGCCGGGAACATGGTATTAGTTGGTTCAATGCTTTTGGTAACAGGCATTTTACTTTTGATCACTTCTTACTTGAAACCAAAGAGAGGCATTGTCAATTACTGGAAATCTGCAGTCCTTGGTGTAGCTCAAGCGATCGCTATCTTACCAGGAATTTCCAGATCAGGGTCTACCATAGCCACTGGTTTGATTTTAGGCATTAATAGAAATACTATGGCGCGTTTTTCATTCCTAATGGTGCTGCCGTTAATTTTTGGTGCCATGGCAAAGGATATCATGGATTATAATCCTTCTGCTGAAACTGATGTTGAACCTCTCGCCTTGATTGGTGGATTCATTGCTGCATTTGTCGCCGGATTATTCGCTTGTAACTGGATGATAAAACTGGTGAGAAAGTCTAAATTATCTTATTTCGCCGTCTACTGTTTTGCGATTGGTGCCATTGCCTTGATTTACAGCCTTGCCTAACATGGAAAACAGCTCATTTGATTTTCGCGCAGGTGAAATTTTGCTAGTAGACAAGCCACTTAACTGGACTTCTTTTCAAGTAGTGAATAAGCTTAGATGGGAAATCAAACACAAATTGGGCGTTAAAAAAATTAAGGTGGGGCATGCAGGCACTTTAGACCCCCTTGCGACCGGACTGCTCGTTTTGTGTACAGGCAAAAAAACCAAAGAAATTGATGGGTTTCTGAGTGCGGACAAGGTCTATACCGGCACCATTACCCTAGGCGGCACTACCCCTTCATACGATTTGGAAACAGAAATTGATCAGGAATTTGATGTGTCTCATATCACCAACGACTTATTGGCCTCTGTTAGAGATCAATTTATAGGTGAATTTGAGCAGACCCCTCCCATCTTTTCCGCCAAAAAAGTGGATGGTAAACGTGCCTATGAGTCTGCCAGAGCTGGCAAGAATATCAAACTCAGAGCGCGCCCGGTTAGAATCACACAATTCGACCTCAACACTGAGCGGTTTCCTTTAATCGACTTCAGAGTTCATTGTTCAAAGGGTACTTATATCAGATCATTGGCTCACGACTTTGGTCAAGCACTTAACTCAGGGGCTCATCTAAGTGCGCTCCGCCGTGAAGCTTCAGGAGATTTTAAAATTGAAGACGCCCACACCCTGGAAAAATGGATAGAACTGATCCAACATTCTTAGATTTCTTTTCTCACTTAAATTGCATACATTTGCCCCCCGTAAAACGCGCGTTAATATTATGAAATTATCACAATTTAAATTTGACCTTCCAAAAGAATTGGTCGCTGAACATCCAGCTGAAAACAGAGATGAATCAAGATTAATGGTCTTGAACAGAGCCGATCAAACCATAGAACACAAAATGTTCAAAGACGTTTTGGACTACTTTGATGATGGAGACGTCATGGTCATGAATAACACCAAGGTATTTCCTGCCAGAATGTATGGTAATAAGGAAAAAACAGGTGCCCGCATTGAGGTATTCTTGTTGAGAGAATTGAACAGAGACAGCCTATTGTGGGATGTTTTGGTTGATCCTGCAAGAAAAATCAGAATTGGAAACAAATTATATTTCGGAGATGACGACAGCCTGGTAGCTGAAGTAATCGACAACACGACTTCAAGAGGTAGAACTTTGAGATTCTTGTTCGACGGTCCTTATGAAGAATTTAAAGCAACCATTACAAGATTGGGAGAAACTCCACTACCTAAATATATTGGTAGAGATGTGGTTCCTGAAGATGAGGAAAGATATCAGACAGTTTACGCCAAAGAAGAAGGTGCCGTTGCTGCCCCAACAGCAGGACTGCATTTCAGTAAACAATTGTTGAAGCGTTTGGAGTTGAAAGGCATCAACTTTGGAGAAGTGACTTTACACGTTGGTTTGGGAACTTTCAGACCAGTTGAAGTTGAAGATTTGACCAAACACAAAATGGATTCCGAGCAGTCTATTATCACTCAGGCTACTGCTGATATGGTGAATCAGGCTTTGGATTCAAAGAAGCGTGTTTGTGCAGTTGGAACGACTTCAATGAGATCTATTGAAACATCTGTATCGACCGACGGCAGATTGAAGCCTTTTCAAGGATGGACCAACAAGTTCATTTTCCCCCCTTACGATTTTAGCATTGCGAATTCTATGATCACAAATTTCCATACACCGGAATCTACTTTGTTGATGATGATTTCTGCATTCGCCGGACATGACTTTGTGATGGAAGCGTATCAAACGGCCATTAAAGAGAAATACAAGTTTTTCTCTTATGGTGATGCCATGTTGATTATCTAAGCATAGATCAAGAATCCATCGAATTAATATATCCAACCGCAATTCAGAGCGAGTGTAATGAGCGAAGGACTCTGAATTGCGGTCAGGATTTAAGTTTCAGGGATTTTTTATTTTCGACTAAATGAAACAATCCATTGTCATAAGTGCCGGGGGGAGTGGCAAACGAATGGGCGCAGGAATGCCCAAGCAGTTCATTGAACTTAATGACAAGCCCATCCTTCAATGGACCATAGAAAAATTCAGGCATCATGATCCTGAAATTTTCATGGTGGTGGTATTGCCTATGGATCAAATTCAATTTTGGAAAGGCTTGTGCGAGCGAAAAGGGTATGCCATTGACTACGAGATTGCAGTTGGAGGCAAGGAGCGGTTTCATTCGATTAAAAATGGCATTAAATTTTGTGACCCAAAGAGTGTCATTGGCATTCATGATGGTGTGCGGCCTCTTGTGGCAAAAGACACCATTAAACGTGCATTCGAATCTGCGGCTAAAACTGGCAGTGGCATTCCTTGCCTCCCGATTAACGAGTCTTTGCGATATGTTGAGGGCAGTAGTTCTAAGCATGTGGACCGTTCGCATTTCAAACTGGTACAAACACCACAGTGTTTTCAAGGTCAACTCTTATTGGATGCTTACCAACAAGACTACATTGAGTCTTACACAGATGATGCCTCAGTGGTGGAAAGTATGGGTGTTGACATCTCAATTGTAGAAGGAAATCCTGAGAACATCAAGTTGACCAGACCGGAGGATTTGCGGGTGGCAGAGTTGTACCTTGGGGCTTAGATTACTGTAAAAATCACTGTTTTCAGGGAGGGAATTGCAGTCTGGGTTTTGTAAATTGCATTAGAATTCAGATCGTGCCAGTTAGATACATTTTGTCCTTTTTTGTTTTAACGTGTTTAATTCATTTTAGTGCATTCGCGCAATGGACAAGTGCTCCCAATACTTTCCTGAGTGTCGCCAATGGGAAGCTGACTGCTTTCAAAAATCCAGGACCAGGTCCATTGAGAGCCCGGAAGCAATTTACCACCATCTTTGACTCCACTAGAATCTATCAGATAAAATATCATTACTGTGGCAATAACTTCCCTTCAAATAAAGGTTTAAGGGTCCGTTTAGTAAATACAAATGGAACGGTGATATACAACTCTGGATTTATTGCTGATACAGGCACCTATGTCATTCCAGTCAACCAGCCACCATCTGGAACTTATAGGATGGTATTCACAGGAATTAACCAGAATGGAGGCACCCAAGGATTCAACAATCGTTTCTTTCAGTTAACTTCAATCGCAGTCGATAGGTTAGATACTGTCACCAAAACGGTGATGGTGCCTTATAATAAGTATAGGTACCAGTTTCAAGGGCAAGAGGCTGATCCTGAAATAAAAGGAGAGGGTAACTCTTATAACTATAAGTATAGGATGCATGATAGTAGATTGGGGAGGTTCTTTAGTATTGATCCGTTGGCTTATAAGTTTCCACATAATGGGTCATATAACTTTTCTGAAAATATCCTGATAAATGGGGTAGAATTGGAGGGACTTGAAGTCATGTATACTCCGAACTATGGAGCTAGTGCAAAATCTCTATCTCAAGCGGCGGGAGATGCTGATGGCGACTTTGACATTTCTTCCAGTGAAAGAAAAATTGGAGCAGCTATATTGTCAGTTCCAGCTGTTATGGCAATTGAAGCTTTTCTCACAAAAGGTTGGCTTACTAGGTCTTTCATTCTGTATCATACAGGGGAATCTATGCATGAAACAGATTTGGCACAAGCTGCTAAAGCTCGAGGAGATACTGAAGCGTATAATGAACATATGGCTAAGTCAGGAGAGCATAATATGGAAGTTTTATGGGGCTTGGCTGGGGAAGCCGCTGTCGGTATTATCACTAAATTAGCTGCACGCTATGTAGGTCCAGGAAAATCAGTTTTATCAATGGAGAAGCAAGCTGCCTCAGTCGCTGCAGATGATTTTGTAGTTGCGAACCAAAAAGCGCTCAACAAAAAACTTGGAACGAAAATAGGTCAAGGAAGGCTTCCTGATTATGCTCCAGGACCTCAAGGAACCAAAGATGCAGTTGAAACAGTCAGAAAGTCCTTGGCAAACAGCACTACAGAAACTTCAGCATTTGTTGCTAAGACTGATAAACAGATAGTCGTAGATATTTACAGCTCTGAAACAGGTTATACAGTAAGAGTTAATGCTGAAACAAATAAGTTTGTTACCTTGATCAAAGGTAAAACGAAAAGCATCATGGACACAGAAAAGGCCGTCAGTACTAGTGCTAAGAGTTCTAGTTCCTCAACGAATCAGTAATGATACTAAAAAGTATAAAATATAAGTCTTTCTATATTGGTGATGAGCTGATAGGTAAGATAATTGTCGTTTTTTTTTATATCGACAATCATTGGTACCACTGTAGTGTTGGTGACGGATTAGGTGAGTTTTCTATAGAGGAAAATGAGCCTGATCTAATAAACTTAAGTGAGATAGAAGGTGAGTTTAAATATCCTATTTATGAGATGAAGGATAGCTTTCTCATCTCTAACTTTTTAGATGTTGAGATTTCAATGATAGAAAAGATTGTGTCAAGAGAAGGAGAAGAGGAAGGCCTAATAGGTTATAGGATAAAAATGGTTAATGAACATTTCCTTATTGTATGGGATAATAGAGATTCCACAGAGTTTGTATGTGACGAGATTCCGATACAGTTGTCAGAGTTCGAAACAAAGAAAATTGTTCTGCCTAACTTCCCCAAGCTAGGTTAAGCTTGTCAATGAGCTGGTGCAAGTTATTCTAACTTGTGTCTTTAGATAAAACCACAATTCTTAAAAGTAAATATGAAAATTGAAAACATTGGTGAACTATCAGCCCTTAGTAAAGGGCTTGCATATATGAAATACGGTGGAGATAACGAGATTTTAGAAGAATTAATGTTGAGTCCCATTGTTGCTGAGATCTTCGCAAAAGTATTGGAGGAATACACTACTAAACTAAAGGAATTAGGCATAAATGATGATGGTATTGAAACCTCAACATTCTTTGAGTTGTTCCCAGATCAGAGGCAGAATATTGTTTCCAGGCTCAAAATAATTGGTCAATGGGACTCAATTGATCATTCTGAAAAACAAGATATTGTTAAAAAAATGATAAGCCCCTACAGAATTGCTGAAGAAGATGTAGAACAGCTCATTAAACAGACCTGAGGATTTGCGGGTGGCAGAGTTGTACTTGAGCTAGACTAATGACCACCACCGGATAACGCTACTCAGAGTGCAGCGAAAGAGTCTTCTTGTCGTGGAACACACTCTTTCACCCCTCTTTCACCAGGACTCTGAGTTACATTCAAGGCTAGGCTCTTTCCTCTACAACCCGTTCCAAAATGGCGTGCACTGAACTTCTTTTTGGCAAACGAATTTTCAAGTCGGTGTAGTGCTTCAAAGCTGCTTCTGTAGTTTTACCAATCGCCCAAATTTCTGCTCCCATCGGAATCATATTGCTATCAAAAAATGAGTCAACATTCAAAGGACTCGTAAATATGTATACATCTGATTCCTGAACGACGGCTGTTCTCTTAACTGTGTCGTAAATAGGCAGATCAATTACCTGACAAACTTTATCCAAATGTTGTTGAACGATTCGTTTGCTTTTCAATGAACCTGGGAACCATACCGTTTGTCCGGCACATACCTTTTCGAAGGCACTCGCAATCTCCCTGGTATCATTCGAGTCACCCACGAACTGGATGGGCTCATCAATGTACTCGCGCATGGTTTTCGCTGTAATACCACCTATTGCCCCCCATTTAACATCATTCACTCCGATATTTAAATCAAAAAAGCTTTCAACACCAAATCTACTTGAAAAGAAAATCCAATTTGGTTGAGCCAAGTCTTCCACAGAAATGTCTAGTGCAACTTTTTTAATAAGTGACAGATCAACAGGCTCAAAGCCTTTACTGACCAATTGCTCCTTTTCCTGTAAGTTGAGCGTTCTACTTATGAAGATACGAGACCTAATGATATCAGAGCTTTTTGAATTAAGGAAGCACTGTCAGTAGCTACCAGATCATGTTTTTCGTATCCCTTATCACCTTCATAGGCCACCGTGACTTCCAATAAATCAGTTTCTCGTGTTATGCAAAAAGCCCCCAAAGGCACATGACAACCGCCTCCAATGCCGTTCAAAATGCCTCTTTCAACAGAGATTTCGGTTTTCACCTGTGGATCATTCAGTGGTGCAATGGCTTCTTGTAACCTTTGATCATTCGATCGAATTTGAAGTCCCAAAACACCCTGAGCTGGTGCTGGCACGAATTCATTTAAGGGTAATACAAACTTGTGTAAACCAGAAACATTCGGGCTAATTCGGTTGATCCCGGCTTCTGCCAACACAATGGCATCCATATCTCCGTTTCTTAACTTTTGGATCCTAGTAGGCACATTGCCTCTCAGGTCTACCAAATTCACATCTGAAATATGTTGCTTCAACCAGGCTTGTCGGCGACATGAAGATGTGCCAACTACGGCATTTTCAGGAAGCCCCCAGGTATTTTGCTCGGAGTAACTTTCTTGCTTAATGAGCAACACGTCATGCGGACTGTTTCTTTTGGAGACAGCGGCCAATTCAAGACCTTCCGGCTGAGTCGTTTCCAAATCCTTCAAGGAATGCACTGCCAAGTCTACTTCTTCAGACAACAAAGCGTCTTCCAATTCTTTTGTAAAAAAGCCTTTCCCTTCAATCTTATCAAAACTAAGGTTCTGAATTTTATCTCCTTTGGTTTTGATGATTCGAATGTTCACCTGATAACCACAATCTTCTAGTTGGTCTTTTACGTGATTGGCTTGCCACAGGGCTAATTCTGATCCTCTTGACCCAATAATGAGTTCCTTACCTTTCCTCATAACGCTTATCCAGGATAATTTCTTTCGCCAATTTCATAGGCACACTGATGTATTTCTTTTCTAAATAATTCATCACCTTTTCAAGGACCTCCTTAGAATTGTCATCCAAACCGGAAATGTCTTCATGAAATACCTTTTCAATGGCCGTAGCTTTGATCTCTTTAACTTTTTCGGGAACCGCCTTCATAGCGCGCTCTACTTTACGTTCGTGCAGCATCACTTCAAACTCCAACATGCTCTCTCCCAAAATATGTTCGCACAACACCATTTCTCCTTGTCTTTGCTTCAAATTTCTTTCCGCAATAGGTTTCAACTCCTTTACAGAGATATACTCAACATGAGACAACTCAGTGATTTTAGCATCAGTGTCCTCCGGAATTGCCAAATCCACAATCACCTTGCGCTCGTTATCTTCTGTGATGGAATTAAACGTATCCCACGTCAAAACAACGCCTTCTGCTCCAGTACAAGTAAAAATGGCATCACATCCTTTTTCTCTGGATGCAAGTTCCGACAACGGAAAAGCATTTAAATTAAGTTCCTTCGCCAACTTCTGACCATTCTCCAAAGTTCTGTTGTAAATATCAATATTGGTCCAGCCATTCTTAGTTAAAAAACGAGCCATAGACCGGTTGGTTTGTCCCGCCCCAATCATTACAATTTTGGAGTCTTTGGGAAATTCCAGTGTCACAAACTGTTTAAATGCCAGAGACACGACAGACACCGGGTGATTTGCGATCGCAGTTTCCGTAAACACGCGCTTGGCATGTTCAATGGTTTTTCGAATGGCCAATCTTAAATTATCTCCAGTCAAGCCCCACTCACGGCACTTCTCAAAAGCAGATCTTACTTGAGTGATGATTTCTCTTTCTCCAACCACCATAGAGTCTAATGAAGACGCCACTCTAAACAAATGATCTATGGCATGTTCGTCTGCATAAATCTCTAAGTTATCCTGAGGCAGAACGTCTTCCTGATTAAAATACTTCAGTAAACTATGTGGTTGGATAGGTTGGTTGGAAACGATATAAAATTCGGCGCGATTGCAGGTAGATAGGTACATCAATTCATCCCAGCCCATGGCTTCTTTAAGCCCTTGAAGAAAAGAAGCACTTTTGTCGTCATCCAAATGAAATGCGCCAACTGCTTCTAAACCAGCTTTTCTGTGCGTAATTGCTACTACCTTAAATGCTTTCAATACCTAAAGCTTTTGCCTTTATACAAAGGTGCTAAAGGGGTAAATCTGTATTGTCATGTATTTGTCAGTATCTCTTAATTAGAATAATTCTAAATTTTAGTGAATTGAAAGCAAGAATGCTATAATTTTGCAGTGATGTCGAAAGAACTAGAAGACCAAATAGTGGCAGTGGTGAAAACCGTATACGACCCGGAAATCCCTGTGGATGTATATGAGTTGGGCTTGATTTACGAGATCAAGATTGATCAGGAGCAAAATGTGAAGGTATTGATGACTTTGACCTCTCCAAACTGTCCGGAAGCGGAAACCCTGCCTCAGCAAGTGATCGACCGAATTGAGTCTCTTGAAGCGGTGAAAAGTTGTGATTTGGAAATTGTGTTTGATCCACCCTGGGATAAGGACATGATGAGTGAAGAAGCTAAATTAGAATTAGGATTTTTATAATATGGCTATTGAGAATAAAGTAGCGACAAGTGGTTTGCTTCAGGTTGACTTACTGGAGTTTAAACCTCAATCTGTTCTTGAATTGGACTTGAAAGACCAACTCTGGCAAGGGTTGGCTATTCGTGAGAAAGATTTCCGTGCATGGATAAAAAGCCACGATTGGGAAGCCTATGGAGATGCACCTGTAGCCTTGTTTTGTTCGGAAGATGCCATTATTCCACCGTGGGTATTTATGTTGACCACATCTGCCCTTTCCAAAGTTAATGCTTCAGTGAAGTGTTTGGCTCCCAAAGATGCGCTACTTGCCTTCTGGATAAAAGCCATTGAGGAATTAGATTTGGCAAATTACAAAGATGCTCGCTTGGTGGTAAAAGGTTGTGGAGACGAATCGGTTCCCCATGAAGTCTATGCAGCTTTTATGCACAAAATTCAATCGGTAGTGAGAAGTGTGATGTACGGAGAGCCATGTTCTACGGTGCCTTTGTATAAGCGACCTAAGTAGTAATGACTTAATATCTAAACCGCAATTCAGAGCGAGTGCAACGAGCGAAAGAATCTGCTGATATACTCAATCAACAGATTCTTTCGACCTCTTTATCAAGAGGTCTCTGAATTACGGTCTAGATGAAAGGATCGTTTACCAAAATAGACCAATCAATCAGCATCACACACTTGTGCATAGGTATCTACATCCGGGTTTTCTTTGAAATCTATGTATTCCTTAATCTTGGACTTCTTCTTTGGCAAACCCGCGAGATACAGCAAATTCTGAGCTCTTGTGGCATCACACACGGTCTGAAACTTCCCAAAGAAATACATGAATCTTCCGTCAGGTTTCTCTATCTCAACCAAAGCATATGGCACATCTCTATATTCAAAGGTTTTTTGCTTAGAAAAAGTCCCCAAGTATACCACATAGCTGGTATCGGTTTGATCCAAAAACTCAAGATATTCATGATTTCTATCCTGGGCGCTGGTGTTAAAAGGTAAAATAAGAATTGATAAAATGGAAAGTGTAAATATTCGTTTCATAGTTGGCAGTTTTATCTCTGCTCCCAAAACAGTGTTTGGGAGACAAATTGGTTAAACATTGGTTGTTTTGTTGGCTCCAACTATCTCATCCCGATTCCCGGGAATTTTGAGATCTTTTTTAGGAATGATCTCCTACACAATACGTCAAGTAACTTCCTAATATAGTCTACGCTAATAAAGCCTTTAAGGTTACAAAGAAGAAAGGCCTTCCCAATTAAGAGAAGACCTTCCTTTACTTTACCAAACTACGAATTACTTGAACAACCACCATAATGCATCAACCGTGCCAAAATTATTTTGAGCGTTGTTTTTTGTTTGGTTTGTTTTCGTACTTTTCACGGGTTATGACTCACATTCAGATCAATACGCAGCTTTCCCTGTCACAAATAAAAGACAATGATGCGCATGATCTCATGAATGAAATCAGTCATCAATCAGTGGTTGAGAATGTATTACAGGTGCCCTACCCCTATCAGTTATCGGATGCTATTTCCTGGATTAATTTCGTGGAACAACAAAAACAGGACTATCAAAAACTGGTAAACTGGGCGATTCGATATGATGGTACTTTGATAGGAGGCATTGGCAGACACATGAAATATGACATAGAATCTCACAAAGATGAAATTGGATATTGGTTGGGTCCCAATCATTGGAACAAAGGCATTATGACACTTGTGTTGCACGCATATTGTACGCATCTTTTTCAGGAAGATAAACTTATTAGGCTTGAAGCGCCAGTCTTTGACTTTAATATCGGGTCCCAAAAAGTCCTGGAAAAATGTGGTTTCAAAAAAGAAGGCTTGCTCGAAAAGGCATACCGCAAAAAAGATCAATTAATAGATGCCTGTCTGTACGCCAAAATTGCGCCATAATCATAAAGTTTTTGCATTAGTTAACAGCAGGCAGTAAATATCTTCGGCACGCTCATTGAAGTACAGACCTTGAACACCCTAATTTTACACTATGGTAAAGTATGCATTGGTTTGTCTTCTGTTGATGCTCTCAGGCACGGTATTCTCCGAAGGTGCGGAAAAAGACATTGTAATCGTTATTGACCCTGGTCATGGAGGAAAAGACTATGGCCGTTTAGCCAGTAAAGATGATTACATGCATGAGAAAGAACTCAATTTGATCATAGCCAAAAAATTGGGGAACTATATTGAAACCAACCTCTCGCATGTCAAGGTCATTTATACCAGAACTGACGACACCTACCCTTCATTGACAGCGAGATGCAATTTGGCCAACAATAAAAAAGCCGACTATTTTATCAGCGTTCATTGCAATGGTTCTCCCAATAATGCTGCAGCGAAAGGCACTGAGACCCATGTAAATTCTTTCGACAATAAAACAAGTTACCAGTTTGCACTCTTGGTGGAGAAAGAATTTAAAACCAGAGCCGGCAGAAAAAGCAGAGGTGTGAAAAACAGTGCCGATAGGCATCATAGTTTACAGGTCCTGAAAGACACCGATATGCCTAGCATTTTAATTGAAGCCGGATTCATGTCGAACGCGGAAGAAGAAGCTTATCTGAACAGTTCTTACGGACAAGAGATCATAGCCTCAGCGATTTTCAGAGCCACCAGAACCTTCCTTAAAAAGAAACATCCAACTATCAATTTCACCGATGGCAATACCGAAACTGCAGACGGCACCCCCTACTATCGTGTTCAAATCATGTCTTCTATTGACAAAGTAGACACAGATATTCCTGAATTCAAAAAACTCGGTGTAGAAGTCACCAGACGGAAAGTGAATTCATCCAGCATGTACAAATACAAGTACACGATAGGCAAGAGTAAGGACAAGAAAGAGGTTAAAAAGCTCCAGAAACTAGCCAGGGAGAAAGGATTCAAAGATGCTTACATTGTTCGCTATTAATTTTTGAACCCATCTTACATATGCGTGTAGTAGTTTGAAACGTTCTGTCATTAAATCAGAATCAAAACAGATATTATGCGATTTTTGAGTCTACTCATTTTAAGTCTTCTTGCTACGGTCTCGTTTGCCGGCAGTTTTCAGATCAATAACTATAAAGTTTTTACTCCGGAAGAGGAAGTCTCTGTCAATTTCTACAACAACAATTATTACAGGAACAAAAAGGACATTAAAGTCCATTTTACCTTATACAAGGTCGATAATGTCGAAGACTTTTTCAGTTTTAACACTTTGAGCAGCTACGGCAACACCATCAAAGATTCCCTGATTAAAGCATACAAGCAAGTTAAACATTGGTCGTATATCTCTCATAAAAATCGTTACTCTGATGCGATTAATCTAGGCAAACTAGACGCCGGGGTTTATATTCTGGAAGGCATGTCCGGGACCAACATTGCACAAATTCCTGTAATCGTATCCGAGTATTCTCTGGTAGTGAATAAATCCAAACACGAATTGGTCTCTTTTATGACTGAATCACAATCAGGGAAAAAGGTAAAGGCGTACAAAGCCATGATTAAAGTAGGAGACAAAACCATTGAGCCTGAGTATTACAAAAATGCATCTGCCTTGTTCAACTCTCAGGAACTCACACAGAACTACTACAACATTCCTGTAGTCGCTTTTAAAAACGGTCAAGCTTGTGTAACTGGAGCCTACTTTTACAATTACTACAATCAAAACAGTGACACAAAAGCATACATTTTCACAGATCGATCTGCATACAGACCTGAACAAACGATTTATTTTAAAGGGATTTTCAGAAAAAAAGAAGGATTCAAATACACCATTCTCTCAGATTCGATTACTTACAGCATATACAACCACGAACATGAGGAAGTCTCTACCAAACGAGTTGCGCTTGATGACCA
>JAUILH010000163.1 GCA_030433115.1 Bacteroidia bacterium | reverse complement strand
ATGGATAACGCTTGCCTACATATTAGCCATACTTGGAGGGTTACTAGGCGTAATGATTGGCTATGCTTTCTGGACAACAAAAAGAACTCTTCCCAATGGAGATAAAATACATGCCTACGACAAGTCCACAAGACGCCATGGAAGAACCATTTTTTTAATCGGCGCTGTGGTACTGACCATCGCTTTTGTTGTCACGATGACCCTTTAACACATCCACTCTATTCAATATTTAGTATCTTTGATTTGGCTTCTGGTTATACCTCACTCCTTCCCTATTTGGAAAAGAGTATCCTAAATTATCGCTCGACCAGAAGGGAAATAATAGTGTAGCATTACAACAAATAATATGAGCACCAGTACAAAAGGCGATCCATTAGTAACTTTTAAGAGACCCAGTAATCCTGGCTTTAGTGCAGATTTGCGAAAACGTGTCCAAGCCTATTTTAAAGACAACCAGTTGAAAAAATATGGCAACTGGAAAGTCTATATCAAAGCAGCAGTTTGGCTGACGGCTTATTTGCTTCCGTTTATCCTGATGCTTACCTTAGATATGAATTTATGGGTGTGCCTGGGGCTAACTGTTTTAATGGGGATTGCCAAAGCTGGAATCGGACTCAACATCATGCATGATGCTGTTCACGGAACCTATGCGAAAAAAGGCTGGGTGAACAGATTGGCATCAAAATCCTTAGTCCTTATGGGTGGCAGTCCTTTCAGCTGGCATCTTCAACACAATGTTTTGCACCACAGTTACACCAATGTCTATGAACACGACAGTGACGTTATGCCGGGTCCCATCATGCGATTTAGTCCAAGTGCGGAAAGAAAATGGTGGCACAGGTTTCAACATATCTATTCCCCCATTTTTTATGGCATGATGACCATTGTTTGGGCACTTCATAAAGACCATGCCCAGGTGTTGCTCTATCACAAGCAAGGATTGGTTGAAGAACACGGCTCCACCATCGGGAAGCAAATGCTCTCCATATCTGCCATCAAGATTTTCTATTTCAGTTACATATTGATACTGCCTCTACTCTTCATGGACATTACTTTTGGTCAGTGGCTAATAGGCTTTTTATCCATGCATTTTGTTGCCGGATTGCTGCTATCATTGGTATTTCAATCCGCCCATGTGATTGAAGACACCCAACACCCGGAGCCTAACGAAAATGGTGCTATTGAAGATGAATGGTTGGCGCATCAATTGAGAACTACTGCTAATTTTGCAATGAATAGTAGATGGTTTAGCTGGTTTGCCGGTGGACTCAATTATCAAATAGAACATCATCTATTCCCTAACATCAGCCACATTCATTACAAGAATATTTCTAAGATTGTGAAGCAGTGCTCTCAAGAGTACAAATTGCCTTATAACGAGTCCAGAACCTTCTTTTCTGCCATTGGATCTCATTTCAGGATGCTTAGGATGCTTGGGAGAACCTAAAATTCGACCATCCGTCCAGTAATTTTCCCCAAATAATAAATCACTGATGAGCAATTAGTTTTTTAGCTTTTGTCAAAGTATCTTGAATGTGTTAAATCACGTCTTGAAACTTACTGCATTCATATCAAGTTTATTTGCTCTCTTTGTTTTATCATGTTCGACAAAACATTTAGAGACTAATTCAGCACAAACGATTATTGAACCAGTTCCTGTTGATTCCACCGAAATCACACATAAATTGAAACCAAAAGGCGTATGGTTTTCAGCTGGATACACTGTCGACTATGCAGCCATGGGACTCTACATGGACGTTGACCGAGAATTCATTCAAAGTCCACTGCACCTATATTTTGAAGGAGACTCCGTTTGGATTATGGAATACCCGTGCAGACTGATCAGTTCGCAAGTCTACAATTCCAAACAATGGATTTTGTACAACAATGTCCTTAAAGACTTAGGAGACAGAACGTATATGCAGGTCGACTTTGACACAACTCTCATCAAACAAGTTATTAAAGATCGACTAATTCCGACTTGCTATTCGGGAGAATGGCATTTAATAAGCAGTGAAAGTGGTGGTGATGGTACTGGAGCAGACTATATTTTTCCCTTTGATGTAGCCGACACATTGCTTATTAATGCTGCTGACTGGCAACAGGATAAAATCAATGATGGCATCATAGAACTCAATATTGGAGGAGAACTAAGGCCATTTTATTTCTACCTAAACTCCAAATTCAACAAACACTTAAATCTTAGACCGACTGAGTCCTGGGACAATCAAGATAGTCGCATGTGGTATGCCTGGTGGAGGGATGAGGAATGGAGTGATGCTCAAATTAAGGCACTCAAGGAAGAATCCGGATCAGAACTCGAAATTAGATATGTTAAATCTACCTTTTAAACTATGAAATTGTCTTTGCTAATACTTGTATACATTTATGCGCTTAGTGGATGTCAAACTGAAGAAAAAGAAACCAATTCTACCGTAGAAACCTATGTCGCTCCCAATATTGAAGGACATTGGAAATATGTTGGTGAACGCACCATGTATGAGCCTCCCACATTTGTTACCATTGATGACAGTGGAGAATATATTGCTCAGGAGTGGTTAGAATTTCAATGGCTCAGGCGAACCGACTATGTCTTCACAAAAGACTCTTTCTTTAGATTCACTTTTCCAATGGAGCTTTATGACAAAGGCACCTATCATATAGATACTCAGTACCTCTTTTTGGAAGGAGAAACGCCTTATCCTCCGATACCAATGCAAGCTCATGATGATTCTTTATTAATTTACTTTGAAGAAGACCATTTGTATTTGAAGGTGATGCTCACCCAATCCAAATTTGAAGACGATTTAGTCGCCCTGCTAAAAAAGGACCGTATCAACTATGCACAACTTTCCAGATCGTGGAATTTGATTGAGGGAAGTAGTGGAGGTGATGGCACTGGTGTGGATTATTTGTTTCCTTTTGACATTACCGATAGTCTGTTTATCGATGATTCGCTATTGACTGCTCATAACTTAAAAGACGGGATCATTGAACTGAATATTGGCGGAAAACTACGACCATTTTATTGGACATTCTGGTCGGACGATGACATGGGACAGCATATGCGGCTTGACCCCACGGAATCATGGGAAGCATCTGATACAACTATGTGGTTTCTTCCCTGGCCCAATGATTGGTCACCTGAAGATTATCCTACCGTAGAAGATATTCGAAAAAGAAAAAAAGAAAAAGGCGAAAAGCTGTTTCTTGAGTATAACAGCTATTAGTTCCTTTTGATTATTTTCCTGGTTAAGTCAGTAGAAATTTACTGTCTTTTCCTCTCAAGAAAAGACAGTAATCAAAGACACCTCATTTTAAATCCTTGTAGTTCATTCTTTTAAATATTGATCAGGGTGTTTTTTAACCAGGTTTTTCTTTTGTGGAGCTGAACAACTATGTCCTCCCCTCTTGAAAGGGGAACATAATAAAAGACAGCTTATTAAAAGAAACTACCTAAAGGGGTGTGTCAAAATTTTCAAAGTCAACTATATACCTCTCAATTAAGCTTAAAACATTTTGAATATCGTTAAACACATCCTCATTTTTGAATCTCAGGACACTCAAACCTACCGCTTTCAAATTCTCCTCCCTTATCTGATCTTTAATCATGATATCTTCTTGTTGATGTGACCAACCATCTATCTCTATCACTAACTTTAATTCGTAACAATAAAAGTCCGCAATGTAATTGAGTAGAGGTTTCTGTCGATGGAAGTCGTATCCTAACATCTGTCTCCCCTTTAGATATCTCCAAAGCTTAATTTCTGATTTGGTGCTGTTGTTCCTTAACTTTCTTGCCAATAATTTAAGATGTGGCTGGTAGGGAATTATTTTTCTTCGTGACATGCTACAAAGTAAGTTTGAGTGGACGTAAGTTTTTTACGGTTTGACACACCCCTCTCAGGCACCATTCGTCATTCAATTAGTAAATAGCAAACTCCCTCTCCCAAGAGGGTAGAACAGATAGAGCAACTTCTCTAGAAACTGAACTCGACTGATAATGACTGAATTCGACTAATTGTGAATAACTCTATTTGTTCAAAATCTTGTATCAAAAATGACTCTGTTGTATTTTTATAGAGAGTTATTAAAAACGTAAATCCTTTACGTTTTAATCTATTTCTTTTACAACATGGCAGCCAGTAAATCAATCGTCCATATAGACATGGACACCTTCTTCGTCTCCTGTGAACGTTTGTTAGATAGCAGACTCAATGGCAAACCTATTTTAATTGGAGGTACTACGGATAGAGGCGTTGTGGCTTCATGTAGCTATGAAGCAAGACAATTTGGCATCCACTCTGCTATGCCAATGGGACTGGCTAAAGAACTGTGTCCTGAAGCAGTCATTATTAAAGGCAATACGGCCACCTACAGTAAATTTTCAAATGATGTGACAGAAATCATCAAAGAAAAAGTACCCGTATATGAGAAAACTTCCATTGATGAATTCTATATGGATTTATCGGGGATGGATCGTTTTTACGGCTGCATGACTTTTGCTACAGAGCTCCGGGAACGAATCATGAAAGAAACGGGCTTACCTATGTCTTTTGGGCTATCTCAAAATAAAACAGTTTCAAAAATTGCCACAGGAGAAGCCAAACCCAATAATAAAATTCAGATAAAACATGGTGCTGAAAAACCTTTTTTGGCACCTTTATCTGTGAAAAAAATCCCTTCTGTTGGCGCAAAAACTTATCATACACTTAAGACTCTGGGCGTTCGGCAAATCAAAACACTTCAACAAATGCCAGTTGAACTCATGGACAGTGCTCTGGGAAAAAACGGTGTCTCCATCTGGAAAAAAGCGCAAGGCATAGACAATAGTCCAGTAGTTCCTTACAACGAACGAAAATCTATTTCAACTGAGCGAACCTTTGACAAAGACACCATTGATGTCTTGAAGCTAAAAGGTTTACTCACTGCAATGGCTGAAAACCTGGCGTTTCAATTAAGAAGAGGACAAAAACTCACTGCCTGTGTCACTGTGAAAATTCGTTACTCCGATTTCAACACCTATACCCTTCAACGCAGAATCCCCTACTCTGCAGCCGATCACGATCTCATCCCTCTGGTTGTAGAACTATTCAACAAACTTTACAATAAACGTTTGTTGGTCCGACTCATAGGAGTTCGCTTTAGTCACTTAGTAGGCGGTGGTTATCAAATCAACTTATTTGAAGATTCCGAAGAGCGCATTAAACTGTATCAGGCTATGGATCATATCAGAGATCGTTTTGGAGACAGAAAAATTATGCGCGCCTCAGGCATGGAAGCCAAAACGATTAGCCGATTCAATCCTTTTAATGGGGAAAGCCCGATCTCTCTTGCCAATAGACGACAATAATGCTCCTAAATACACATACCTATTATAGCCTCAAGTATGGTGTATTATCTGTTAAGGAACACCTGAAACTACTTCAGGATTATGGCTTTGAAAGCGCCGTGCTCACAGACATTAATAACACCTCTGCCTGTCTTGACTTCATGAGGCTAGCTCCGAGTTTTGGGATCAAACCAGTTCTGGGAATCGACTTTAGAAATGGGGTTGAACAGCAATTCGTTGGAATTGCCAAAACTAACTTTGGATTTCAGGAATTGAATCAATTTTTGTCACAACACCTGCACCAAAACATCCCATTTGATGATAGTGCTCCCAAATTTCAGGAAGCCCACATCATATACCCCTTCAAATCGTATCGCGGACAAACTCTCAATAAGAACGAATGGATTGGCATTGCGCCAGAAGATTTACCCAAACTTAAGTTCACCAAACATTCAAATAAAACCAATCGAATGGTAGCCATGCCTACCTGCTCTTTTGTCAAAAAACATCATTTCAATACCCATAAACTCCTGAGGTCTATAGATAACAACATCCTCATCAGTCAACTTAAGAACTCTCAATGCGGTTCACCATCCAATGTATTTCCTACGATTGATCAGTTGCTCAACAAGTACAAAGACTATCCACACCTCATTAGCAACACCCAGGTCATCATCAATGAGGCGAACATCTCCTTCGAGTTTAAAAACCCTAATCACCACGAAAACAAACGATTTTTTCTAAATAACGCCCAGGAAGACAGAGAAAAACTGATTCAGCTTTGTCGTGAAGGGCTCAATTACCGATTTGGAACCGAGCCTTCTGAAGAGATCATGACTCGTTTGGACAAGGAAATTGACATCATTTCCCAGAAAGGCTTCATTGGTTACTTCTTAATGAACTGGCGCATTACACAGTACGCCCGACATAAAAACTACTACTACGTAGGTAGAGGGAGTGGTGCCAACAGTTTAGTCGCCTACCTCCTCCGAATTACGGATGTAGATCCCATAGAGCTTGATCTTTATTTTGAACGATTCATCAATTTATATCGACAGAATCCACCCGATTTTGACATTGATTTTTCATGGAAAGATCGGGATGACATGACGGATTTCATTTTTGAAGAATTTCCCTCCTCCACCCTATTAGGTGTCTACAACACTTTCAAGCCCAAAGCTGTTAAACGTGAATTGGGTAAAGTATTTGGGCTCCCCAAACATGAGCAGGATGCCATTAGAGGAGATGACATAAATATCCATTCACTGGACAACACTACTAAAACCATTCTGCATTATGCACAATACATTCAAAATTTCCCCAGTCACTTGAGTATCCACGCCAGCGGCATTGTGATTCCTGAAAGAGACATCCACTATTTCGGTAGCACCTTTATGCCTCCCAAAGGCTATCAAACTACACAGTTTAGCATGATTGAGGCGGAAGACGTTGGTTTGTACAAATTTGACATCCTCAGTCAAAGAGGACTTGGAAAAATCAAGGATTGTTTGGAAATCATTACCCAAAATCAACCAGAAAATCCGCCTGAAGACATCCGCAATATTTCAGAATTTAAGACAGATCCTAAAGTCAATGAACTGCTCAAAAACGGTACTGCCATTGCTTGTTTTTATGTAGAATCTCCAGCCATGCGCATGTTGTTGTCCAAATTAAAAGTAGATGATTACCTGGGTTTGGTGGCTGCTAGTTCCATCATTCGTCCGGGAGTGGCCAAATCCGGGATGATGCGAGAGTATATCCTTCGACACCACGGGATGCCTTCTCAAAAGGAAACGCCAGAGAAAATGCTGGAGCTCATGCCAGAAACTTATGGCGTAATGGTGTATCAGGAAGATGTGATTAAAGTGGCGCATTTGTTTGCTGATCTAACTTTGGGAGAAGCCGACGAATTGCGCAGAGGCATGTCGGGCAAATACCGTTCTCGTGATGAATTCTTAAAAGTGAAAGACAAATTTTTCTCCAATTGTTTGGAGAAAGGCTATTCAGAAAAACTCACCTTGGAAGTATGGGAACAAATTGCCAGTTTCGCAGGCTATGCTTTCTCCAAAGGTCACTCGGCGTCCTATGCTGTTGAGAGCTACCAATGTTTGTATCTGAAAGCCTATTATCCTTTGGAATACATGGTGGCAACCATCAATAATTTTGGTGGTTTTTACCGGAACGAAACTTACATTCATGAAGCCAGAATGCTTGGGGCTTCTATTCATGCACCATGCATCAATGAAAGCAATACATATACCTCTATTCACGGAAAAGAGATTTTTTTGGGACTCAATTTCATTAGCGAATTAGAACACAATACGATTCAAAAAGTAGAGCAGGAAAAACTGAACAACGGGGTCTTTCAATCTTTTGAAGACTTCATTGATCGGGTATACATCTCTGCGGAGCAGCTGAGTTTATTGATTCGTGCCAATGTGTTTAGGTTCACTGGAATTCATAAACGGAAGTTGCTTTGGAAGGCTCATTATGCTGTCTCTAAGAAGCGTATTGACTTGAGCAACCACAAATTATTTGGTCAGGCACAAAAAGACGTCTTTGTACCCGAATTGGAGCAACACGCCCATGAAGACACTTATGACCAAATGGAGTTGCTTGGTTTTCCTTTGAGCAATCCATTTGACCTGGTAGCTGATAGAAACTACGATAAGATTTTGGCTCAGGATTTCAAGACCTATTTAGGTCAGAAAATTGAGATAAGAGGGTACCTGGTATCTATTAAGAAGACCTCAACTTCTGGTGGACTCAAGATGAATTTCGGGACGTTTTTGGATGAAGACGGGTATTTCTTTGATACGACTCATTTTCCTAAAGTCGCCAGAGAGTATCCTTTTAGAGGACGTGGAATCTACACAGTAAAAGCTTTGGTGGTTGAAGAGTTTGGCTTTTATAGTTTGGAGGTGATGTCTATGGAAAAAGCGGTGTATGTGATGGATGAGTAGGGTTTGACACACCCCTCCTATTTAGTCGTTTGTTTCATCATGTGAATAGTATACTCCCCTCTCGAGAGGGGAGTGCGAGGGTTGTTTTCGTTTTTTAATGGTTTTCAGAGAGAGGGTTGGTTGTTTTTGGATAGTTACCTCCCGAATGTTATGTCTACCATTGCTTAATGCTTTTATAAACGCTATATTTATGTTGCGCATGTATAATATCTACGATTTGAAAAACAGTCTAATTTCTTTTATGTTCATTCTGCTGATTGCAGCATGTGGTGATGAGAACAGTGATCAAACAAATAAAGTTAGCGATTTCCCCAAGGAATCCCTTGAATTCCCTATAGAATCATTCACAATTGCACCAAATAAAGACACCACGCTATTCGGCATTCAAGGTACCAGAGTTTTTCTCAGTGCATCTTCTTTTAGAAATGATAGTGGACAGTTACCCGAAGATTCAGTTGAGATAAATATTAGAGAGTTTTATTCTAAGGCCGATATTTTACTTGCCGACCTCAGCACACAAGCAGGAGATCGAATACTTGAAACGGGTGGAATGATCTATATTGAAGCTGTCTCGGATGGTCAAAAGCTGCAACTAGATCCTAACAAACCTATGATTATTCATTTTCCAAAGAAAGAATCAAACAGGTATA
>JAUILH010000010.1 GCA_030433115.1 Bacteroidia bacterium | reverse complement strand
TTTCCACGGTTTCCACGTATTCTCCGGAGTAATCATTAACCTGATCATCTTACTTCAGGTATTGGGAGGTGTGATGGAAAGAAGGGGTCACTATGAGATGGTTGAAAAAGTAGGTCTTTACTGGCACTTTGTAGATTTAGTGTGGGTATTCGTATTTACCTTCTTCTACCTTATATAATAAAACGCGATTAGACAGTTATTATGGACGCAAGAGACGATTTAATTGTAAATGATCAGTACTCACTGGATGCACATCATAGTGAGGAAGATGGTAAAAAGATAAGAAAGAAGATTTGGATGGTAACTGCCATCTTATCTATCATTACCATTGTTGAAGTTGGATTTGGTATTGTGAAACCTAAAACCGGATTTGACATCTACTCAGGTGCTTGGGCTGGCGTACAGGCTTTCTACATCATCCTTACTTTAGTAAAAGCTGCCTACATTGTATTGGTATTTATGCACTTGGGTGATGAACAAAAGAACTTAAAGTGGACCATTCTTGGCCCATACCTGTTGTTCATTGTGTACCTGCTGTTTATTTGCCTTACGGAAGGCTCTTATATATATGACATGCTTGAGAAGTATGCGTAATGGCAGAGAAAAAGAGAACACTCGGAAATAAAATTTTATTATTTGTATTGATAGGCCTGGTACCAGGCCTATTTTTATATCTTTTCTCCAAAGGCGAACAACACCTCACACCCCTGCCCTACCTTGGACCACAAAAGGTAGTCGAAGGACAAAAAGATCCCGAATACTTTCAAGTCCCCAACTTTGAGATGACCATGTTGGATGGGAGCACAAAGACGCTCGACGACTTCAAAGACAAATACATCATTTCATTCGTGATTGGGAGCTCGTGCCCCCGAGATTGTGAAATGCAAAACGATGGTTTTGAGCAACTCCTGATCAAAGAATTCAGAAACAACAGCCATTATAAAGATGTTGCTATCCTCGTTGAGTATATTGATTACAATTCAAGCGAAAAACCAGACTTCAAGACCTTGCACACCTACTATTCGGAGGACAACAATATTGACAATGTCCACTACTTTCAATGCAAAACCAATGAGTTCTTTAACTACTCAGCCAAAGAAGGTGAGCCCAATATGTTAAACTACAGAATGGCTGGAGTAAGGTCAGGTTCTGCGTATTTTAAAGCCATCGTTTTATTGGACAAGGACCGGCACCCAAGAATGATTCAACTAACAGATGGTTCCTACGGATTTAGAAGGATTAAAGATGGCCTTAAGGTCCTTAAAAAAGAAGAAGATTATGCTAAGCGTTCATAAGCTCATCCTTCTAATCACCTGTGCGTGGTTTATGTCCTGTGCGGAAGACAAGGCTTCTGCCAAAAAAGAGGCTTCCACTCAGTCAGAAGACAACACCAAGGAAGAATTGCCCTTTATTGGCTATATGGATATTGATGTGGACACGGGAGACACCCTACATCATCAAATTCAGCCTTTCGGAGGACTGATCAACCAACATGGAGACACGATAGATTACAGCATTATTGATAACCAAATCTACCTTGCGGATTTTTTCTTTACGTCATGTGGAGGGCAATGTCCCAAGATGACCGCTGCTTTGAAACGTGTCCAGCAAAATTGTGCAGATCTGGATTTCATGATTCTCTCCCATACCATAGATCCCAGACGAGATTCTGCAGAGACATTTCAGCGCTATATTAAAAGATCCGGTATTGATGATCACAATTGGCAGTTCCTTACCGGCAAAAAATCTTACTTGAGAGAATTGGGTGAAAACAGCTATATAGCAGTAGCCGGATTTGAGGATAGCACTGCTACAGAAAATGATAACCACTCCAACCTGCTCTTTCTAATTGACAAAAAAAGACACATCAGAGGATACTATGTTGGAACCGATCCCAAAGAAGTGGATCAACTCATGATAGATTTAAGAACTTTAAGTGAAAGCTATGACTGATAGATCGCCAGCACAACTGAAACGCGCCAAGCTTATTATTAACATCTTATCCATTGTAATTCCTTTGGCCGTAGCTGTATTATTCAAAGTAGAAATCAAAGGCGTAGACACCTCCTTTTTACCACCCATATACGCTGGTATTAATGGCTTAACAGCGATTTTATTAATTGCTGCAGTAATGGCTATTAAGAAAGGTAATCAAGTGCTTCATGAGACCCTCATGAGATTCGCGATGGTGTGCTCATTGTTGTTCCTACTGATGTATGTAGCCTATCACATGACCAGTGATTCTACTGAATATGGAGGAGATGGTCCCATGAAGTCAGTTTACTACTTTGTTTTGATCAGTCATATTGTACTTTCAGTGGCTGTTGTTCCTTTAGTATTGTACTCTTACCTAAGGGCCTGGATTGGGAATTTTCCGGCGCACAAAAAACTGGTTAAATATGCTTTTCCAATCTGGTTATATGTCGCCGTAACTGGTGTAGTAGTATACTTGATGATCAGTCCTTATTACTCATAAAACTCAAAATCGTAGCTCACAATGGTCATGAATTTTGTAGCTACATCCCATACAATCACGGCTTCTAAAAGCATATTATCGCTGTAAACGACTTCTCGTTTGGTAACATGATTCCCATTTCGGTACTCATCAATTTGAGTGAGGTTACCTACTTCATCATAAGAATATACATGTTTTAAGGTGCTATTTCCCGTCACGTTTGAGCTTTGAATTTTCTCGGTCACCAAGCCCTTTTCATTGTATCGGTACTCGATTTTGTTTCGCTTACTATTCAACAAAAGCCTGGTTTCTTCTTCAATCAAATACCCTTTATCGTCCCAATGGAAGTACTTTTCTTGATAAGGTCTACCGTAATTGTTGAAGTAGCGTTTCTTCATAGTACTGTCATTCACCCACTGATTCTTAAAATTCTCGCTCACAATGATGGTTTGTTTTCCCAATTTAAAATCCACTTTAGACCCACCAACATTCTCATCCCTACAGTACTTTTCTGAGGACACTTGTCCTGTGCTATCAAAGGTGTAGTTATAAGAATAAAAGCCATAACTGTCATTGAGTCGCTTAACCACCACACGGTTACTATCATCGTAGGCGTACGTGACCAGAGTTGTGTCTTTATGACCGCTTTTGAAGCGTGTTTTGTACTGGTGCGTTAGGATGCCTTCTTCATTAAAGCCATAATAAGCCTCTAGGCCTTTGTCCTGAATAGGACTTAACTTTTTCTTGGTTTTGATATGTCCGTTAATCGCCTTAATGCGATTGATTTTGATAAATTCAGTGCTAAAAAACGGCTCATCTGTGAAGGCATTGCAATCACGGTTATCCAGAATCTGACCAGACACTGTGCTCACCCATATAATCAATATGCAGAACAGGCTAATTCTCATTCCTCAATTGTTTTAATGCTGCTTCACTTGACTGGACCGGTTGTTGGCATGTCCCATTCGAACAAACGTAAATGGTGCTTTCTGCTGTAAATTTTCCATCCATCAATGGTAGTTGAGACTCTGATTCCCCACCCACAAACAAGACATTTGGCAAGTAAGCTTGGGCCAATTCTTCTTTCATATTATGGTAGTCTTTTCCTGTGATAGCCACCACATAATTTGGTTTTAGATGTTTGAGCGAAAGAATGCCCCAATTAGAAAAAGCCGATCCATAAGAGGGCATGGCCTGGTAGACATTACTCAACAATTGATCTGATTTCTTGAGATAGTCCTCGTTATCGAACAGAGTTCCCAAGGCCCAAAGATTATTTGCCATACTTGAATTTGAAGCGGGAATGACATTGTCTTCAATCTCTATTGGTCTACTTATCAAAGCCTGGTCTGCTTTTGATTTGAAATAAAAATAGGTCTTTTGTTCATCAAAAAACAATTCAATTGCACGGTCACACAATTCTTTGGCTTTCAATAACCAGGTTTCATTCAGGTCAGCCTGATGCATTGCGATCAGGGCCTCAATTAAAAAACAATAATCCTCCAGGAAACCATTGATACTGCTCTTTCCGGCTTTATAATTCCGTTTAAGCACAGAACCATCCCACTGTTGATCAAGTAAAAAACGCATATTCTTTTCAGCCAAATCATAGAACTTTGATTCGCCCGTTGCCTTGTAGGCAGCCAATAAACCAATGTCCATAAGTGCATTCCAACTGGTCAATGTTTTATCATCCAAACCGGGTTTTTCACGATTGGCCCTGTAAGATTTTAAGGCCTCATTAATTGCACGGACTGATGATTTTAAATCCGCTAAATTGAGCTTGTGCGCCTCTGCGTATGCTTCCGCATCATTGGTTCTCAATAGAATGTAATTCCCATGTTCCCAAAACCCTTTTCCATTCACATTGTAGTAGTCTACAGCTAAATCGTATTGCGCTCCAAGTGTGCTTTGCAGTTCATCCTTAGTCCATACATAGAACTTCCCCTCTTCACCTTCACTATCGGCATCCAAAGCCGAATAAAAAGCACCATTTGAAGCCAGCATTTCCTCCTCAACGTATTGAACGGTTTGATGGATTACATCACGATAATTATCGTTACCAGTGAGACTATATGCTTCAGAGTACAACTGCAACAGTTGGGCATTGTCGTACAGCATTTTTTCAAAGTGAGGCACCTTCCAATGTGCATCCACGGAATACCTGGCGAACCCACCACCAATTTGATCATAAATGCCACCCTGAGCCATTTTATTTAATGTCAGCAACACATGATGCAAGACCTCATCGTCTTCATACAAATGAGCATACCTCAACAAAAAAGTATAGTTATTGGGCAAAGGAAACTTAGGTGCCCTTTGGGCGCCTCCTTCTACATTGTCGAATTTAGTCTGCCACTTTCCGATCATATCGGTCAAAACAGAATCATCCCAAGCTTCATAAGGTTCAACCTTGATTAGACTCTCGTCAGATTTCAATCCGGCAGTAACCTTATTCGCGTATTCCAGCAGTTCCTGAGGTTTTTCTTCTTTTAAACGACTGATTTGCTGCATAACAGAGAGCCACTGATCGCGTTTAAAGTAGGTGCCTCCGAAAATAGGTCTTCCATCGGGTAATGTGAAGCAATTTAGAGGCCACCCGCCCTGACCAGCCATGAGCTGCACTGCTCGCATGTATACATGATCGACATCCGGGTGCTCTTCTCTGTCCACCTTTACACAAATAAAGTGCTCGTTCATGAATGCAGCCACTGTTTCATCTTCAAAACTCTGATGTTCCATCACATGACACCAATGACAGGCAGAATAACCTATGGATATGAGTACTAGTTTATCAGCTGCTTGAGCTTTTTCGAACAAGTCATCAGACCACGGTACCCAGTCTACTGGATTGTGTGCGTGCTGAAGCAAATAGGGACTTGTTTCATCAACAAGTTGGTTGGTATGTTTTGGGGATTCTGTCATCGTGTACTTACTCTTGTGATGACATGCTGTAAAATTTAAAATCAAGGTGATTCCCAGAACCAATAAAGCGCATGCCCTCATTCAAACAAATGTCCGCAGAAATTATATGTAGGTGAGTTAAAGTTGAAAAACTTTAGCAAAATGTGATGTTGAAAACCCGAGTTTACTCAGACTTTCCTCCAAAGCCTCCAAAGCCAGATATTTTCCCTTTCAAATCAATTTTTTCTTTATGATCCACATCAAACCACTTACCGATGAACAGCACACCACCTTTCACTCGACCTTTGATTCTGACCTCAACGTCTCCTCCTTTAAAAATACCGATGGCACCTCCCAAAGCAGCTTTTAAAATGTCGCGCGATTCCGGAACAAATACAAATGTTCGGCTGGAGGTTGATTTCTTTGGAATCTTCACCTTGTCATCAAGATGAACTTTCCCTAGGTCTTTTCCGCCCACATATAAATTTAGATCTGCTTTTTTGAGTTTTAAAGCGTAGGTATTGGGGTTGTCAATCTTGACGTCAATGGCAATCTTTAATGGCTCATTTTTATTGAATAAATTCTCGACCCGTGTATCTTCAATTTCTTTGATCTCGACATCTTCATAGGTCATGCAAGACTGCGCAACAAACATCAACATCAAAAAACCAAGCGCCAACCTAAACTTTTTCATCTTCATTTCAACTCTGCGTAATATTTATAAAATAATGGAATCGTCTCTATGCCTTTCAGATAATTGAAAACACCATAGTGCTCATTTGGTGAATGAATGGCGTCAGAGTCTAATCCGAATCCCATAAGTACAGTTTTTATGCCAAGTTCTTTTTCAAACATGGCCACAATTGGAATGCTTCCTCCGCTCCTGTTCGGAATGGGTTTAATTCCAAATGTATCTTCCATGGCTTTTGAGGCAGCCATATATGCTGGAGAATCTATTGGTGTAACAGCTGCTTCTCCTCCATGGTGCGGCTTCACTACTACCGAAACAGATGGTGGCGCAATAGATTCAAAATGTTCCTGAAATAATCTCGTAATGGTATCAGAGTCTTGATTGGGCACCAACCTCATAGAAATCTTGGCAAACGCTTTAGCCGGAATAACCGTTTTTGCGCCTTCTCCAATGTAACCTCCCCAAATTCCGTTCACATCCAAAGTAGGTCTTATTGATGCTCTTTCCGGGGTGGAATAACCTGTTTCACCGAGGGTATCCTTGATTCCAATAGATTTACAAAAGGCCTCTTTTGAGAAGGGAGCTTTAGCCATTTCATCGCGTTCTGCCTGACTTAACTCATCTACATCCTCATAAAACCCAGGGATCGTGATGTGTTCATTGTCATCTTTCAATGACGCTATCATATCGCACAAAACATTGATTGGATTAGGAACTGCACCACCATAAAGACCAGAGTGAAGGTCTCTGTTGGGTCCATTCACTTCAACCTCAAGGTAGCTCAAACCTCTCAGACCAGTAGTTATTGAAGGACAATTGTTGGCGATAATACCTGTATCTGAAATCAAAATGACATCTGCCTTGATCTTATCTGCATTTTGCTGTACCCAGGATTGGAGATTGGCAGAGCCAACTTCCTCTTCTCCTTCAATCATGAACTTCACGTTACACGGCAAATCGCCTGTAGTCATCATCAACTCGAATGCTTTCACGTGCATGAACATCTGTCCTTTATCATCACAAGCTCCTCTGGCAAAAATGGCCCCTTCAGGATGAATTTCAGTTGGTTTTATGACCGGTTCAAATGCTGGTGAGTCCCATAATTCTATTGGATCTGCGGGTTGCACATCATAGTGACCGTACACCAAAATTGTTGGAGCAGTTTCATTAACAATCTTCTCTCCGAACACAATGGGGTGTCCACCAGTCTCAGACACCTCTACATTGTCTGCGCCGGCTGTTTTAAGAAATTCTGCGATCCGTTCAGCGCATTTTCTAACATCATCATCAAAAGCATTATCTGCAGACACAGACGGAATTCTCAAAATCTCACACAATTCCTCTAAAAAGCGGTCCTTATTCTCATCAATTAAGGATTTCATCTCATCCATATATTTGGGTATTTTTTATATCTTTAACAAGCTGTATGCAACCATTCGATTAGCACACACGTTTTGCTTTTGCTGTAAATGTAATCATTATGAAACTACGTCTCTCTCTACTGGCTATTTTAAGCCTGTTTTTTTCATGGCAATCTGTTGCCCAAATCACCGTTGACAACACACAGAATGAGGTTTTTTGTGTGAATAATGTACTGCTTGGAGTGGGCGTAACTGCCTCCAACATTACTTTTAGCGGTGATGCCGATCAAATAGGAACTTTTGATGCTACCGGGACTACATTCCCTATCAATGGACAGGGTGTTATACTGGCCACGGGAAATGTAGATCAAGCCATTGGGCCTAATAACAGCGGGAGCTTTAGTTTAGGTGGTGGTAATATGGGGGCTGGTGACCCTGATCTAGACATTTTAACTAACCTTGGTCCTGGTTCAACCAATGATGCAGCAATTTTGGAATTTGACTTTATACCGGTTGGAGACACCGTAAAATTCAACTACGTATTCGGCTCTGAAGAGTATTTAGAATTCGTAAATGGAGGGGTTAATGATGCGTTTGGCTTCTTTTTAAGTGGACCCGGGATTGTTGGAACCTTCTCAAGTCCGGCTGGATTCCCAAATGGTTCAATTAACATTGCTCAGGTTCCTAATGGCGGTGGTCCCGTAACAATTGATAATGTAAACACCGGCTCGAACCCAACTTACTACATAGATAATGAAACACCTCCGGGAGTAGACGTACAATATGATGGTCATACGGTTGTTATGACAGCGATTGCAGAAGTTCAATGTGGCCAAACTTACCACATTAAAATTGCCATTGCTGATGCAAGTGATGACGTGTGGGACTCAGGTGTATTCCTTGAAGCGGAAAGTTTTGCTTCAGATGCTGTAGAGGTGAACGTTGCTACGGTAACTGGTGATACCACCATTATTGAAGGGTGTGATGATGTTGATTTCACGTTTATCAGACCAACCACAGATTCTTCACTTACCGTATTTTTTGACATTACAGGAACCGCTCAAAACGGCATTGATTATAACTTTATTGCCGACTCCGTTAATTTTGCCATAGGTCAAGATTCTGCGACCATCACTGTAGCAACCATAGAAGATGATTTTACGCCGGGCGGGAATGAAGCTCCTGAATCTATCATTATCACAGTGTATACCATTTCACCTTGTGGAGATACCTTAGTAGATTCCGGCGCCGTATGGATAATTGAAGAACCGGCTCTGGTCTTGAATATTAGTAACGATACTACATTGACCTGCCCTGCAGACTCCATACAACTCTCATCTCTGGTGAGCGGTGGTGTACCTGGTTACCAATATACCTGGGGCACAGGTGAAAATACCCAGGATATTTGGGTTCAAGGAAATGTAAATGGTGTTTGGACTTACCCAATTGAAGTGACAGACACATGTAACCTGCTTACGCTCTACGACACCGTTCAGGTCACGATAAACGTACCGCCTCCACTGGTGGTAGACCTTGGTCCGGACACGACCCTGAGTTGTGCAGGTCCACTGTCGTTAACTGCAACGGCTTCCGGTGGTGCCGGTGGGTATTCATACAGTTGGAATGGCGGACCAAATGTGGCGCTGACAACAGTTAACGTGAATATTACTGCCAATGGTTATCAATATGTGGAAGTCACTGATGCCTGTGGTACCACAACAATAGATTCAATCGGGGTTACCATTGTACCTAATCTACCTATTCTATCAGTAAGCAATGATACAACGATCAATTGTCCTGGAGATTCGGCCTTTATGTCTGCTTCAGCGAGTGGAGGAAATCCGCCGTATGTTTTCGACTGGACAGTAACCGGGAATTCTACCACTACGGATACTGTGAATGCCATGACAACAACCACTTACTATATTGAATTGAGTGATGCTTGTACTGGTGCACCTGTAATAGATAGTGTGATTGTAACAGTGCCTGTTTATGATCCGTTAGTGATCACCTTACCTGATCAGACACCAACATGTCCAGGTGACAATGTAGTGCTTAGTCCCACAATTACAGGTGGAAATCCAGCGTATCAATATCAATGGGATGGCAACGTGACAACTAACCCGGATTTAACTGTTAATCCGAGCAGTAATTCATCTTACACCATTGACGTGACTGATGCCTGTGGAACGAGTGCTACTCATACCGTGAACGTGAATATGCCCGTGTACGCACCTTTAACTGCTGGAATATTCGGACCAGACACAATTTGTATGAATTTACAAGGCACATTACTTGGCACATCAACGGGTGGAGCTGGTGGAAACACAGTAGTGTATAGTGGTCCTGGAGATATCATCAGTAGTACCGATTCTGTGGCCTTGTTTGTCACCCAGAATTCAGGTGATTTCATCATTACGATTACTGATCAGTGCGGAAATACAGCTACTAACCAGCATTATGTTTACGCTGAAGCTTGTGAACTCACTGTACCCAACGTCATCACAACTAACGGAGACGGTCTTAACGATTTCTTCGTAGTGGTTAACCTGGAGCGTTTCGACAATAATGTGAAGGTTCTAAATCGCTGGGGTAAAGTTGTGTTTGAAAAAGACAACTACCAAAATGATTGGGATGGTACCAATAAAAACGGTAAACCACTGGCCGATGGCACCTACTTCTACATCATTACTTTAAAAGATGGCAGAGAATACTCCGGTCACCTAAACGTTTTTAACGACTAAGAAAAAATACATACTTAACTAAGAGGAAAGGCGCTTAAACGAGCGCCTTTCCTGTCATTTGAACAGGTTGTTCAAGTCCTAATAACTTGATGATGGTTGGTGCTACATCAGCCAATATGCCATTTTCAATTGATGGATATTTTGAGTTAACCAGAATCACTGGAACCGGATTTAAAGTATGTGCCGTATGAGGGGATCCATCTTCATTGATGATTTTATCGGCATTGCCGTGGTCTGCAATGATGACCAATTGATAGTCGTGCTTTATGGCTGTACTGACCACTTCTTTGAGACAAGCATCTACAGTTTCAGCGGCGGCAATAACAGCCTCTTTTACTCCTGTATGTCCAACCATATCTGTATTAGCAAAATTTAAGCAGATAAAGTTTGGTGTATGTTCCTCAATGTGTTGACAAACTTTTTGACTCACTTCCGGAGCGCTCATCTCTGGCTGCAGATCATAAGTGGCAACTTTGGGAGAATTCACCATAATTCTGGATTCATCGGTATATGGCTCTTCTCTTCCCCCATTGAAAAAGAAAGTCACGTGAGGATACTTTTCAGTTTCCGCGATTCTCAGTTGCGATAAGCCTTTTAAACTTAAATATTCGCCAAGAGGCAAATCAATATTGTCTTTTTCAAACATCACTTGCACGCGCTCGTAACTGTCATCATAACGCGTCATGGTTGCATAGGTCAAATTCAATTTATTCATACCATGTTCAGGCATATCTTCCTGAGTCAGCGCACGAGTAATTTCCCGACACCTGTCTGTTCTAAAATTGAAACAAATGACCACATCTCCATCTTGAATCAATTTTGCCTCATCCCCTATTACACTCGGTTCAATAAACTCATCTGTCACATCCTTATTGTATGATGCCAAAACAGCGTCTTGTGCAGTTGAGAACATGTCTGCTTCACCTTTCACCAACAAATTATAGGCTTTTGCCACACGTTCCCATCTTAAATCACGGTCCATAGCGTAATATCGTCCCACAACCGACACCAGTTTAGCCTGTCTTTTTGAACAATAGTCTTCAATATCATTCAAAAAAGCATTGCCACTATTTGGGTCACAATCACGACCATCTGTAAAAGCATGTATAAAAGTGTCTTTCACCCCAGCCAAGTGCGCTGCATCAATAAGTGCTTTTAAATGATTTATATGGCTATGTACACCTCCATCCGAAACCAGTCCCATGAGGTGCAGACGTCCTTTTTCTTGAGCTTCTTTTAGCAAACCCAATAAAACCAGGTTCTCAAAAAAACTTTTGTCAGCTATCGCATTATTAATTCTGGCCAGCTCCTGAAAAACCACTCTCCCCGCACCAATATTTAGATGTCCCACTTCAGAATTCCCCATTTGTCCATCTGGCAAACCCACATTTCCACCGTGGGTCAATAATTGGGCATTTGGGTTATTCGCCAAGAGTTCATCTACAAAGGGGGTTTTTGCTATATGTAGCGCGTTCGACTCGTCTTTTTTGCCTATTCCCCATCCATCCAGGATAATTAGTGCTGCTTTCTTGTTATTGGTAGACATCATTTTATTGGTAAAAGTATGGTGGCAACAGTGCCTTTGTTTGAAGAGTCGATTAAGAACTGTCCATTATGCAGTTGGGTTAATTGATCCACAATGTACAAACCCAAACCGCTGCCTTTGCTGGTTCTTGTTTCTTCATTCATTTCTCTGAAGAAAAGTTTTTTGACTTTATCCGGATCTTGTATGCCTTTACCCTCATCAGTCACTTTGAAAATAACTTGCTGACTCGTTTTGTTTAAATCGACCTGAACCGACTTATCTGATTCACTATATTTAAGTGCATTTTCTATCAAATTACTCACAATCGACTCTATTGCCGTGCTATCTCCACTGATGATGATGTTTCTGTCCACATTCAAGACCATGGTTCTATTGTTAAACCGGTTCTTAAGTTTATCTGTGATGTGATCCACAATATCTGACAAATTAATCTCCTGAAAATTGAGCAAATGAGAGCCTGACTCCACACGGGAAGCCAATAAAACACGATCTATCAAATCATTCAGACGGTCATTCTCTTTAAGGGTTTTTTGCATGAGTTCTTGTTTCTTCTCCTCATTCAATTCTCTGGTGCTCAAAGTTTCCAGATACAATTTGATCACAGAAATGGGGGTTTTCAATTCGTGTGTTGTGGCCAACAAGAAATTCTTTTGATCCCTATTAAGTGCAATCTCCTTCTTTATTGACTTTTTAAGCTGCCACACACCTATCACGAGCAAGGCAAAAAACACCATGCCTTCCCCAACAATCATATACACCCGCTTATTTACCTCATCATTGGTATACACCTGTTCAGACAAGGTGATGAGGTGATACGCCCACCAGGCAAACTGTATAACCACATAGGTCACCAGCACATAAAACCACACAAGCGACTTTGGCAGCGACTGTTTCATTTGGCAAAGGTAATCAGAGCAATGATACCATCAAGTTTAAAAATCAGATTGTCTTGTAAATGACATTATCTACCAAGTCTTTTTTACTTTTTGCCACACCTTGCCTATCTTTGATAGGAATCAAATCAATCATCATGAAACATCTTTACTTGGGTCTTACAGGAATTTGCATGCTTGGTGGAACGCTTTCGGCGCAGACCACTATGCAGCGGGTCACACTTATTGAGCAGGTGACCAGTGCTTCTTGCCCTCCTTGTGCTTCTCAGAACCCGGCGTTCAAAACATTTGTAGACAACAATTATAACAACTCAGTAAAAATAACTTACCAAAGAGGTGGCGGCAGCTATATAGATCCTATGTGGGACTTTAATCCAAATGAGACCAACGGCAGAGTGGTTACTTTTTACGGTGTGACTCATTTCCCGAATACCTGGATGAATGGAGACGATTATGGTGCTCCAAGTTCTATTGGTCAGAATGACTTGGATAATGAGAACAATATTCCGGCAACGTTCCACATTGATGCCAGCTCTCAATTGATTAATGGGAACACTGAAATTCAGGTAGATGTCACAGCGACTTCCCTACAGGAATATAGCGCCGGTTCGGATCACCAAACCAGATTATACATAGCTGTGATTGAGAATGATGTGAATTACACTTCTGCTCCGGGAACAAATGGCGAAGAGGATTTTTATTGGGTGATGAGAAAGATGTTGCCTAACCAGAATGGAACAGTTATCGGTCAACAAACTATTGGTCAGATTAACACGGTTTCTGAGACATGGACAATTGATTTATCTGAAGTTGATCCGGCAGATTTGGATGTAGTGGTTTGGGTTCAGAACAGCTCTACGGGAGACGTTCATCAAGCAACCAGAACGAGTATGGCTGCCACAACTAATCCGTTGAGTGTTGACGAATCTAATTTTGCCGGTGTTGAAGTTTACCCAACAATTGCGGATCACAATGTGACGCTTGGTTTAACGCTTGCAAAAGCTGATCTCGTTCAAGTAGACATTATTGATGCGACTGGAAAAATGGTATCATCCAATAATTACACTGATTTATCAAATGGATACAATACAATCAACATCTCTGCAGATGACCTGACGAATGGCTTGTACCATATTAGAATTAAATCCGGAAATGACGTGATCAACAAAAAATTTATTGTTGCTAAATAGGTTTAGTGTATCTAAGCAGTAAAGCCATGCCTTTGGGTATGGCTTTTTTTAATTCCGCTGATACAACTCGGTGCCTACTCGAAACTGAATAATCCCAAGCTCTTTGGCAATATACAGATCATGGGCATCTAACAGAAATCGACCATCATCTTCATACAATTGGGGATGGATGGCATAGCTAGGTTCATTGATCAAATAAACATCATAGTATACAGTTCCTTCCACCACCATAGAGTCTAAAGTGGGAGGGTTATTTGGGTTCCAAATAAACCAAAGACTTTCTCCTGTTGCAAATTCTCCTGAAGTAGAGTTCAGACTCACATGAATTCTGTCTTCGCTGGTTGCCATTTTCGAATTGTAATGTCTGGCAGTATAATAAGATACACCTGACCAACCATCGGCAATGGTGTGTCCATTTGGATTTTGGTACGGCGTGGTAAAGGCAGTGCTTGAAAATACCCTCCCAAAGCTTGTGCTAGACACATCAGTCTCATACGTAGTCATTTCCGGAACACATTCAGGCTGATAAGGACATTCATACGGATAAATCTTCGTGGTGCTAAAAGCATCTCCATTTGCATAGACGGTTCCTGTTTTAGTGTCATTGGAAAACTCCATCTGAGAATCGTACCTACTTATCAGGGAATCATGGTCACCCATATGATTGATAGATACAGAGTAACATTGATTTGGGTAACATGGCTCGTCTCTTTTACATGAGAGCAGCCCCAAAGCAAGACCTAAAAACAAAGTCAAAATAAGTCGAGTAGTCATACCCATTCAACGCAACATTCTAACCGATATTGTTCATAGGTTTTGACTAAAAAATCTTAATCCCAAGTTTCAATTCCAAATGAAGGGTAAGGATTTGTCCCATATTCGTGAAACCAAGAAATTCATCATTTCTATAGTAGGCAGCTAAATCCCTGGCCAGACGTTTTGTATTTTCAGGAGATGAGATGACATCCCTTTTCATTCGTCTTAACAAACTCTTGGTTCGTTGCTTTGCTGACAGGTATCGTTTTTTCATAGCTACTTGCTCCTGCCTTACGTATTGCTGTGCAATTTCAGCAGTCATGAGCTCCTGAGCCAATTCAACCAAACGAATGTTGTCTTTATAGTACTGGGGCAAATACATATTTTTCCGACCTTCATAACATTGTTGATCGAAATCCATGGCCCGAATTCTATATTGGACATTGTCAAAATCCTGAGTAATCTCAATAACAAAATTATAGGCCCGCATGTCACCCAAGAGTCTGGCAAAGCAACGCTCATTAAACTTCACAAATTCTTTGGCGAATCGGAGTCGATTAGCAATCTTAATGTTCTCGTTGTTCTTGATAAATTCGTCGCACGGAATGCCTACTATGTGATCTTCAACCAGGGTTTTATTGTCTACCAGATAAGACACCTTATCCGGAGAAAAAATTTCCTCCAACTCAAGACCATATACTCTGGAAGCGTCTGCCTTTTTTATATAAAAGTAATCGTGGTTATCATTTACCTCATTAATGATTTTGACTCTAAATGGTTTGGAATTTCCGAAAGAACAAAAGTCAATGCTTTCAACTCTCAAGTAAGGAATATGGTCTCCATCGGCCATCAGAGTCTCATAGATTTTGATCAGTTCACTTCTGAAAAACTCGATCTCGTCAGGTGCATACATGGCAGCATACCACAGAGTGGGTTCCCCAGAAGGATCAGTAATTGGAATCACATCCTGATAGCGTAAAAGATCGTCGTACGAAATCGCAATTGAGCTCAAACGGGAATATTGCCTCAAATGCTCCTTCAGCGGTGTTTTAATGGAGTAAAAAGGTTTTTTATACTCAATCTTGTTGAACTCTTCTATTTTAGACATATTACCCTTGGTTTGCTCTACTCAAAGTAGCAAAATAAATGAGGCTTGCAAGAAACGATCGCAATTTCTATTTTTTCTCTTCGCGCAAAATTTTCTCCATTTTACGCCCTCGAGCCAATTCATCAATCAGCTTTTCCATTTGCCTGCATTGTTTATAGACTTCAAATTCATCCTCAATTTCTTCAATTCGGTATCCACAAACCACGCCTTTAATCATGTGTGCATTAGGATGTATTTTAGCTTTTTGAAAGAATGTTCCAAAAGTAGTTTTTTCATCTATAAAACCTTGTAATGTATCTTGATCAAACCCCGTAAACCACTCAATTACCTGGTTGAGCTCTTCCTTTGTTCTACCATTTTTTTCCAATCTATTCAGGTAAAGCGGATAAATGGTTCCAAATATCATATTGGCAACCTTTTCATTCTTTTCGGGTGTAACTTTCATCTCTATTTTGAGTTAATTCGGTATTAAAGGTAGGTGTCATATTGCACTTATGCACCATACGCATTGTAAATAATTTCCAATTAATGCCGTCTCCACAAGATAGGAAAAACCGAATAACCTGTCTGGGGTTATGGTGCAGAAAAGTAGGTTTTAAGTCAAACCACTATAACACATATATGAGCGCGGTAGATGTTTTTGGAACTGAGTTTTTTGGGGATAATGGATCAACAGTCAAGCTAAGAAATGTAGGGCTTTCAAAGCGATTATCTGCCCACCGAAACTAAAGTTTACCAAATGAACTGACCTTTCTGAAAGCCTGATCTTACCTATGTTTTCTTAGCCATTTTTAGCGGTTGTTTTTTATTTCATCAAAAAGTCTTTTTACCTGTAAATCACCAAATCCATAGATGCTTTCACGTTTGTTGAACTCTTTAAATACAACTCCGAATGAATCTGTTCCCAAATCATTCATTATGTCTATTAAAGTTTGTTTAGGTCGTCCTGGACTATTTTCATTGGGAATTCTGTCAACGTGAGCGTTAACAGCGTGGAGAATGAAAGGAAATTTTTGTTCTAATTCACTAGCTGCCTTGACCAATTCCTCAATATTGTCATTCTGATAGAAATTCCATAGAATGGCTATTTTATCTAATTCAGTTATTTGAACCTTTTGCTTGTAAGCATTAATTAGTTCTAATTCACTTAGTCCACCAAATCCAAATTGATTATGGATTGATGGTCTTATTAAGAAAACTTTACTACATTTTAAAGAATTAAATATCAGATTAGCAGTAAACCAAAAATTTACTTGACAAAATAAGTCATCCTCAAACCATAGATTTATAACCGAATAATCAAGAATCTTTTGCATTTTCTGAAATTCAGGAACTGTCTTTTCGAAATAATCCTGTTCAGTACAACCATCATAATTACTACTAATAAATTCGGCTCTGGTTTTAAAAAAGTCAGTTAGGTTCTTTCCGTTCACACTTCCATCTATTAAACATTCTTTAGCTACTATAATTTCACCATGAATACTTTCAGGAAAATGTTCTCTTAAAGAATCACCATTAAGTATGTGATATTGTTTTCTCATTAGTGTGTTTTAATAACCGCTAACTGGCTATAAAAATCGCTCCACGCAGGAATAAATATAGCGTTTATCTGGTCATCATACAAAGGATAACATAAGGTTGGGGTGTTGTTTATCCTGATTTTAATTATTCTAAGTTCACCACCTTTTCAAGTGTTGAAATCGATAAACTACTTTGGAGGAGCTCTTCCCACACGAGAAAGAAGGTACGCACAAAAAAACAATGAGTGTGAGTGCAAGAATGAGAACAAAAAAAGAGCGAGAATAAATCTCGCTCTCTTTCGTGGTGTGGGGCGGGATCGAACCGCCGACACATGGATTTTCAGTCCATTGCTCTACCGACTGAGCTACCGCACCATCCTTTTGGGTCGACAAATTTATAAATATTTTCTTTACATCAACAAGACATCACATTTTTAAGTTTATTTTTATCCCCTCATGGCGAATCTTATCATTGATGTAGGGAATTCCAGAACCAAAGTGGCCTTATTTGATCAGGACGAGCTCAAACACTTCTATTCTTTGTCAGGTGAGCGGGAATGGACCTTCCAGGAACAGTGGGAATGGCTCATTGATCAATCCCAACAATTTATTTTGAGTGATGTGAGAGGCACACTTGATCATTTACCAAAATACATTATTGATCAAGCCATCAGAATCAGTCCGGATACAGCTTTGCCCATTCAAATCGACTACAAAACACCGGAAACGCTCGGTATCGACAGACTTTGCAATGCGGTTGCAGCCCATCACCTCCACCCCAACAATCACTGTTTGGTCATAGACATTGGCACCTGCATTAAATATGATTTAGTCACTTCAAAGGGGCACTATTTAGGGGGCGCTATTTCACCAGGACTTCACATGCGCGTAAAATCCATGCCCGATTATACTGGAAAATTGCCCTTGATAGAACCGGAAAAAACTGCAAAATTTATTGGACAAACCAGTTTTGAAGCCATTAATTCGGGAATTGTGAACGGAATCACCCACGAAATAAATGGCTTCATCGAACAATATTTATTGAATTTTAACGATTTACAGATCATAGGAACCGGTGGAGATTTCGATTTTTTTGCGGATGCCCTAAAAAGTACCATCTTTGCACACGATTTTTTAACCTTAAGCGGATTAAATCAAATACTCATATATCAAAACCATTTAAAGTAGTACAGTCACTACTTGGAATAGCGCTTTGCTTGTTTCTAAGTACAAGCACCCTGTTAGCACAACCACAGTCAACCTCTCCCTACTCAAGGTTTGGATTTGGAGACCTAGAATTTGGAAGCTCAGCCGCACTTTGGTCGCAAAGTGGAGCGTTTACAGCTGTTTTCGATACCAATGTTGTGAATCCTGGCAATCCCGCGAGTTATGCATTTCTCGCCAAGCACAGACCCATTTTAGATGTGGGCGTAAGTGCTAAATTCAATCAATTTGAAACCAGCGGTGATGTGGATTATGGCAGAACGTCTGGTCTGAGAAACATCATGATGGGCATTCCCATTTCGAAAAGATTGGGCGGATCATTCGGTTTGATGCCTTATTCATCTCAAGGTTATACCATTAAGGAAGATTACATCCTGGATGATGACACACCGCTTAGTTATCTCTACACCGGAGATGGAGGCATTAATAGACTATATGGCGGTCTGGCTTTAAAGGTGGTTGATAAACTCGTAAACGACTCGATTAAAGTTAAAACAACCAGAACCATCCCCGTTGATAAACGAACGTCATTTGTAGACAGTATTGAGGTTATAACGGTAAAACGTCCGGTAACATACAGACATCAATTGTCGTTTGGAGGAAACGCCTCTTTCTTATTTGGCACCTTATCCAAATCAAGACGCGTGGAATACGACAACATCACTTACCTTAATACACTCGTAAATTCATCGGTGAGAGTGGCAGATGTTATGTTTAATTTTGGGCTCTCATACATTGGTGATGTATCCCCTAATACCAGAATCTCTTTTGGGTCGACATATAGTTTAGGAAACGACATGAAATCTACGCGAGATTTCTTTTCTGCCAGCTACATAGTGGATGGTTTTGGATTGGATGTGATGAGAGACACCATCGAAATGACAAGTGATATCAGTGGTTCCATCCGACTTCCTAAAACTTTTTCTTATGGTTTGGGAATTGAAACCCTCACCGGAAAAATGAATTCTTCCGATTTAAGTTATGGTCGACTACGTATCAGTTTGCAGGGATCACAAACGCAATGGTCTGACTACAGAGAAATTTTTGAAGGAGATACCATCAACGACAACTTGAATAACAGTGCAACCTATGGTTTAGGTCTTGAGTTCCAACCTCAGGTAAATCGCATAGGCGATAAAACCGGTTACTTGTCCTTAGTGTCATATCGCTTAGGATTTACTACCACTCAATCATTTCTTAGCCTGAATGATACCCGAATCGACAATTATGGCATGCGATTTGGATTAGGGTTACCGCTATTGAACACAGCATCAACTTCAAGTTTGAATATTGGGTTTGAATTGGGCAAAAGAGGAACAATTGACAATAATTTAATAAAAGAAAGCTATTTTGGCTTGTTCATTGGAATTTCTTTGTCGCCTAGTAATTACAACTTGTGGTTTAGGAAAAGAAAATATGATTAAAATTGACTGAGATGAAAAAAGTATTGAATAAGATGATCGGATTGGCTTTAGGAGCGTTGATGTTAGCTCCGGTAATGGCTACTGCAAGTCCGGATCCTGATTGTGATAAATGTTATAACAACTGGGCCATCAGAATGAATCAAAATGATTACGCTGGTGCCTACCCGTTTTGGCAGTGCATGCTTGCCGGAGCAGGAGAAGATTTAACCTCTTGCAAGCACTTTAACGATGAAAACATTGCATTGGCTAACTACATGTTTGCCATGTTAATTCGCCCTGAAGCTGATGCAGAAAGAAAAAGAGTATTGATCGATTCTAACTACCTCACTTACGAATGGAGAGAAAAGTACTTCAGTAAAGATTGGGACGATACTAAGAGAGGTGATTTCTTAATGCGTTGGGGAATTGATGAAATGACTTACGATTATGAACCTAAGCGTCATGAGTCTTTCAAGCACTTAGGCGAGAGTATCAAGTTATACCCTACTCAGTATGCCATTCAAGGATACTTTAGACATGCTTACAACAAATTGAGATACAAAGATGAAGGCGCTGATTGTGATTTCTTGGTAAAAGAATACTTCTACTGTTCTGAGTTAATCCAGAAGTTGAAAGACAATGGTGGTGATGCGGCACAGTTAGATCCTATTCAAGCTGAAATGGATAAAATGGCAGAGTTCTGCTTGAGCTGCGAGCAGCTAGTGCCTATGGTAGCTAAGATTGTGGCTGAGATGCCTACAGATAAGGAATCTGCAACTCCAATCATTGAAAAATATATCAAGCTCCTAGATGGTAAAGGTTGTCAAGATTCTGAGCCTTACGCAAAGCTTGCCATGATGCAGTATGAGTTCAACAAATCCGCTGAGGCAGCATATGCTATAGCTTATAAGTACTACAAGGAAGGAAAACTTGGTGATGCCATGAAATTCTTGAAAGAAGCTATTGAGATGGGTAAATCAGAAGGTTTAGCAGCTTCAAGAATGGCTACATTTTATATGCTCGGAGCGAAAATATCTAAGAAACAAGGAAGCCTTGCTGGTGCCAAATCATATGGCGAGAAAGCAGCCAACAGTGGTAACAAAGAAGGTTGGAGATATGTAGGTGACTACTACGCCAGCAACTCTACCTGTGGAAGCACAGGTATTGAAAGAAAATCTGTTTGGTGGTTGGCCGATGATTACTACGAAAAAGCGGGCTTAGGTAAAGACATGAACAAATCTAAGTATCCTAAGAGAGCAGATTTATTTAACGCCACTATTCAGGTGGGATCTTCATACAACGTGCCGTGCTGGAACATGAAGACCACAGTAAGAATATGGATAATTTATATTCCGGTCGTGTTAACGGCCGGAATCTTTTTTTCTTGTAGTAATAGCAACTCCGAGATTGAAGAGGTCAGTGGCGTCCATGAAAGAACACCCGAGGAAATGGATACCATTCAAATGACCATGTATGGTGCCGGGGATGCAATTGCCGTTTTAATCGCCCCCAGAATCCAAAGAAAAATCAGACCATCGCGCACTTTCTTTCCCAACGGACTAACAGTAATTCACTACGACTCACTCAACCAGATAGAAGCTAAAATGGTTGCAGACAGCGGTGTGTACCAGGAAACTTCTCAGAAATTTGAAGTCTTCAACAATGTGGTGATCGAGAATTTTCACGAAAACCAAACACTGTACACCGATTATTTGATCTGGGAAAAGCTCAGAGGTGTGCTCCAACCAGACAGTAGCTCTGTAAGAACTGACGATCCCGTTTTAATGTACGACGGACTTGATTTCCATAAATGCCGCTTTGGCATAGATACGGATGAAAAGTTTTCTTGGTATGTTTTCAGAGGATATAGTAATATTGTACAAATTAACACCGATTCACTCTTGAAAAAATAAGGATGCACACGTACAACAAAATCATGGAAAAAATTTGGCTGCTTGTTGGAATAGGCGCCTTTGTTTACGGAATTTACTTGCATGCCACAATTGGCTATGGTCCTATGGTGACCGGTTTTTACATTGCCACTTTCATTGCCATTTTTTACTTTTTTGCCAGACGCTTTATGAGAAAGCGCATGGAAAAATTGCATGAAGACAAAGGAGAAGAAATGCATGCACGAGCTCAGGCCAAGGCCGAAAAGAAAGCCCAAAGAAAAGCAGAGAAAAAAGCGAATAAAAATTCTAAAGATTGACTATATTTAGTACTTATTCGATGAAGTAGCATGAAGACTCTCCTATTCTTGTGTATCATAATATCATTCAGCTCTGTCGCCCAATCAAATGCGGATGCAAGTATTTCAGGCAAAGTTTTAAGTGAATCTTATGTCCCCATTTCCTCAGCTTCACAAATAGATACAACAGATAAGCATACAATCAGAATTAAATATTCATGTTTAGGTGCCACACAATATTATGTGAAACTGGATATCCTGAATATCGATACCCAGGACACCTTGGCCCTTTATACTGAAGCACACGTCTTTTACGAACAATTTCTACCAACTCAACTCATTGATCAATACATCACAGCCAAAGTATCGTCAAAATCGAGTTTATTGCACCACAACTGTGGTTACAAGCTCCCAAAAGGAGATCATACTTACTGGCTTAATGGCAATTCAATGATGGTTTTAGTCGACAAAATGTAAATGGATCCTTCTATTGCCTATATCGTTGTACTGATTTCTCTGGTCTTTTCAGCCTTCTTTTCCGGTATGGAAATTGCCTTTATCACAGCTAACAAATTACGCATTGAACTGGCCAACTCCGATGGCAAGACTCATGGCAAAATCCTGGCGTTCTTTAATCAAAACCCTTCCAAGTTTATTGGGACTATGTTGCTGGGAAATAATGTAGCGCTCGTGATATTCGGGATTGCCATGGCTGTGATACTCGAACCTTTTATCATCAACAACATGTCTTCTAACACGGGACTTGTTCTCTTTCTACAAACCATCTTTTCTACGCTGATAGTTCTGGCATTTGCCGAATTTTTACCCAAAACCATTTTCAGAATCAATCCGAATAGAACACTCAGATTATTTGCCGTACCATTAATCGTCATTTATTATCTGCTTTGGGTACCCACCTTTATCACCATTAACTTGTCTAAAGGACTGTTATGGCTATTATTTAAAGAAGACCTCTCCGAGGAAAAGCCAGAATTCGGACGTGTTGATTTAGATAATTATGTAAGAGATTCAACAGCCCTTGCCAACGACAAAGGCGCCTTAGATCATGAAGTTCACATATTCGAAAATGCACTTGGTTTTAAAGACGTTAAGGCGAGAGATTGCATGGTTCCAAGAACCGAAATTGTGGCCATGAATATCGATGATGAAGTAGATAACCTGAGGGACACTTTTATTCAAACCGGTCTCTCAAAAATCCTCATCTTTCGAGACAGTATAGACAACATCATTGGCTACGTCCATTCTTTTGAGCTGTTTAAACAACCAGAGAATATCAAATCCATCCTTCTCCCCATAGGAATTGTTCCTGAAAGTAAGCCAGCTCAGGCCATTCTGGAAGAACTTACTGTTCAAAAAAGAAGCGTTGCCGTAGTGGTAGATGAATTTGGTGGCACCGCAGGAATGGTGACCATTGAAGATGTGGTAGAAGAAATTTTCGGAGAAATTGAAGATGAACACGACTCGGAAGAACTCATTGAAAATCAGATTAGCGACACGGTGTTTGAATTGAGTGCCAGACACGAAATTGATCAGCTCAACGCCAAGTACAACCTCAATCTTCCCGAAGGTGAAGAATACGAAACTGTTGGCGGTTTAATTATCAATCGTACAGAGGCCATTCCGGCTTTAAATGACACAATCGAAATAGAGAATTTTGAATTCCACATACTAGATGTTTCGCACACCAAAATAGAAACGGTCAGACTTGAAATAAAAGAAGCCGAATAAGCTTTCAAAAGTCGATAATCCATTGTATATTCGCGCACTTGTAAAAATTGAATCTTTATGGCAATAATAGGAGAGATTAGAAAACGACCAACTTTGATTCTTGTGATCATTGGATTGGCCCTTCTTGCGTTTGTATTGGGTGAAGCAATTGCTCAGCAATTTGGAGGCGGTGGTGAAGACGAAAAAACCATCATGATCAATGGTGAGTCTATTGAACCAGAGCAGCAAGAAATGTTGCGCTCCATGACCACTTTCTGGGGAAAAAGAATACAGGAAAACAAAAGAGGGCAAGATCGTACCTTGTCTGCATTTGATCAAAGAGGTGCTGCTCAATATGGTTGGTTAGATTTTGCTGAAACCATGATGGTAGAAACGCAAAACGACCTGTTAGGTATTGAGACTTCCGATGAAGAGTTGGAGTTGTTATTCTACAAAGGAGATACCATGCAGGTATACAATTACATGGTGGGTAGATTGCTTAAGTGGGATGAAATTGATACTGCCAGAGAAAAAGGGTTGGACTTATTCAGCTATGGTAAAATCAGATACGAAAAGCCACAAAGACGTTTGGAAATTAGAGCCATGAGACAAAAAGACAAGTATGTGTCTTTGTTAAGGTCTGGTTTCTATGCAACGAATTTGGAAGCAGAAAGAGATTTTGCTGCCAGCAATGACGTTAGAAAAATCAAATATGCCTACAAGGCATTTAGTGAGTTGCCTTCTGACAAGTACATTCCTAGTGACGAAGAAATCAAAGCTTACTACAAAGAGCACAAATCAGATCCTGAGTACAGGGTGAAGGCAGGAAAAGTATTGAAAGTGGTTACCGTAAACATGGAACCAAGCGAGAAAAATAAAACCGATCAATACAACGTGCTTAACAACACGATCAAAAAGAACTACAAAAACGTGATGTTAATCAACGATTCCGCTTTTGTAGCTCAGTACAAAGGTGTCAAGAAAGATCCATTCGGGAGACCATCACCAGTTGTTAGACAAATGGACTCAGCTACTTTTGTGCAGTCTTTTCCTCAAGAATACTACGATTCGGTATTCTCTGTAGGCAAGGACACTACCATGGTATTTGGCCCGTATGAAGAAAATGGTGCTTACAACCTTTTGAAGGCAAGAGTTCATCATCAGAGACGTGTGAGACACATTCTGATTAAGCCAAGAGACAACTACGATCAAGCTGGCTTTGCATTGTTAGATTCTATCTATAGAACGGTAAAAGAAGATACATCTATGTTCGCCCAGTTGGCTAGAGAAAATAGTATTGATCCGGGATCTGCCGCCAATGGTGGTGATATGGGATTCATTCCTTTCCAGGGATGGGTTGCGCCTTTCGCGAGATACGCATTTACTGCTGAAGTTGGAGATGTAGGTGTGGTGAGAAGCCAGTTTGGATACCACATCATGAATATTACGGATGAAGCTGAGGCAGACAGTATGAAGTTTGTGACTACAGCTTTACTCTCCAAACCAATCATGGCACAGGGAAGCACTGTTGCCAAATATAAAGATGAAGCAAAAAACTTTGCCATCGATTCTTACGATATGGGCTTAGAGGCTTTGGCTGATTCTCTTGGTTATTTTGTGAGCGAGTTGAAAGTGTCCGAATCTGATCTTGCCATCCAGGGATACGAAGACATTTCATTGCTTTACAAATTCTTCAAGAATGGTGTGGCCGGTGACGTGTCCTCTGTATATTCTCTCAAGGATAAAAATCAATTGATTATTGTTAAAATTGATAAAACCTATGAAGATGGTCCAATGGACGAAGAAAGTGCTTTAGAACAGATGAAAAATGACCTGATCAACGAGAAGAAAGCAGAACAATTGAAGAACGAAATTTCCGGAAAATCCGATTTGGCATCTATTGCTCAGACATGGGGTGTTCAGATTGCGAACAAGGATTTGCGTTTCAGTGATGCAAGTATTGCTGGTATCAGACAAAGCATGGACAATCCAGCATTAGACAATGCAGAATTGTATGCTGTTGGCGCCGTGTTTGGTAAGGATGCAAACGATGGTGGTTCTGGAATGATGGACAATGTACTTATTGGAAAGGAAGGCGTTTATATGGTACAGGTGCTCTCCGAACAAAAAGGGGAAGGCATTGACTATGTTGACACCAAAGATCGACTCCAGAGACAATACTCGAATTCAATTTCATCTATGTCTGACTTAAATAGAAAAGTTGGTTTGTACCACGCTTTGAAGAAATATATAGAGGTAGAGGATAACAGATAATTTTTTATCCCAACAATATTAATCCCCATCTACAGAAGTATTTGGGGATTTTTGTTACCTGTAAATATTTAAGCTGGTATGCATAGAATCAGCTTGATCATTCTTAGTTTAGTGTATGTTGTATGTCACGCACAAAATTCGAAAGACTACTTCTTTCAATTGGATTCGATTAAACACTCATCAAGCTATGTATTTCATGATCAAAATGGCGCACATCCCGATGATCTGACCTATCACTTCAGTTATCGGTCAGACACGTTTAAAACAGTCTTTTTAGACGGCCCGGATACAACCACAGTCGAAAAAGAATACATCACGAATAAAGGATCCAAATTGGCCAGTATTACTGCTTTCTTCAAAAACGAAGACGGTACCAGAGCCCCCACTCCTATCCAATTCACAAACGGCATTAACTATAGTTTTTTTGACTTATCTGAGCAAACATCTTACAAGTATAGAATGCGGGTGAAATATGACGACATGACCGTTAAAAATCGCTATGAATATGTTTACGACGAATATCATGATCAAATCATTTGTAAGAAATACGTTCGAGCCAGGAAGAAGATATCGTTCTTTAAACGTGATAAAACGAAATCTGTTTCTATTTTGATCTATTCAAAACACATTGGTCTCTCCAGTTTCTATAAAGTTGGTGGAAATTCTAAATGGGTGTTAAAATCTGTCAATCACTATTGATCACTCATCCTTCTTTTTCCTGTAACATTCAGAAAATTACCTTAAGCTACTTTAGCATAAAACATTCAAACAACAAAAAAGGGGATGCTTTCACACCCCCTTTCTCAAATATAGAAAACTAATTACTTAGTAATGATCATTCTCTTGGTAGACGTTACACCGTCTGCTTTGATAGTATAGTTGTAAATACCACCAGCGAACTCATTAGCGTCTAATTCAATCATGTGCTGACCTGCAGATAAGTTACCTTTCTGGATAGTCTTCACGATTTTACCAGTCACATCAGTAATCTCGAAAGTTACATTTGCACTGTTTTCCAAAGAGAAGTTAATTCTAGAAGAACCATCGAATGGGTTAGGCATGTTTTGACCTAAGCTAATACCGCTCTCATTTTCCTCTACATTCACACCTTCTGGATCAAATACACCTCTAATAACTGGCGTACTTCTTGTGAAGAACCATGGGCCACCAGTTGCAGCGTTAGGATCGTACAAGAATACAGTTTGGTCAGGAGCAGTGATACCACCGTTCATGATTACCAATGCATTTGGTCCACCGTAGTGTCCAACACAGAATAAGTACTGAGTACCTCCATTCAAAGAGAATCCACCAGCACCAGTTCCTCCGTTGATCAATAACTTCACAGGAGTGATAGTTGGGCTCAAAGAGATATCTTGGTTTGTTAAGGTTACCTCATCATTAGTTCCAGAACCGGTATATACCAATGAGAAGTTACCCGTTGCATCTACCTCATAAATTTCTGGGTAAGCCAATACACCAGCATCAGTAGATCCAGTGAATGCTACTTCAATAGAGTAGATAGTTGCATTATTCTGCATAGTTACCAATGGTCCTAATGTAAACGAGTTAGTCGTTCCAGCACCATCATCACTATTCCAAATACCCGATCCAGAATATTCATCAATATCACGACCATATCTGTGATCTGTTACCCAGAAAGGGTAAGTGATCTCGTTGTTAGTCGTGTTGTCATCCATTGCAATGTTCGGATAATCTACCGTATAAGTCTGCGTGTAAGCACCAATTGTAGTACCAGAGTTCCATGGCGTGTTGGTTGAATCGTAACCTAATCCATCTGTTCCACCTTGACCAGGCATCAACGTAATAGGAGAGTTAGATCCAGTTCCACTGAAAAGAGTAGCAGCACCAGACACATCAATATCAAAAGATAAATCTTCGTTTGAAGCACCTTGGTTAGACATGTTTCCATAGGAATAGAAGTCTTGAGCTTCTTCGTCCGGAACCATTGTATAAGGTACACCATCCGTAGTTGATCCCCAGAAAGCATCTACAACATCCGCTTCATGAGCTGGAGAAGGAATAACTGCAATGTCATCAATTGACCAGAAGTAGTGAGAAATACCACCACCCCATCTGAATCTCAACATCACGTTTGGCTGGTTAGCCGCTACTTGAGTTACATTGATGTTAGCGATTTGAGGGTTATCAGATGCATCATTCACATCAATCCCTGCAGACACATCCCACTCAGTCCAAGTAGAACCACCATCGTTAGATACACCTAACATTAATTCAAGTGTAGCAGTACAGCAGTATCTGAACTGGTGTTCAAATCTTACGTTCACATTCATTTCTCCCACCAAGTTGATAGATGGAGAAATCAACTCACCTTCTCTATCAATCTGAGAGATGGTTGGTGGGTTAGTAGATGCGTTGATACAGTTAGAGCTGTCCACATCAAATAACATGTGTCCGTTAGCTGCCGTTGTAAACAATGGATTTGGCGTGTTACCGGAGTAACATCCTTCTGGCCCGAAGAAATCATGCTTCCAGATATTTCCATCTGTTCCACCTACAGTCCATGCAGGGTTCGTACTACCATTATTTCCTGCCAATCCGTTGGCAAAATCTTCAGTCCAAATAGGTGTACCTCTGTATTCAGCACCCTCAGCATCCTTATCACCATATTGATTTTGGATTTTGGACTTTTCTGCTTCCTGCATAAATGGAGAGATCACACCAGAGTACTGGGTTCTTTGAGCCGTAGCCAAACCTCCTACCATTAGCGCTGAAGCCAATAAGTAAACTTTTTTCATATCCCAAATAATTAATTAAATTTTACAATTTGATAGCTTAAAGATAAGAATTAATCCCTTGTTTTTCATGCAAGGTGTATGCATTATTGAGTGAAAGGTAAAATATGTTGAGTATTCTATATTTTGGTGTTAAAATACCAACAAAAAAAGGGGCGCAATTGCGCCCCTTTAACAATGTATGTTAGATGATCTTACTTAGTAATGATCATTCTCTTAGTGATTCTCTCACCATTCACGTTCAATGAATAGTTGTAGATTCCAGATGCTAATTCATCCGCATTGAAAGTTACAGAGTAGTTCCCTGCAGACTTCATACCTTCATTGAAAGTAGCTACTACCTTACCGTTTACATCAACAACAGTTAAAGACACTTTACCAGCTTGCTCTAAGCTGTAGCTAATAGTAGTTGTTCCGTTGAACGGGTTTGGTTGGTTTTGGAATAACTTAGCGCTAGTAGCTTCAACATCTTCAACACCAGCCCAAGCAGGAACAGAAAAGTGAGTTCTTACCATTGGTACTGAAGTTATGTAGAACCAAGGACCACCAGTAGTTGCATTTGGATCGTACAAGAAAGTTGTGTTAGCAGTTGCCACAGCAGTTGTAGAGTTAGCCAAAACTAATGCTCCAGGACCACCATAGTGACCAATAACAACAATGTAAGTTTCACCAGCATTTAAAGTAGCTTGTAATGGGAACCAAGTTTCAACAGACCCGGCACCAGTGGCAGCAGGGATGTTCCAAGACTTGATTTCAACATCATTACTTTGAGCAACTAAATCAAATTCACCAGAAGTCGTGTTCACCTGGTAAACAGAAGCATATGCCAATACACCAGCATCAGAAGATCCTGTTAAAGCACAACTCACACCTTCCATGTCGTCTGTAGCTTCAATCTGGAAAGCATGTCCTAACTCAAATGAATTAGTTGTACCAGCTCCGTCGTCACCATTCCATAGACCAGGACCAGTGTAATCATCATTATCTCTGGAGTACTCAGAGTCAGTAATCTCAAATGTGAACGAACCTAATAATCCAGCAGGGTTATCTTCATTGATAACATTGGTATAAGAAACTGCATAATTCACAGTATGAGATTGAAGTGTTGTACCAGGATTAAAGAAAGAAGAAGCTACCAAAGTAGAATCTTCACCTGGAGCCAAACCAATCATTGGAGACATACCAGTGTAAGCACCACTTGTACCTGTTAACTGAACGTTGGTTTGAGCATTCGCACCCAAGTTCATTACATTACCTGAGATTTCCATATCGAATACTTGCTCGTCTGGAATCTTGGTATAAGTAATTTTGTCTGATACACCAGCGGCGTTCACAGCATTGTGTGTTGCTCTTGCAGTATTCAATACAAGATTGTCTGGTGGAAGATCAACCAATACAACGTCATCAACCTGCCATCCGTAGTTCCACTCACCTTTCCAGTGAAATCTGAACATGAACGAGCTTTCACCTGCAAGGTTTAAAGCAGTCAAGTCAATTCTAACAATCTCCGGATTAGGTCTGTTATCTCTTCCTACACCATCATCGATAGAAGGCATTTGAGTCCAGTTAGTTCCACCATCAGTAGAAATCTCTACCCAAATACTGTCATCAACTGGGTTTGTCCACTCAGCGAAAAACTGTTGCCACTCCAATGCCAATGCATTGTTGGTCACAGAAGTTAAATCATACTCAGGAGACACCAAGAAGTTTTCTTCACTGGCACCACCAGATCCATCAGAATCGGAATCTAAAAGCGCCCACTGACCTACTCCAATACCAGTAGTACTGTTCAATGCAGGAATGGTAAACGTTGACCCTGCATCATTCGCATGACCTACGGTTGTGATTTCCCAATCAACCTGAACATTAGAACCAGGCGTTACCACTGTAGTCCACATAGAACCACCAACAACCGGTGCAGAACCAGTATTGTTTCCGGCAAATCCCATTTCGAAATCCTCCGTGATGTATTCACCCATTCTTTCATTATCTACCACTTTGTTACCTTGAGCAACAGTGATTTGGTGCATATATTTATTTCCGGCATGCACACTAGAATTAGCCGGCTGCAAAGGCGCTCCAGTTTGAGCCATAGCGAATGACCCTAACATCAACGCTGCTGCAAGCGTGTAAATTTTCTTCATAATAATCAACTTAATTTAAACTTTAGCTATCAACAAGTACCCCAAATTTACTAAAACTTTATCGTACTTTAAAATCAATTAATCGATCAAGATTGCTCTTCTATCAACGTTTCATACATTTCAATAGGCAGACAGCTACACACCAAATTCCTGTCGCCATGTGCATTATCTACCCTTGCGGTAGGCACCCAATATTTATTGTTTTTCAGATAAGGCAAAGGAAAGGCTGCTTTCTCACGACCGTATGGCAAATCATAAGTATCACTCATCAACCTTTCGGAAGGATGTGGTGCATTTTTTAAGACATTATTGGATTGGTCATAAATGCCGTTTACAATTTCATCAATCTCTTCTTTTATAGAAATCATGGCATCACAAAATCTATCCAATTCTTCAATGGATTCACTTTCTGTTGGTTCAACCATTAAAGTTCCCGCAACCGGAAAGGAAACCGTTGGTGCATGAAAGCCATAATCAATTAGTCTTTTGGCAATGTCTTCCACCTCTACTCCAGCTGTTTTCTTAAAGTGTCTGCAGTCTAAAATCATTTCATGCGCCACCGTATCATTTTTACCAGTGTAAAGAACGGGGTAATGATTAGACAAGCGTTTTTTAATATAGTTGGCGTTTAGGATGGCATTTTCAGTAGACGCTTTGAGACCTTCAGCCCCCAACATTTTAATGTATCCATAAGAAATTAAAAGAATCAGAGAACTTCCCCATGGCGCTGCGGAAATAGAATTAATGGCTTTATCTCCACCCGTTTCCACAATTGGGTTACCCGGTAAATACGGTGCCAGATGTTCTACAACTCCAATTGGTCCCATTCCAGGTCCGCCACCACCATGTGGAATAGCGAAAGTTTTGTGCAAATTCAAATGACAGACATCTGCGCCAATATTCCCTGGATTGGTTAAGCCCACCTGGGCATTCATATTGGCACCATCCATATACACTTGTCCACCATGTAAATGAATGATGTCCGTAATTTCTTTCACTGATTCTTCAAACACACCGTGCGTTGAAGGGTAGGTGATCATAAGAGACGATAAATTCTCACTATGCTTTTCAGCCTGAGCCCTCAAGTCATCCACATCAATGTTCCCATTCTCATCACATTTAACCACAACCACCTGCATACCGGCCATTACTGCACTGGCAGGATTTGTCCCATGGGCAGAGCTTGGAATCAGCACAATATTTCTGTGGCCTTCTCCCCTATCTTCGTGATAGGCCCGGATAACCATGAGTCCAGCGTACTCTCCTTGCGCTCCGGAATTAGGCTGAAGTGATACTTTGTGAAATCCTGTTATCTCAGACAAATCCGCATCCAGATTTGAAAATACTTCCTGATACCCCTGAGTTTGCTCAACTGGAGCGAATGGGTGAATGTTTGCGAATTCAGGCCAGCTCAAAGGAATCAATTCACTGGCTGCATTCAACTTCATAGTACATGACCCCAAAGGAATCATAGAATGCACTAAAGACAAATCTTTGTTCTCAAGACTCTTTAGGTAACGCATCATTTTAGTTTCCGAATGGTGTGATGAGAAAATTGGATGGCTTAAAATTTCATCTTGACGTTCGGTTAAATCAGTAGTCAAATCATAATCAATCACAATTTCCTGGCTTTTACCACAAGCATCTCCAATCACACTGATCAGTTTCCCCAATTTATCGTCAGAGGTACTTTCATCCAGAGTTATGGACACCTGATTATCGGATACATAATTGATATTAATTTCAGCCGCTTCCAAAACAATTTGAAGTGTTTCTTTTTGGAGTCCATCTGGCAAAGTGAGTGTCAAAGTATCAAAATAACTGCCATTGTTCACCTCAAAACCAAACTCTTGAAGGTAACCGGCCAATAACTTTGTTTTAGCATGGATGGTTTTGGCAATATTTTTCAAGCCCTGCGGACCATGATACACAGCATACATACTCGCCATTACTGCCAGCAGTGCTTGTGCAGTACAAATATTTGAGGTGGCCTTATCCCTTCTAATATGCTGCTCTCTAGTTTGAAGTGCCATTCTCAAAGCATTGTTGCCATCAGCATCTACCGATACGCCAATGATTCTTCCGGGAATGTTTCTTTTATAAGCTTCTTTGGTCGCAAAGTAAGCGGCATGCGGCCCACCAAAGCCCATTGGGACACCGAATCTTTGTGTATTCCCAAATACCACATCTGCTCCCCAATTACCGGGAGCTTCCAGAAGAACCAAGGACATAATGTCAGCAGCTACACCCAATTTCACATCATGAGATTGACAAGATTCGGAGAAAGCCAGGTAATCATTGATCTCTCCCGTTAGGTCGGGGTACTGAACAATGGCTCCAAAGAATTCGCCATTCACATCCACTTGAGTGTGGTCACCAATCACCAATTCAATCCCCAGTGGAGTTGCTCTGCTCGTTACCACATCAATTGTCTGAGGGAAACAGGTTTCAGAAATAAAGAACTTTTTGACATCATTTTTCTTAGCATCTCTGGACCTAGTGTTATAGAACATGATCATCGTCTCTGCTGCCGCTGTAGCCTCATCCAGTAATGAAGCATTCGCCAATTCCATCCCGGTTAAATCTGCTATCATGGTCTGGAAATTCAATAAAGCTTCCAATCTCCCCTGAGAAATTTCAGCCTGATATGGCGTATATGCAGTGTACCAACCCGGATTTTCAAATACATTTCTTAGAATCACCGAAGGCGTGATGGTCCCGTGATACCCCAAACCAATGTAGTTATCGAAAACCCTATTTTGAGACCCCAATTCTTTTATGTGGTTCAAATAATCTGTTTCAGTTAAAGCATCATCAATATCTAAAGGTTCCTTTAATCTTATTCCGGCAGGAATTGTCTTTGAAATCAAGTCTTCAAGGTCATTGCATGCAACAACATCCAACATTTTTTTAGTCTCTTCAGTATTGGGACCAATATGTCTTCTTGAAAAAGTATTTAAACCACTCATTTTGTCTACAATTTTTCGAGCAGCAAATATATTTAATTAGAGATCAGAGTGAATCGTTTTGATGAAGATAAATTTCACTATGTTTATATTCCCAACAAGATGGTATCTTTGAGTAAATATTGTAGCATGAAATTTCTGTTAGCATTTTCTTTTTTGATGGTTTTTACAGCTTCTTTTGGACAGCAAGACACCGTTCTGTTTCTGAAGGGACGTTCAATGCCGTTGGACATCACCAGTTTCTCAGCCTCTGGCGTTAAATACAGTGCCTATTACAAGGAAAATGGCAAGAAGGTTAACAAACCCGGAACGATTGAAGCCTACCGTGTTTTCTCTGTTTCCAAAGGTGGCGAAAGATCGATTTTATATCGTCAGGATTCGCTAATCGGCAATTTCAGAACCGTTGAACAAATGAAATCATATGTCGTAGGAGAGCAACACGCCTTCAATCATTACAATCCTAAACCGTTTTTTTATGGAGGTATTGGTTTGGGAATTGGTGTTATGCTGTTTGACACTTATCTCCCTAAAGATAAAGCACCTGCAGGTGGCGAATACGGCTTATTCAAGTCACCACCCAGTCTGATTCCACTGGTAACAACTTTTGTGTACACGGTTGGACTTGGTGTTCCTAGTGTATCCTTAAAAACCTCAACTGTTAAAAATCCACTTTTGCTACAAGATATTGACTTCCAGGATGGCTATACCAGAACTGCAAAAATGAGACGGGTAATGAGCGGCTTGAAAGGCAAAGCCATTGGAGTACTTCTTGGAATGGGCGCCTATTTAATTTTGAACTAGTTTTTTGAAACTCCTTAAAACCGTTGTCTACAGTAATATTTGGGTAAGCCTGGCGGTAGCCGCTTATTTGATGGCATCTTACAAATTCCTGAATCTTGATTTTGATTGGTGGCTGGTAGCTTTCGTGTTCTTTGCCACATTGTTCACTTACAATTTCCAGAGAATCGTCAAGTTCAAAACTAATTTCCCTATCAAAACAGAGCGCTCCATTTGGCTTCAAGAGAACCTAAAACTGCTTAAAGTCTTGTGCGGAGTTGGCGCCATAGCTTGTTTATGTCTACTTTTCCATTTATCGTTTGAAGCCATGGTCACCATGGGGCTCCTCGGTGTCATCAGTGTACTATATGCCACGCCTTTTTTGAAAAACAAAGACAGTTTGAGAGACATTCCCCGAATCAAAATTTATTTAATCGCATTTACCTGGGCAGTTACTGCACTCATTCCAATCTTGAACCTAAACATCAGCATTCCCTATACAGATTGGTTGCTAATGATCCTGGAAAAAATGCTCTACATCCTGGCAATTACCATCCCGTTTGACATTAGGGATATGCATTCTGATCAAAAAACGAAAAAGACCATTCCACAAACCATCGGGGAAATGCCTGCAATCTTTCTGGCTATTGCATTTTTGTTAGCTCATACATTGTTGGCATGGCAGATTTATGGAGATCACATCATGCTCCCATTGTTGATTGCAAACATCCTTACTGGGACAGCCATCTATTTTTCAAGATCTGATCGGCACGAGCTTTATTTCACTGGCTTGATGGATGCGGCTCCGATCTGGACTTTTCTATGCTTACTGTTTATGCTGTAAATGCTTTCTCTAGTCCCTGGCAAATTTTCTCTTTAGCCAACTCCAAATCAGCTTCAGTATGGGCTGAAGACACAAAACCAACCTCATAACCAGAAGGTCCCATGTAAACACCGTTATTCAATAGGTAGTGGAACAATATATTGTATTTATTCATGCCCTCTCCCTGAATCTCTGATGCCTTTCTAACGTGTGACTTATCCGAAAATGACAACCAGAAAACAGAACCCACACTAAACATTTTGAAATCGTAACCACGGGCTTCACAAAATGCATTGATGCCGTCTACAAATCTCATGGTTTTCGTGGCCATATCATCATAAAACCCATCTTCCAAACAGATTTTTAATTGAGCAGCTCCTGCAGCCATCGCCACCGGATTTCCACTTAAAGTACCTGCCTGATAGACATCTCCGTCCGGAGACACACTTGCCATAATCTGAGCCTTCGCACCGTAAGCGCCAACTGGCATCCCTCCTCCAATAATTTTTCCAAACGTAATGATGTCAGGATCTATATCGTAATAACCAGCCGCACCTTCAAATCCAACTCTAAAACCGGAAATGACCTCATCAAATATTAATAGAGTACCCGCATCAGTGCAGATGGACCTCAGAGCATTTAAGAAGACCTTATCCTGAAGCAATAAACCATTATTAGCAGGGATTGGTTCAATGATCACGGCTGCAATCTCATCCTTGTAGTTCTCAAATGCTGCTTTTAAGGCCGCCTCATCATTCAATGGCAACACAATGGTCTCACCAGCATAAGCTTGTGGCACACCAGCACTGCTACTCGTTCCAAATGTGGCCAATCCCGAGCCAGCTTTTACAAGCAAACCATCCGAATGTCCATGATAACACCCATCGAATTTGATGATTTTATCTCGTCCTGTGTAACCCCTTGCCAAACGTAACGCCGACATAGTTGCCTCAGTACCACTGCTCACAAAACGAATTTTATCTATATATCTGTGGTTGTCTAAGATGAGTTTCCCCAGTACATTTTCTTCACTGGTTGGTGTGCCAAAAGAAGCACCTTTTGAAGCAGTATTTACAATCGCTTGAGTGACTTCAGACCTGTTATGACCGTGAATAAGCGGTCCCCACGAACAACAGAAATCAATATAAGTATTACCATCCTCATCTGTCACTTTGCACCCATCTCCTTCTTTCATAAAAACAGGAGTTCCCCCTACTGACTTAAAGGCTCTAACAGGTGAATTGACACCTCCTGGAAATAAGCCCAAAGCTTCTTCAAATAGTTTCTTCGATTGATTTTCTTTCCTCATCATAACAACAAATGAATTTCTATCTTTGATATTGAAATGTAAAGTTAGAACTTAATTGGGATGAGTAAATTTATTTTTAGTGAAGCTGGTGCGAAAGAATTGGATCAAAATGACGCGCTAAGCGCTTATAGAGACCGTTTTTCAATGCCAGATTTCACAGATCACGCCTGTATTTATTTTACAGGGAATTCCCTGGGCCTGAAACCCAAGGTGGTAGATAACTACATCAAACAAGAACTGAATGACTGGTCTAAATATGGTGTAGAAGGACACTTTCATGCCAAAAATCCCTGGTTCTCATACCACGAAATTTTAACTGAACAAGCTGCCAGAATTGTTGGTGCAAAGAACAAAGAAGTTGTTATTACACACAGTTTAACTACCAACTTGCACTTATTGATGGTGTCTTTTTACAGACCCACCAAAGGGCGCTACAAAATCCTATGTGAAGCTAAAGCGTTTCCATCTGATCAATATGCCTTAGAAAGTCAGGTGAAATTTCACGGTTACGCTCCTGATGATGCCATTATTGAAGTCGCGCCCAGAGATGGAGAACACCTGATTAGACATGAAGATATATTAGACGCCATTGAAGCGAACAAAGCAGACCTGGCATTGGTTATGATTGGTGGTGTGAACTATTATTCGGGACAATTATTTGATATGGAAAGTATCACTCGGGCGGGGCATGAGGCTGGAGCGCTTGTTGGCTTTGACCTGGCGCATGCTGCCGGAAACGTGATTTTAAAACTCCATGAGTGGCAGGTGGATTTTGCCGCATGGTGTTCTTACAAATACTTGAACTCAGGACCGGGTGGTGTTTCCGGAATGTTCGTCCATGAGAAACATGCAAACAGTCCAAAGTTACCAAGATTTGCCGGGTGGTGGGGTTATGATAAATCAACCAGATTCCAGATGGAGCCTGGTTTTGTACCGATGGAAGGTGCTGAAGGCTGGCAACTCAGCAATGCGCCAGTTATTTCTATGGCCGCACATAAAGCGTCTTTGGACATTTTTGATGAAGTAGGCATGGAAAAATTGAGAGCAAAAAGTGATGACCTCACAGCCTATCTCGAATTCTGTATTGAAAAAGTATCCAATGAGAATGCAAACTGTAATTTTGAGATCATCACACCTAAAAACCTGGCAGAAAGAGGAGCTCAGTTATCCATTCTGTGCCACGGAAAAGGAAAGGAACTATTCGATTATTTATCGGACAATGGCGTTGTGGCAGACTGGAGAGAACCTAATGTAATTAGAGTTGCACCTGTCCCATTGTACAACTCATTTGAAGACGTATATCAATTTGCTAAATTGCTGGAACAAGCAGCCCGATAACTATGACAGATAAAGAATTTAGCGAGTTTGGAAATTTAGTGGTCTACACTTTTTTCGCCCTGATTGCCGGAATTGTTCTGTGGCGAATCTCTGTAGCCATGCAAAAAAGAAAAGCAAGACCAAAGCCAGGTAAGTATTTCGACAACAAGTACCGTGAGCATTGGGATGACAAAAGAAAACTATAGGATGGAAAAGAAAGCAATTGTAGTAGGCGCCGGTTTGGTAGGATCATTGTGGTCAGTTTACTTATCTAAGGCAGGCTACTCCGTAACTGTTTATGAGAGAAGACCTGATATTCGAAACGCCGAAATTAGTGCTGGTAAATCAATTAATCTGGCGCTTTCTAATAGAGGCTGGAAAGCGCTTAAAACTGTTGGTGTTGACACCAAGATTCAAGACATTGCCATTCCAATGACAGGAAGAATGATGCACGACCTTGAAGGCAACTGCACCTACCAACCTTACGGTAAAGAAGGAGAAGCTATTTATTCTGTCTCCAGAGGTGGCCTCAATGCCCGCATGATGGACATTGCAGAAAAAGAAGGCAAGGCCAAGATTTTCTACAACCACAAATGCATTGATGTAGATCTATACGAAGGTCGGGTACATCTTGAAAACAGCGACACGGGTGAGCGTTTTACCGATGAAGCGGATGTGGTGTTTGGTGCAGATGGTGCCTATAGCGCTGTTAGATACAATGGCATGCAAAAAGAAGATCGGTTCGACTATTCTCAAGACTACATTGACGATGGCTACAAAGAGCTATTACTACCCGCAAACGAAGATGGTTCTTACAAAATGGACAAAAACTGTCTCCACATCTGGCCCAGAGGTCGTTTTATGTTGATTGCCCTGGCCAATGAAGACGGTTCATTTACCTGCACCTTATTTATGCCATTTGAAGGAGATAATTCCTTCTCCTCGCTCAAGAACGATGAAGACGTTAAGCATTTCTTCAAAGACACTTTCCCGGATTTTTACGACATGATGCCAAATTTGATTGAAAATTGGCATCAACACCCTTTATCATCACTTGCCATCATGAGATCATACCCATGGAAATATGGAAAGACCGCTTTGATGGGTGATGCCGCTCATGCCACAGTCCCTTTCTACGGTCAGGGAATGAACGCAGGCTTTGAGGATTGCACTGTTCTCTGGCGCATGATGCAACAGTATGGCGATGATTGGGACACCGTGCTTGATGAATATCAAAAGGAACGGAAACCAGATGGTGATGCCATTCAAGACCTGTCTCTTTACAACTATCATGTGATGAGGGACTACGTTGGTGACCCCATGTTCTTATTGAGAAAAAAGATTGAGGCCTGGTTCTCGGAAAAGCATCCGGATAAATGGCTACCTTTATACAGTCAAGTTACCTTTTCGGATATTAGATACTCAGAGGCGTGGGCTGCCGGAAAAAGACAGTCTGCCATAATGGATAAAATTATGCAAATGCCTCACATCACCGAAAATTGGCAGAGTGAAGACATTGAAAACACCTTACTAGATTTGTGCAAAGAATGAAATATTTCCTCATCATTAGCCTATGCATAGTGTCCCTTTCAGGACAATCTCAATATGCCTATAAAAACAATAAGACTGAATTGGTGAGACGCAATGGTTTCATGAAATTAAGCGGCTGGAACTTTGCACCTGGCATCACATTTATGGGAACCAGATTCCGAAATACGCGGGAAGAGCTTTATAAGAATGGGAATATCTCCTATGACGCCATTCATGATCCTGGAGGAAGAATCGGCTTGTATTTAGAAGCCGGTAGACACCGCATTTTCAAGTATAGCAGGTTGTTCCCATATATGGACTACGGTTTAGCCTACAAAGGACTTAGAGGAAAAGAAAGTTATGAGGGTGAATGGTACAATTCTCCAAGCGAAACACCCTACGCGACAGAATCTGGTTCCGGGAAGTTTGCCAATCATAATATTCTGGCTTACGTCAATTTCAATAATATTTTACAACTTACCAACCGCTTATTCATTCAAAACAGCCTTGGTGCCAATGTAGATTACTCAATTATTGTTAAATCAGATAACATTTCCGGTCCGTACCGAAATGATGTAGACCTACCAAGATTATGGGCTCAACTGCACTACAAGTTGGGATTAGGCATCAAAATTAATGACGAATTTTTCATCATCCCTTCGGTTGAAACCCCAATATTCAATATCAATCCCTGGACGGATTTCAGACCAAAGGTCAATAAGTTCATGAGCGCATATAGACCGCTTATTTTTAGCGTACGCTTTGGCTGGTTGAAACAAAATACGAATGATTGTCCGCCTGTGTATGATCCGGCAAACAGTCGCCCGGACGATCCCAACTATCAATAATACCGTTTATCGTAGATTCGTGCTGTTTGGTTAGGTTCACTTAACCGGAAATCGAAAAATTCTTAAGTGTCTAAGATTTAATTACTTCTTTTGTGCCGTAATTTAAAATTGACATGAAAAGATTATTGATTGTAGCGGGATTGTGCCTTCCGTTTTTAAGCTCTGCTCAAGTAGGCGGACTAGGTGATAAGGAAGCAGACAAAACCATGGATGAACTTAGAAAACAAGAATCTAAGGCTAAACGTGATTCACTTTGGGATGCAGGCGGTGTTATCACCATGGACTTCTCCAATGTATTCCTTAAAAACTGGGCCGGAGGTGGTTTGAACTCGGTTTCCGGAAAAGCTCTATTGTCTTTATTTGCAAATAGAGCCTGGGATGGAAAAACCTGGGACAACAGCTTAAACCTGGGATACGGAATCGTCAATCGTTTTGATTCAGACCCTAACGACAATGTAGACAACAGCTTGATGTTTAAGAGCGATGACAGAATTGATCTTTCTTCAAAATTTGGTAGAAAAGCATTCTCAAACTGGTACTACTCTGGTCTGCTAAATTTCAGGTCTCAATTTGCACCTGGTTTTGCCAATCCGGAAGACTCTAATAACGACAGTTTAAGAATTTCTAACTTTTTAGCACCAGGGTATGTGATTGCTTCCATTGGTTTGGATTTCAGACCACCTGTTGATAAGGATAACCCTAAGGCTGCTACCTTCTCTTTGTTCATCTCTCCAATCACGTCTAAAACGACGATAGTGAATGATGAAATTTTGTCTAATGCAGGCGCATTCGGTGTAGAAGAAGGAAAGAGAATCAGGTATGAAGTCGGGGGATATGTAAAAATGTCGCTTCAAAAGAAAATCATGGAAGCCACTAAAAAGGTAAAAGATAAAGACGTGGTAACTGAATCTATGAGCTTCATGACCAAAGTTGACTTGTTCTCCAACTACCTGGAAAACCCTCAGAACATTGATGTGAGTTGGGAAACATTGTTGTCTTTCCAATTCATGAGATATTTCAACTTTACCACTGGAACTCACTTGATCTATGATCATGACATTGACAGTAGACCAACCAACACCTATGATGCCAATAACAACCTGATCAACACAACATATGGTCCGGGCACCCAATTCAAATGGGTAACTGGTTTAGGTTTTGTTTACAAGTTCTAAAACCGAATTAATAGTTTTTAAGAGCCACTCCTTTTGAGAGTGGCTTTTTTGTTTATCGACATTTTCTTGCGACATACCGACTTTGCAGGTCAATAACAGAATGCATTTACCAGACCATGTCAGTTATTGTAAATTCATAGAAACTAAAAATCAATTGTTATGAATTGGGATACATTAAAAGAATCTTTCGTAGAAAATTTAGGAGGGGCGTTGGGCTCCTGGGGGCCACGTTTAATTATGGGAATTGTTACCCTCATCGTTGGTCTGTTCATCATTAGAAAATTGGTGAAATTCATTGGTAAGGCACTTGAAAAAAGACAAATTGACGCCACACTAAAGCCGTTTTTGATCACCCTAAGTGCTTTCATGCTCAAATTGATGCTCTTTATTGCGGTAGCTGGACAAATTGGCATTGAGACCACTTCATTTATTGCAGTTTTGGGTGCAGCTGGACTGGCAATTGGCATGGCTTTCCAGGGAAGTTTGGCCAATTTTGCGGGAGGGATTCTATTGTTGGTATTCAGACCGTTCAAAGTTGGAGATTTGATAGAAGCCCAAGGAGAAATGGGATTTGTAAAAGAGATTTCCGTCTTTGTTACTGTGATCGAAACCTTTCAAAATAAAACAGTCATCATTCCAAATGGTCCGTTAGCCGGAGGCAACATTGTTAATTATTCGAGAAAAGGAAATGTACGAGCCGATTTTAATTTCGCGGTAAGATATGAAGCTGACGCTGACAAAGCCAGAGAAATTGCTTTAAAAGTCCTTCAGGATTCTCAACTGGTACTTCAAGATCCTAAACCGTCTGTATACATTTCTGAACTCAGTGAAAATGCCGTTATTTTAACCGCTTTACCTTACACAACAGTCGAAGATTATTGGGATGTTCACTGGGGAATGCGCGGCGAGATTAAGAAGGCTTTAGGTGACGCCGGTTTCCAGGCACCTTACCCAAGACGAGTAATTGAAAATGCTTAAAATATTCTTTGAGAATAATTGATCCATGCATTCAATTTTAATTACATTTACGACCCGATTCTAAAATCAAATAGAATCATCACGATAAAAAGTCAGAAAAATGTCTATTGCAGATTTATTCGAAAGCGGAGAAAGAAAACAACACAAAGGTCATTTCAAAAACCTGGTAATGATAGCCCGCGCAGACGGCCACGTTTCTATTGAAGAAAGTGATTTGCTTCAGAAAATTGCCAAACACATTGGCTTGAGCATGGAGCAAGCTCAGGAAATTCTTGACAAACCTGAGAACTATGAAACCAACCCACCAGTATCTAAAGAAGAACGTTTCAGAAGATTGGTAAATCTGGTTGAAATGGTCAATGCAGATGGCGTATTCGATGACGACGAAATTTCTCTTTTGCAGAAATATGGTGTTGCGCTTGGCTTCAGTGATGAAGATATTTTAGATGCTGTTGATGCCACCGTTAATGGCATGGAAGACGGTAAGACGGAAGATGAAATTGTTGAGAGCTTAATTTAGTTTTGCGCCACCACTGAGTGCTTTACGAGAGGCATACGTCTCAAATAAATTTCTTAGTGCAGCGTAGAGTAGTATTTTTCTTTAACCACGTTCTTGTGAACGTGGTTTTTTTATGCCCTGAAAAATGCGTTTCCGCGTTTCTCATCGCCAATGGTCGTTTCGGGGCCGTGTCCGCAATAAACCGTGTAACTATCAGGTAAAGCATACATCACTTCACGAATGGATTTTTCTAAAATGCGGATATCTCCTCCGGGCAGGTCTGTTCTTCCTATGCTGCCGTTAAACAGCACATCTCCATTAATAACATAATTGTCTTTATGGTTCACAAAGGCAACGTGTCCAGGTGCATGCCCAGGCACAAAAACTACATCCAATTGCGTATTTCCAAAGGAGATGACATCACCTGCCTCCAAAAAACGCTTTGGCTCGGGAGACAATTCATAGGCATCAAAACCATACAGATGGCAATAATTACTCACAGATTTTAACGTAACCCAATCATCTTTGTGTATCTCTAAATCCAAATCCCAGGTTCCAGAGACAAACGCATTTCCCAATACATGATCAATATGACAATGGGTGTTTAATAGTCGAACCGGTCTTAAGCCTTCAGAGTCCATAAAAGCCTTCAACGCTTCTTTTTCATGAGGTTCATAACACCCGGGATCAATGATCACACATTCTTTGCTATCATCGTAAATCAAATAGGTGTTTTCCTGAAAAGGGTTGAAAGTGATTTTTTTTACCGCCATAATTTAGATATCTGCCTGCTAAAATAATAAGATCGTTGGTTTTTAGTTATATTTACATATCAAGTATTGCAATGCTTAAAACGCTTTCTTTCATATTGATGCTGACTATCGCTGGCGTAACTACAAACGCGCAGTTTTACAATGGTTCCTACCAGGAATTTGGCAAAAATCGGGTTCAATATAAAGGGTTCGAATGGCGTTTTCATCATTACCAAAAATTTAAAGTCTATTACTATTCAGGTGGTGAAAACATAGCGGCTTATGCGGCTAGATCTGTGGACAAACACCTCAAAGAGCTTCAAAAGTTTTTCGAATTTAACCTGAGTGATAAAATCGACATTTTAGTATTCAACCGCCAGTCCGATTACAAGATGAGTAATATCGGCATCACCACGGACGAGTCTACAAATATTGGTGGCGTTACAAGGATTAGCGGATCGAAATTATTCGTCTATTACGAAGGAGACCACAGGTCTTTTGAAGAGCAAATCAGAGCGGGTATTTCCGAAATCATGGTGCAAAAAATGCTGTATGGAGACAATTGGAAAGACGCCATTAAAAGCAGCACACTCCTCTCAATGCCTAGCTGGTACACCGAAGGTTTCACTGCTTACCTTGGAAAAGGGTGGAACACTAAAATTGACAACCAGGTAAAGGATGGCATCCTATCGGGTCGTTACACACAATTCAATAAACTGGAAGGTCGTGATGCTGAATTAGCCGGGCATTCTGTATGGAATTTCATTGCTGAGAAATATGGTGCCAAAGTATTGCCTCAGATTTTCTACATGGCAAGAATTAGCCGAAATATTGAAAGTGGCTTCTTGTTTGTTTTAGGCATGAATTTGAGCACATTGTCCAATGAGTACATCAATTTCTACAAGAAAAGGTATTTGGCAGACAACCAATCTCAATTAGATGTTGACTTTGAAGAATTGCCGATCAAACAACTCAAAAATGCGGTATACACGCAATACAAAATTAGTCCGAATGGTCGTTATGCCGCCTATGTAACCAACCAATTGGGACAATACAAAATCTGGATTTATGACATAGGGGAAGGTAAAGCCAAAAGAATCTACAAGAAAGATTACAAATTAGATAGAACCACAGATTACTCATACCCTGTCATCAATTGGCACCCTACCTTGAATGCCCTGACTTTCTTCACAGAATTCAAAGGATTTCTGAATATGGAAATCTACACACTTGATGACGGAGAAACCACAAAACTGCCTCTCAACAATATGGACAAGGTGCTTGATTTTGCCTACAATGACGATGGCACCAGCATAGTACTGTCGGGTGTCAATCAAGGGAAAACAGATTTGTATTTATTGAAGGGCGTATCAAGAGCACGTGTTCAATTAACAGATGACATTTATGATGATTTGCACCCAAGTTTTGTGGAAGGCACCGACAAAATCATCTTCTCATCCAACCGCCCGGGCGACACCATTCAAAAACCTAGGAAAGCAAAGGAGACTCAATTGATTGGAGGTGATTATGACATCTTCATCTATGATGTAAAGAAGAAAAACAGACGACAAATTCTACAACAAATTACGGATACAGATGATGCCGATGAGTTCCATCCATGCAAGTACGACAAAATCAATTTCAGTTATATCTCAGATAGAAATGGTGTTTTCAACCGATATGTTGCTAAGTACGACAGCGCCATCGCCTACATTGACACCGTCATTCATTACCGTTATTTTTCTAACGAATATGCCTTAAGTAATTACAAGTACAATGTACTTCAGTACGACATGCATGCGCCTTCCGGAAGAATTGGTTTCATGACTTTCGCAGATGGAAAATACCATTTTTATAAGTCGAAATCTGATGCAGACAAACCTTTTGATCCTAGCCTTTTGAAGCACACCAGGTATATTGCCGAAACCAGCGGAAAACCGAAGATGAAAGACAATCCGTTTGAAAAAGAAACCATTAAGGTAGGAAAAGAATCTAGCGAAGGGGATGATATAAACATAGATCACTACGAATTTGAAGATGATGCACCCGAATTTGAGAAAGAAGTCATCAAATTGGACGAGATTACCAACACAAAAGCCGAAGAGAAAAAGATTGCAAAAACAGAAGCTAAAGACGCTCAACCAGCGTTTAAATTACCACCATACCAACTCTACAAAACCAACTTTGCAATTGACTATCTGGTCACTCAACTGGATAACAACTTCCTGTTTCAGTCTTACCAAAGATACGCCGGACCGGGTGCCGTTTTCTACAATCCAGGATTTAACGGTCTTGTAAAACAGGGGTGTCCGACTTATTTGAAGATCACAAAATTTTAGGCGGTTTTAGAATGCCCGTTAACTTTGAAAGCGGAGAGTATTTGCTGTCTTATGACAATCTGGCCGGCCGTGTAGACCACAAATACATAGCATACAGAAACTCTTTCATAGCTTTTGACACCGATTTCTCCTTGAATAAAGTCATCACACATGAAGCCAAGTACCGGGCAAGTTTGCCATTTGATGAAGTACAATCATTAAGATTGACCACCGGTCTTAGATGGGATAAATATATTACAAAGGCGCTTGATGATGTGTCTATTAATACGCCAGATGAAAATTTCTTCTTGGGAACTGCCAAACTGGAATATGTATTTGATGCAGTAAGACCCAAAGGTTTGAATTTATACAATGGCACACGATTTAAGTTGTTTGCCGAGACCTTCCAGGAGATCAATAAAGATCAGGATCGCATGTATGTGGTAGGAGCCGATTTTAGACACTATCAAAAAATTCACAAAGACATTATTTACGCAGGACGTTTTGCTGCAAGCTACTCATTTGGGGGCAAGAAAATTGTTTATTACCTGGGTGGTGTAGACAATTGGATTTTTAGACCGCAAGAGAGCTTCAACACGCAGGTTCAGGTACCGCAAAGCGAGAATTTTGCATTTCAGGCAATTGGTACTCCCATGCGTGGATTCATTCAAAACATTCGAAATGGAAGTAATTTTGCTGTAATCAACAATGAAATTCGTGTCCCAATAGTCAAAGTCCTGGCAAACAAACCGCTTAAGTCAGATTTCCTGGAAAATTTTCAAATCATTGGATTTAACGACATTGGATCGGCCTGGACTGGTGTGCATCCTTACAGCAACGACAACGCCTTCAACACCATTGTTATTGAAGACAACATCTATCATATAGAAATAGAAAATCAAAAAGACCCCATTGTTTATGGCTATGGATTCGGTTTGAGATCAAGATTATTCGGCTACTTCATCCGTTTCGACTGGGCATGGGGTGTTGACGATGGCACTCGAATGGAATCGATTAGATACTTATCTTTATCCTTAGATTTTTGATCTAAATGGAAACCAGCACCATTCTCATATTATGTTCTATCGGTCTCTGTGCCGGTATTTTAAGTGGATTTATTGGTGTAGGAGGCGGAATCATCATTGTTCCGGCACTCATCTACTTTATTGGATTAAGCCAACACCAAGCCCAAGGCGTTAGCTTATTGCTCATGCTCCCTCCCATTGGAATTTTAGCCGTCATGAATTATTACAAAGGTCTGGAAATGGACAAACAATATTTGTGGTATGCGGGCATCATGGCAGTCTGTTTTGTTATTGGTGGTTTCTTTGGGTCCAAGCTTTCATTGAAATTATCCCCGGAAAAAGTCAAATTTTTCTTTGGTCTGATCATGCTCATCGTTGCCATTAAAATGATTTGGTCTGGCAGTAAATACATTTCCAAATGATCGATAGAATACAAACACTCGCCAAACAAAATCACAACCGTCATTTGAACATCAGGCATCACCTTCATGCCAATCCCGAATTGTCTTTTAAGGAGTTCGAAACCTCTAAATATGTTCAAGCCGAATTAGATGACATTGGAATTCCCTTTAAAGCAGGATATGTAGAAACCGGCATTGTGGCACATATTGAGGGTAAAGATCCTGGCAGCAAAGTAATTGCGTTAAGGGCGGATTTAGATGCATTACCAATTACCGAAGAGAATGATGTGCCATACAAGAGCACCAATCATGGGGTGATGCATGCATGTGGACATGATGTTCATACCACTTGTTTGTTGGGGGCTGCAAGGATTTTAAACGAACTTAAATCTGAGTTTGCCGGGACGATTAAACTCATTTTTCAACCAGGAGAAGAACGTTTACCGGGTGGTGCATCACTGATGATTAAAGAAGGGGCATTGTTGAACCCCAATCCTTCAGGTATAATTGGTCAGCATGTATACCCACAACTGGAAGCTGGTAAAGTAGGTTTTAGACCAGGCATGTATATGGCAAGTACCGATGAGATTTATGTTACAGTAAAAGGGAAAGGTGGTCATGCAGCCCTTCCGCACTTCAATATTGATCCGGTAGTAATCAGCGCACAAATCATAGTGGCATTGCAGCAAATTGCCAGCAGGTATAGTCAACCTGACATTCCGGTTGTACTATCTTTTGGGAAAATAAATGCCAACGGAGCTACAAATGTCATTCCGGATGAGGTAAAAATTGAAGGGACTTTCAGAACCATGAATGAAGACTTGCGCTTTAAACTGCATGAACGCATGAAAGAAATTTCCGTTTCAATGGCTCGTGGGATGGGGGGAGATTGCGATTTCGACATTCACGTAGGCTATCCTTTTTTAGTGAATGATGAGGCGCTTACCTTAAATTCTCAAGAAGCTGCACGCCAATATTTGGGAGCAGAGAATGTGGTTGATCTCGGCTTAAGAATGACCGCTGAAGATTTCGCTTACTATACTCAGGAAATACCAGGTTGTTTTTACAGGCTTGGTGTCAACAATAAAGCTAAAGGCATGTCATCAGGCTTGCACACCTCTACTTTTGACATTGACGAATCTGCTTTAGAAACGGGGGTTGGATTAATGGCTCATTTGGCTCTTGATGCCCTCAACAAATCCTAAATCCAACCAACTATTTTGTTTGAGCGATGGATTCATCCAAGTTATTTATCAAAGGAAGTTCTGCCCGTTTCATGGAAAAGGTTTTTTCAGAATAATGCCATGACGCCAATTCTTCCTGTCCGGCATCAGTAATTTTCACCAGACTGTAAAATGCCTCACACATGCCAATATCGCTATCCTTAAAACTATATGACAATGGCGTATTCAACAGGTTGCAGTGACCTTGTTTCATGCCAATCACCTGTTCTTCTCCATTACATTCCTTTACCACGATATACCAGGCATCTTCTGCCTCATTCTCAATTGCCAGGTTGAAATAGATTGTTTTCTCATATTTCAAAGCATGGAGTTTAGTAATCGATTCTACGTAATTAGATGGCGTATTGAGCGTTGTGCTGTCGTTATTTGAAGCCAATGTGGTTTGAATGAGACAAAATAGTGCGGTAATGAATAGAACTGTTTTCATAATTAAGTGTTTTAACTTGACACTAAATTAGTTCCATACACCCCACTTTACTAGTTGCAAATTCCTTATACATGTTTTGAATCTCCCAAAGTAGCTTATAGAGAATAAACGTGATTATTCTAATTGACACTCACACCAACCACCATAAGTCCGTGCAGCCTCTTCACATGCATCTCTCCACTCTTGTTCTTCCTCATAGCTTGGTTCAGTTTGAGTATGAGACCATACAATGTCCGTGTTGACCCCATCAATATTCTGATGCACTTCACAACGAAGACACTCATCAGGATCGAAAATAATGTCGAAAATTAAATCACAACTGCTGAACAGCATCATGCCGGAAGCACAGATGCCGATTAAAAAAGTACGTATCATAAATAAGGTTTTGGTATTAGAAATCTACCAAAAACTGTACCGAATAAGCCATTAATTAGCCACTTCACTCATAAACTTGATGCGCATCAACCTCAACTCTTCTTCTGAATAGTCGCCATCAAATTCTTCATAGGCATCATCAATAGAATCTGATTCGGCATCTTCCATGAAATAATCGAAAATTTCTTCCTGGGCATCACCATCTAAAACTTCATCCAGGTAATACTTAATATCAATTTTGGTTCCGGACGCAACAATTCCCTCAATCTCTGTAATCAACTCTTCGAGCTCCTTACTCTGTGCTTTTGCGATATCTTCAAGCGGCATCTTCTTATCAATATTCATGATGATGTTCACCTTTGATCCGGATTTATTGACCAGGCTCTTCACAGTAATATCCTGCGGGCGGTCGATTTCGTTTTCCGTCACATATTTAGAGATCAACTCAAGAAATGGCTTTCCATAACGAATGGCTTTCCCTTGACCTACACCAACAATATTCTGCATTTCCTCAGGTGTAATTGGATATTGAGTAGCCATATCTTCCAGGGAAGGATCCTGAAATATCACAAATGGAGGCACGCCTTTGTCTTTAGAAATTTTCTTTCTAAGATCCTTGAGCATGTTGAAAAGGGTTGTATCTGATGCGCGTCCACCACCTTTGGTATTGACTATGATGTCATTGTTATCATCCGTGTCGGAGAAATCATTTTCCTCGATGAGCATAAAGGAAGTAGGATTTTCAATGTATTCCAAACCTCTTTCTGTAATGAAAAGACAACCGTAACTTTCGATTTCCTTTCTCAGAAACCCGGCAACAATGGCTTGTCTGAGAGCAGCACTCCAGAAATTGGCATCCTTCTCTTTTCCAGCACCAAACAATTCATGTTGATCGTGCTTGTAAGTCACAATTTCATTGGTTTTATTTCCTGCCAGATACTCGGCAATGTACTTGTACTTATGCTTACTCTTCAAACTTTTTACCACCTTCAAAAGCAACTGAACCTCATTTTTGCCTTCAAATTGCTTTTTGGGGTACTTGGTATTGTCACACATATGGGCTCCAGGACCATTTACCTCATCGAATTCCTCACCAAAGTAGTGCAGCAAGAACTTCCGTCTGTTCATAGAAGTTTCTGCATACGCCACCACTTCTTGCAGTAGTTGATGACCAACTTCCTGCTCGGCAACCGGTTTACCGTGCATAAATTTCTCTAATTTCTCAATGTCTTTGTAACTGTAGAAAGCAATACAATGACCTTCTCCTCCATCTCTTCCAGCTCTACCTGTTTCCTGATAGTAACTCTCCAAACTTTTTGGTATGTCGTGATGAATCACAAAACGCACATCCGGCTTGTCAATCCCCATCCCAAAAGCAATAGTAGCGACAATTACATCCACATCTTCCATCAAAAACATGTCCTGATGTTTGGCACGGGTATTGGCATCCATTCCTGCATGATAGGGCAAAGCTTTCACCCCATTCACTTGAAGCGTTTCAGCCAATTGTTCAACCTTCTTACGGCTCAAACAATACACAATTCCTGATTTGCCTTCATTCTGCTTCACAAAAGTCACAATCTCTTTAACCACATTCTTTTTCGGACGAACTTCATAAAACAAATTCTCCCTATTGAATGACGCTTTAAACACATTGGCATCTGTCATGCCCAGGTTCTTCTGAATATCAACCTGTACTTTAGGTGTAGCCGTTGCCGTTAATGCAATGATGGGCACATTGCCAATATTCTCAATAATTGGCCTCAATCGTCTGTACTCTGGTCTGAAATCATGTCCCCATTCAGAAATGCAATGCGCTTCATCAATGGCAACGAATGAGATGGTAATCTTAGACAGAAATTCAATATTTTCTTCTTTTGTCAAGGACTCCGGAGCCACGTACAGCATCTTAGTGGTACCATCCATTACTTCTTGTTTCACGCGGGTAATTTCTCCTTTGTTGAGAGAAGAATTTAAAAAATGAGCCACACCATCATGCTCACTCACAGACCGAATCGCATCCACCTGGTTCTTCATAAGTGCAATCAGAGGAGACACAACCAATGCTGTACCCTCAGACATCAAGGCTGGCAATTGATAGCACATAGATTTACCTCCACCTGTAGGCATGATCACAAAGGTGTCTTTTCCATCCAAAACTGACTGGATGATTGCTTCCTGTTCGCCTTTAAATCCGTCGAATCCAAAGTACTTCTGAAGCGCCGCCTTCGGACCAATTTTAGACAATGTTTCCATTCACTGTTAGTTTGTATACCTAAAATACCACATATTAAAACGTCTACCAAATCATTCATCTAATTTTTGATAGGAGGTTTTACACATGAAAACCTGTGTTCTTAAAATAATTCAGATTGCAAACAATGAAAGTTTTACTTTTGCGGTCTCATGTCGAATGAAACTGGCGATAAAGACAAAAAAGAAATGTCCTTTTTGGGGCATCTAGAGGAGCTCAGGTGGCGTTTGTTCAGATCTGCCATTGTGGTACTGGTTTTTGCCATAGCCATCTTCATTTTCAGAAAAGACCTGGTTGAGTGGATTTACATGGCCATGTCCAGAACCGATTTCATTACCTACAAATGGTTTTGTCAGGCCGATAACGCCCTTGGGCTGGGCGGGGAATTATGCGCCACGGAGATAGACTTCCAGACCATTGTAGTATCGTTCACTGCACAGTTTTCTGCTACCATGTATTTCGCCATAGTAGGGGGAATTATTTGCGCTTTTCCATACATTGCCTGGCAAATTTGGGGCTTTGTTAAGCCCGCATTGAACGCACGTGAAACAAAGGTTTCTACAGCATTTTTCCCTTACAGCATTCTTCTGTTTATTTTGGGACTGGCGTTTGGCTACCTTATTATTTCGCCCCTGTGCGTGCAATTTTTTGCCAATTGGCGGATTCATGATGATGTAGCCAGTTTACCAACCATCACATCATACATGAGCATTATTACCACTACAACTTTCTTTACGGCACTCTTATTCCAATTGCCCATTGTTAGTTACCTACTCACACGCTTAGGCATCATCAATCCTCCATTCCTGCGTAAGTTCAGAAAACATTCCATTGTGGTGATCTTAGTATTATCTGCTATTATTACACCACCCGATCTATTCAGTCAGATCATTGTGGGGATTCCAATTATGCTACTCTACGAAATCAGCATAAAAGTTTCTGCCAGAGCACTTAAAAGGAATTCTAAGTAAGTCGCAGAATTGATCTGCGATTCTTGATGCTTTTTCTTAATTTTATGTCTCTGCCCCAGAACTGAGAAGTCTTGCGTATTTATTTGAACATATTGACCTTTGTAATCGGCTTTTTGATGTCAGGAGTGAGTCATGCTCAAACCACCAAAGTATCTGGTAAAGTCATTGATGTAAATACCCGTGAAGCCCTGCCATTCGCCAAAATTTATTTTCAGGGAACTAAGATTGGCACCACAACAGATATAGATGGTAATTACAACATTGAAACCTATTACGCCTCAGACTCCTTGGTGGCAGAAATGGTTGGCTATGCCATTCTGGCTAAAAAAGTAAACAAAGACGACACCCAAACCATTGATTTTGAACTCAACGACAAAGCGTCTAACCTAGGACCTATGCTTGTGAAAGGCGATAAAAAAGTAAAGCGTGACGATCCTGCCTGGGAACTTTGGAAGAAAGTCCAGCAAAACAAGAAAATTAACAACAGAGAAAAGCTGGAAGCTTATGAATATGAGACTTACAATAAAGTTCAGTTCGACCTCAATAATTTGACGGAAAAATTCACCAAACGTAAGGTTTTCAAGCACTTTGATTTCATTTTTGAGAACATGGATTCCACAGGTGAAAAGCCATCTCTTCCACTGTTTATGACGGAATCCATTTCAGATTTTTATTATAGGAAAAACCCTAAGGCAGAACGAGAGTACATCAAAGCCACTCAGATTTCCGGCGTTAAAAATGAGTCTGTCTCTCAATTTATGGGAGACATGTATCAAAATGTCAATATTTACGACAGCCGTATTTCCGTATTTGGTAAGTTTTTCATCAGCCCCTTGTCAGGTACTGCCAGACTATATTATGATCTTTTTCTAGTTGATAGCGCTAATGTAGATGGTTATTGGTCTTACAAGCTCAATTTCATGCCCAAAAGAAAGCAAGAACCCACCTTCATTGGTTACGTTTGGGTCACGGATACGACCTATGCCGTTAAAGAGGTAAGGGCCCAAATTGCAGAAGATGCCAACATCAACTTTGTGCAGTATCTGGAAGTTGAGCAGACCTATGATCAGGTTGACAAAGAAGTATGGATGCTCACTAAAGACAAGCTGTTTGTGGACCTTTATCTTACTGACAAAACAATGGGCTTTTATGGTCGCAAATCAACCTCTTACAAGAACTTTAAAATCAATGAACCAAAGGCAGACGAATTCTATCAAGGAGGACAAAATATTTTCATCGCTGATGATGTCAACGATAAACCGGAAGATTACTGGCTTAAAAACCGGCATGACAGCCTGAGTGCGAAAGAGCAACAAATTTTTTCCATGATGGACACGCTCGAAACCATTCCTCAAGTGAGAACTTATGTAGACATTGTAACCTTGATTCTCACAGGATACAAGGAAATTGGGAAAGTGGAAATAGGTCCGATTACCAAATTTTTCTCATCCAACCCAGTTGAAGGTCCTCGATTGGGATTTGGCATGCGTACGAGCAACAATTTTAGCACCAGATTGGAGTTTGCAGGCAACGTAGCCTATGGGACTAAAGATAGAATATGGA
>JAUILH010000162.1 GCA_030433115.1 Bacteroidia bacterium | reverse complement strand
AAGAGCACCGAGCATAAGAAGTAAGAAGATTCTATTAGCAAAGATCCAGGATGAGGGTGGTCATGGACTGTATTTATATTCTGCTGCCGAGACACTTGGGGTCTCCCGAGATCAATTTATTCAGTGGCTACATGAAGGCAAAGCCAAGTATTCCAGCATTTTCAACTACCCTAGTCTCAACTGGGCAGATATAGGCGCCATTGGTTGGCTGGTTGACGGTGCGGCAATTGTGAATCAGGTATCTCTTCAAAGAACCTCATACGGTCCATACTCAAGAGCCATGGTTAGAATTTGCAAAGAGGAGAGTTTCCATCAGAGACAAGGTTATGAAATCATGTGTAAAATGATGAATGGTACTAAAGACCAACAAGCAATGGCACAAGATGCTATTAATCGTTGGTGGTGGCCGTCTCTTATGATGTTTGGTCCAAACGATAATGACTCTCCAAGATCCGCCCTAGCTATGAAATGGAAGATTAAGAGAGAGTCAAACGACCGCTTGAGACAGAAGTTTATCAACAAAACCATTCCTCAGGCAGAGTTTATTGGACTCAAAGTTCCTGACAACAATTTATCCATCAATGAGCATGGTGACTATAATTTCAGTCCAATTAACTGGGAAGAATTTTATCAGGTGATCAAAGGAAATGGTCCGTGCAACAAGCAGAGACTGGACCATCATATTCGTGCACATGAAAACGGACATTGGGTTAGAGAAGCCTGTGAAGCCTACCGAACACAACAGAAAAAAGAAAAATTAATCGCATAAAACATCAATCATGACAGATACACAAGGAGAACTTTGGGAAGTATTTATTCAGACAAAACCCGGTCTACCTTTCAAACATGCCGGAAGTGTGCATGCTTACGACAAAGACATGGCCATTCAAAACGCAAGAGATCTATATACCAGGCGCAATGAAGGTACCGGACTATGGGTGGTTAAAAGTATGGACATAGTTTCTGTTCAGGCTGGAGATGAAGGGGAATTTTTCGACCCTTCGAATGATAAAATTTATCGTCATCCCACATTTTATGACATCCCGGATGGGGTAACACACATGTAAAACAAGCGCATTATGACACATTCATTATTTAAATACTGTTGTAGAATTGGAGACAATGCCTTAGTGCTCAGTCACCGATTAGGAGAATACTCATCTCATGGTCCTTTTTTGGAGGAGGACCTGGCGATTACCAATGTCGCTTTAGATTTAATTGGTCAGTGTGAGTCCATTTTAAAATATGCCGGTGAAGTTGAAGGACAAGGTAGAACCGAAGACGATCTGGCATACAAAAGACCAGAGCGGGAATTCCTCAATTGTCAACTGGTAGAAATGCCCAACACAGATTTTGCCTACATCATGGTTCGTCAATTCTTTATGGATGTTTACCATTTATATTTGTATGGTGCCTTGATGAATAGCAAAGATGACACCCTGAAGGCCATAGCAGGCAAATCAATTAAGGAAGTGAAATACCATGTGAGACGGAGTCATGATTGGATGATTCGACTGGGAAACGGCACGGAAGAAAGTCGAACCAGATTGCAGAAAGCCATTGATGATTTGTGGGTGTATACAGGTGAGTTATTTGAATCTGATGCTGTTGAACAAGAATTAATGGCTCAAGGAATCGCTCCGGATCCAAGAGAGGTTCAGGAAAAATGGAATGAACTTGTAAACAGAACATTGACTGAAGCCAAGATGACCATTCCGGACAATACTTACATGGCCACTGGAGGTCGACAGGGCATTCACACTGAACATATGGGATACTTAATTGCACAAATGCAGTTTTTACCCACCTCCTATCCGGATGCAAAATGGTAAGCTCAGGAAATACAAATATGAAAAAAGGCTCGATTAAATCGAGCCTTTTTAGTTTCCTGGCACAATGTTATTACCCCTCCTTCACTACCAACAAAGGCAAATCAGAGTGCATACTTAACTTCCTTGATAAACTTCTGTGCAATAAATTCCCAAAAAAGCCATAATCCCTGGCAATTACTATCAATAAATCCGCATTGATGTCGTGACAAAAATCCAGGATATCATCTTCTGCCTCCGTGATCTTTCTGAAGTGAAATTCAGGCTCTCTATTTTTGAAAATACCCGTAATTCTGGAAATCTCCCGTTCACTTTCTTCTTGATGAAGGTCTTTGGTAATCAGATTCAGAATATACACCTCCAAATCCATCAAATTAACCGCTTCATATATCACATCAATGGCATCAGAGCCCTTTAACTCCTTTAGATCACTTGCAAATACTACTTTTTCTGTAGACTCTACTTTACATGCTCTAGGAATCAAAAGAACGGGCTTTTTGATAGATTGCATCAGATTGGATGCGTTACTTCCCAACACTTGTTCAGCGATTCCTGAAGCACCAGTAGTCCCTATCACCAGCAAATCTACATTGTGCTCCTCAATCACCCTGTCCACTGTCGTTAATAAAGTACCTTGAACTACCGAAGATTTTATTGTTGCCGCTGGAAACTGCTGCTTAAGCAGATCAACAAGCTTGTCCATATCCTCATTCCGATCCTTGCTCATGATTTCCTCAAGATCTGTGGTCACTACACCACCTGCGTACCTCATTTTATAGGTATGCAACAACTCAAAACTTTCGGCTTCATTCGAAAAAGTTCGCAAGGCATACTGAGCTGCTTTAAGTGCATTGTCTGAAAAATCCGTTGGAATCAAAATCTTTTTTAACCCACTCATGACCTAATTTTTAGTGCTCTCTTTCCAGAGACCTGTCATTTTGTTCCTTCAAGGTCCAGCTATCCGTAACAGTGGTTTCTAACCAAACATCCCCGGACTTTCTAAAAACCTGCACGTGTAAACCATACTTCTCCTCAAAAGCGTCTTCTAAACTTGAGACTGTCATGCCCGAAGACACTTTAAGCGCCCCTTCGGTATGATTGCTTCTCACCTCTCCCAAAGTCAGTCCAGGAGACATCATATCATCTTTGTGAGAGCCTTCTCCATCTTCATGAGACTTGGTGAAAAACTCCAATTTTAATTGTGAGAAAATGCCGTTAAACTCGGCCTGAATCTCAGAAATTTTGAGATCATCGTTTAAGTGTAATTCTGCTGTCATTGTTTCAATTTTGTTCTTCAAAACTGCAAAATGATACAAGCGTAAACAATGACGGTTATCAAGAAATAATATGACCTTACTCAAAGCAAAAAGTCCTACAGCGCCTTAATCATAATCCCCAATTTCTTCCCTAAACTATGAACATAATTCACCTCAGACGCCGTAATCAGAGCCAAAGACAGTCCTTCCTTTCCAGCGCGGGCAGTTCTTCCGCTTCTGTGCGTATAGTTCTCTTCCTTTTCTGGCAATTGATGATGAATGACAAACCCTAAATCTTTCACATCTATTCCCCTTGCAGCAACATCTGTTGCCACTAACACATCAATACTCTCATTGACGAATGCCCGCATGACTTTGTCTCTATCTTTCTGCAATAAATCTCCATGAATGGCATCTGCCTTTATGTTTTTTGCCTTCAATTGACTCGCCAGTTTCTGAGCGCCTTTTTTCGTTCTGCAAAAAATCACACCTCTGTCTCCTAAACGGCTTTTCAAGAATCGAACAATGATGTTGAGTTTATCATCTATCTGACATTCCACGTACCTATGTTCAATGTTTTTGTTAACCAGATTCTTTTTATCGACATGCACCCTTACAGCTCCTTTTCCAATGTGCCTCTGAATTAACTCATTAATCTCTGCAGGCAAAGTCGCTGAAAACAACCAAACATGAGGATCGGTTTTAATGAGTTCCATGATATGATCAATCTCGGCTTTAAATCCCATGTTCAGCATCTCATCTGCCTCATCAAGAACCACTGTTTGCAAGTGACTAAAATCAATGGCATTTTTATTATACAGATCGATTAATCTTCCGGGAGTAGCCACCACAATTTGAGTAGGTCTTTTAAGTGCATTGATTTGATTAAGAATATGTGCGCATCCATACACAGCTTCACAAAACACTTTATTTGGCAAGTATTTGGTGAATTTGAAAATCTGTTTTGCAATTTGAAGCCCTAATTCTCTTGTTGGCGTTAAGATCAGAGCCTGTACATGCTTGCTGTTAGGGTCGATATTTTCAATGATTGGCAAACCAAATGCAGCAGTCTTACCCGTTCCTGTTGGGGCTTGTGCCACAAAATCAACCGCACCTTCCAACAAGGTAGGTATCGATTTTTCTTGAATTTCCGTTGGACTTTTGATTCCAATTTCAGACAACGCTTGCCTCAACTCTTTATTAATCCCAAGTTCTTTGAATGTGCTTTTAGAGTTGCAAAGCTAGTTCATTTATGGGATAACTTGGTTTAAGGGATTATTTATCTGAAACGGCTTGATCATTCAGATAAAACCGAAAGGTCCATTGAAACAAAAAAGGGCGCTTCTTAATGAAGCACCCTTTGACAAGTTAATTTATATGAGTTACCTAATGACAACCAATTTACTCATGGTTGTTAACCCTGAATTAATTCTCAGAATGTAGGTACCTGTAGTTAATTCTCTGAGGTCAAAATCAATGTAGCTACTTCCCATCACCTCTTTGTTTTGAATCAACTCTCCTACAACATTGTATAGGTCGACCTTCCCGCTAAAATCACTCATAAAATCGACACGGAATTGCCCTCTATTGGGATTCGGATAAATTGAAACATCCTCTTCACTAATCATATCAATACCCACAGAGTTAATACTATGACAAGAAGATGTATCTGAACAAACCCCATCTGTCAATACAACTGCGTAATTCCCATTGACACTGGCTGTGAACATCTGATTCGTTTCACCAGAGATCGGTGCGTTGTTGTTATCACAGTCAATCCATTGGTAAGAGACGCCTATCTGATTCGCCGTCAAAGTAATTCCTGAAGCCGTTACACTTGTGTCAATATGAATGACTGTAAGATCTAAGGTTAAAACACTATCACAACCAACAGCATTTGAGATGGTATCCATATACACACCAGATGAAGAGTAAGTCACCCCATTATGCCCCCAAAGATAATCTCCACAAGAAGTGATTGTTTTTGAGCTTGAAGTTGAGTTGGTGATCGTTAAATTAATTGTTATTACACTGTCGCAGCCAACTGCGTTAGGTATCGTATCCATGTATATTCCACTCATAGTATATGTGGCTCCAGCCGGAGATAAATAGTTATCACATTCAGTCACATTTAAGGATGACATGCTAGAGTTGTTAATGGTTAAGTTAATCGTGATAACACTGTCACAACCAGATGTATTTGGTATTGTATCCATATAAACACCAGACATTGTATAAGTCTCATCGCCACTTGGTACAGTGTAGAAATCGCAGGCAATTTCGTTTAGTGTGTTCATAGTACTATAATTTACAGTAAGATTAATCATAAGAATACTATCGCAGCCCACAGAATTGGGCAAAGTATCCATGTACACTCCTGACGCAGTATAAGTCTCGTCTCCAGAAGGGACAGTGTAAGAATTACAAGCAGATATTGTAATTGAATTTGCACTAGAATTATTAATGGTTAAATCTATCGTTATGATAGAGTCGCATCCCATTGAATTCGGAATTGTATCCATATAGGTGCCAGTTGACGTATAGGTCTCATCTCCCGATGGTACTGTATACGAATCACATTCAACCAACACCAATGATGAAGATGTTGTATAATTGACCGTTAAGTTGATGCTTATCACACTATCACATCCTACTGAGTTTGGAATTGTGTCCATATAAGTCCCAGAGACTGTATAGGTCTCGTCTCCACTTGGCACTGTATATGAATCACAGACAATCTCATTCAAGGTAAAAACACTGCTATAGTTAACTGTGAGATTAATCGTTAAAACACTGTCACACCCCACAGAATTCGGAATGGTGTCCAAGTAAGTGCCAGATACAGTATAGGTCTCATCTCCACTAGGTACTGTATAAGTGTTACAAGTAGTCACATTGATCGCATGAGTAGTTGACTGATTAACAGTTAAGTTAATGGTCATTACACTATCACAGCCCACAGAATTTGGAATCGTGTCCATATAAACGCCAGACATGGAGTATGTTTCGTCGCCACTAGGCACAGTATACGAATCACAAACAACCAAAGAAAAAGTGCTCGCCGTAGGCTGCAAAATAGTTAAATCAAACGTCATAACACTATCGCATCCAAGCGCATTAACTACGGTATCATTGTAGATTCCACTGGTCGACCAAATGTAATTTCCACTTGGGCTTGTCATACTGACACAGGCAGAAGTAGTCATGGAAGAAAAAGTAGTGACACATCCCAAATATTCATATGCCCCAATATCCGGATTTCCATCCCTCAATCCACCCCTTTGATCAAAAGCAGGCGCAACGCTTAAACTGGCATTATCAATTGCTTCACTTGTAGGATCTACAATTGCTAAGGTTGGAGTTGGACCGCCATTCATTTGTACACCAGAAGGGTCTAATCCTGGATCACTTGAATAAGCGAAGGTATAAGCAAAAGGAGCAGCATCTTCAACCAGATTATTACTTAATGTGAAGGTACTCGTGGTATTCCAATACATGTCATAATAATTGTTTGAGGTTGAATTATTTGCAAAAATATTATTACTAACGTCTCTGGAAGTATATGACCTAGAAAATGCTACCCCACCACCAATATCGTTGGCATAATTATTTGCAAATGTGTTGTTGTAGTAAATGAGAACAGATGCGTTGTCATCAATTGCACCTCCTGAACCAAAATTCCCCATTGCTGAATTATCGTAAAAGGTATTATTAACAAACACGGTTGTATCAACTCCTGTTGTAGTGCTCACTGCCCCTCCCAATGCGCTCTGAGCTAACGATTCAACCGTGTTATTAGCAAATGTAGACCTCCTGAAAACAAGCTTTTTTAAGTCTTCTGCAGATACAGCTCCTCCAGATGACGTGTACAGTCCAGAACCAGACAGACAGCTATTGCCATTAAAATAACAATCATAAAAATATACTGAATCTATGTCATTGTCTACGCGAATGTAGACTGCTCCCCCTCTTGAAATTCCTGTATCGGCCTGGCAGTAATTGTTGTTAAAAATACAGTCATTAAAAGAGGTTTCAACAGAATATCTTGCATACACAGCTCCTCCAAGTGCACTGCGATTTGGAGAAGATGTTAAGGCCCCGTTTCCTGTAAAAGAACATCCTTCAAAGTTGGCAGTTAACCCGAATGAACCAAAGCCATTCAAATAAATAGCGCCTCCTTGAGCGGTTCTTTCTGCGGCAGCGGTAGTCACATTGTCTATAAATTCACAATTATTCATGGTAAGCGTTCCTCCTTGAGCAAAAATGGCAGCACCACAGCGCCCGTTTGCATCAAGTGAAGCATATTCATTCTCTTGAAAAACTGTGTTCTCTAGAAAAAGTTCAGACCCTATTCCCACAGTAACTGAAACAGCTCCACCTCCATTAGGACCGCCGCCCAATCCAATATTCCTGTAGAAGCTTGAATTGTATATGAAAGCATCTCCACCGTAATACAAATGGACCGTACCAAAAGCGCCTTCGTTATTCATGAAACGACACCCTTCTATGGTAGCAACTCCAGTATTCCCAATCATTAAGGCTGCTCCCATGTTGAAGTTATATGACGGGAGATAACCATCCTGAAATCTAATCCCGGAAATGTATGCTGTGTCCGTCAAAAACATCACTCTTCCAGAATTATTGGCTGACAAAATTGTATTGGTTGAGTCGTTTCCTATGATGGTTAATTTGGTGTCGACATCTAGCTCAGACAACAGGGTAATTATCGTGCCATCAGTTGACGGATCAAATACAATGCTGTCTCCGTCTGCCCCAGCATCCACTGCCGAACGAATCGTTCCTGGGCCAGAATCTGCCGTACTGGTAACAACATGTGTTGCTGAATAAACTAATGACAAGCTCATCGAAAACAACAAGCTCAAAATGAGGGGTAATTTTTTCTTCATGATCTTTGATTTTTTTTACAATTCAAAGGACAGGAAACTTACAAATGGAATCAACCGCATAAAGATGCGGGTGGTCGCTTTATTTTTTTTTAGAAAAACAGACTCTTGATTTCTCCGGAAAACGACTTCTTAATCAACTCAGCCTTGCTATTGATTTGAAGTTTTGTATAAATATTTCTAATGTGATGCCGCACAGTATTAATAGAAATACCCATGCGGTCTGCAATTAGCTTGTAGCTTAAGCCATCAACAACCCCTTGAACTACCTGATGTTCCTTTGAACTGAGTGCATTCTCTGAACTTGGCTTTGTGGGATTAAAATGTTCAATCACCTTTCTTGCCACACTCGGCGTCATAGGAGAACCTCCTTTAACGACACTATGTATGGCTTCATGCAATTCGCTAAGTGGCGTATTTTTCGCTAAATACCCTACAGCTCCTGCACACAATGCTTTGAAAATATTGTCTGTATCCGTGTAAACAGACACCATCATAAAATGCGTTTTGGGCATCTTGGCTTTCGCCCAAGACACTCCCTCAATACCAGATTTGCCTGGCAAACCAATATCTGATACAACCACATCTATATCTATGTTCTTTTCCTCAATAGCTTTTTCAAAATCTTCAACGCTTTCAACACTCAGAACGAGCTCTATATCCCCCATCATTTTGAGGTATTTTTCCTGCCCCAAACGAATGGCTGTTACGTCTTCAATTAAAGCTACTTTGATCATACCACAAATGTATGTCAATTAAAAAGGTGATAAAACTGCATATTCATGCAGGTATTGAAAAACTGCAGAAAAACATTGAATAATTAGTATTTTCGTTGCTGTGAGAAGCCATCTATTCATCTCATTTTTTTTAGTGATCTGTAGTCTGAATATCTGGTCTCAAGATTATTACTTCAGGGTGAATCACTTGGACATGGAGGATGGCCTATCTTTCAGACATGCGACAAGCGTTTTACAGGACCATGAGGGATACATCTGGATTGGAACTCGTAATGGACTCAATCGGTTTGATGGCTATCAGTTCAT
>JAUILH010000161.1 GCA_030433115.1 Bacteroidia bacterium | reverse complement strand
AGTTGATGATCATGCCCATTGGAGAGCCTGAGTGCCAAATACCTTCTAATCTGTGCCCACGAGTCCTGATGATCAATGGGGCTTTCTGACCACCTTTGGTTCTGTATTGAACAGTTGCCAAGTCATCACTTAGGATTTGAATGGCGTATAATAAGTAGTCTAAGTACTGAATTTCGGCAATGGGACGTAATCCACGCATGGCCATGCCAATTCCCTGACCAATGATTGTATTTTCTCTAATTCCGGTGTCGCTTACCCTTAATTCACCGAATTTTTCCTGCATGCCTTCCATGCCCTGATTGACACCACCAATTTTTCCAACATCCTCACCAAAAGTCAATACCTCTGGTCGATTTGAAAAAATGTGCTCAAAGTTGTCGCGTAAAATGATTCTACCGTCCTCTTCTGAATCATCATCATATCTTACAGGAACAGGAGTGACATTCAGCGCATTCATCTCAGATTGAGAGTAGAGGTAAGAGCTGTATCTGTCGTAATTTTGTTCTTTCCATAAACTCAACAAATTACTCAAGGCAGATTTGCTCGATAAATCTTCTTGTCTAACCAATCTCAAAGCTTGTTTGCCGGCAGAAATAATATCTTTTCTGATTGGGTCTAAAGTGGCCTTTAAATCTGAAGCAATTTTCCCCAGAAAAGCTGAATTTGAGCTCTCCTTTGCTAGGTTGTTGATTAAATCAACCATTTGATTAAGCTCAGACTTGATGGGGGCGCAGTAAGCTGACCAAGCCGCTTTTTTTCCATCTCTCACTTCTTTCTTGGCAGCATCATGAATGGCTTTTAACTCTTCTTCAGAGGCAATGGTTTGTCCATTTCTGTCGTAAGACAAAATCCACTTTTTAAATTGGTTGATGCATTCATACTCCTTCATCCAGGCGAGCCTCTCTTCACTTTTGTAACGCTCATGTGAGCCAGAAGTTGAGTGACCTTGTGGTTGAGTCACTTCCTCTACGTGAATCATAACTGGTACATGTTCTTCACGACATAATGAAATGGCTTTTTCATAGGTTTTACACAAATCGACATAATCCCATCCTTTGGTTTTGAAGATCTCATAGCCGTTGGTGCCGTCTTGTCTCTGCATACCCGCCAAAGCTTCAGATATACTTTCCTTGGTAGTTTGGTATTTTTTTGGAACTGAAATTCCATATCCATCATCCCAAATGGAGATAGCAAAAGGAACTTGAAGGACTCCTGCTGCATTAATGGATTCCCAGAAAGGTCCTTCTGAGGTGCTGGCATCACCAATTGTACCGAAAGCGACCTCATTCCCTCCATGGGAGAAATCAGTGAAATCTTTTAAGTCTTTATTTTCTCTAAAAACTTTTGAGGCTTGAGCCAACCCGACCAATCGCGCCATTTGACCGGCAGTAGGAGAGATGTCGGCTGAAGAGTTTTTTTGAGCCATCAAGTTTTTCCAGGAACCGTCTTCATTCAAGTTTCTAGTGGCGTAATGGCCACCCATTTGTCTTCCTGCAGACGCAGGTTCATGATCAAGGTCAGTATGCGCATAAAGGGCTGCAAAATATTGTTCAACATTGAGTGCACCAATTGCCATCATGAACGTTTGATCCCTGTAATAGCCGGATCTCCAGTCACCATTTTTGAATTGCTTGGCCATGGCAATCTGTGCCAATTCTTTACCATCTCCGAAAATTCCGAATTTGGCTTTTCCTGTTAAAACTTCACGTCTGCCAAGCAAAGAACACTCTCTGGACAAAACAGCTAAACGATAATCATCTAAAATTTCTTGTTTGAAATCTTCAAATGTCACATCTGTTGCCACGTCCGCTGTATCCTTTTCTCTGCTCATAATAGGTAAAATTTTGCTGTGCGAAGATACCAAAACATCAGGAGCAAATCAAGCCTCTTTTGAAAAACAAAAAAAAGCCCCGAACCAATGGCGCGGGGCTGAATTTCGATGGGAATTGTCTTATGGTTTGTTCACCACAAAACTAATGCTGCCCATTTTTCCATTTTTAGTAGCCCTTAGAACATATATTCCGGTTTCAACATGCGGTAATGCCACTTGAATTTGATCGGACTCTGCAGACTTTTGTAATACCAATTTACCTTGGTTATCGAATATCTGGTAAAGTGTACCACTTTCCAAACCGCTGATGATGAAAGTACCATCATTCGGGTTAGGGAATAAGCTCACTCCGTCTAACTCATTTTCTCCAATTCCGTCGCACAACTCCACAACGATATTCAAAACGTCCGTGTTGCTACAACCGTTCCCATCCGTAAAAGAGTACGTGATGGCATGTGAACCAGCACCAGCAGTTCCAGGTGAGAAACTACTTCCAGTAACACCTGTTCCGGAGAAGGTTCCACCACTTGGTGTACCGTTCAAAGCAATCATGTCAAAATCTGAACACACTGTATCAGGAACAGCAGGGTCAATGGCTACTGTTGGCAATTGGTTTACAGCAAGGGTAGTGGTAATTGTACTGTCGCAACCAACCGAGTTCTGAACCACGTCTGTGTATGTTCCAGCCACAGTATACGTACTTGTTCCAACAGTTACACTCTGACCATCACAAATAGTAAGGTTTTGCGAACTTGTAGAAGTATTCAACATAGTAATTGTAGTTGTTACTGTACTGTCGCAACCAACCGCATTTGTTAGCACGTCTGTGAAGGTGCCTGCGCTATTGTACGTACTGGTACCAACCTGAACTGAACTACCTGGGCATAAATCAAGTGATTGAGAAAAGCTGGAAGCTGCATTCACCGTAATGTAATTGGTGGCAGTATAAGTGTCATTTGAACTGCCATCAGAAACAGTTAAGGTCACAGTATACGTTCCAGGAGCAATGTATGTATTACTTGGGTTTTGCATGGTAGAAGTGTTGCCATCTCCAAAATTCCAGCTCCATGAAGTAGGAGATCCAGTTGACATGTCTGTGAAGTTTATAGTGCCATTCTCGCAAATTGTTTGTGTATTAGAGTTGAAGAATGCATTTGGACCTGTACCGGTTGGAGTGTTGAAAATCCCAACACCAAATCCAGAGAAACCAGAGTTAAATGAAGCAGTAAATGTCACATCTGTATTAAATGAACCAACAGTTGCATTGTTATTGTCAATGCTAAATGTTCCGTAATTACCAACATTCACATCATCTATTCTATTGTTACCAGCTACTTTGATGATTTCTGCATTGTTTCTACTGTTACCAGTGATCCCTTCCCAGGCAGCAACCTCAGCTTCTTCATAGTATAAGGTGACATTATATGTTCCAGAAGGGTTGTTATTGGTAGGCGTGACCGTGTATGTTTTTGAATGCAAATAATCTGGCGTATTGTTGGTCGCAAATGCCAGCGCTGTTGGTGTTGATCCATCTCGATCCACTTCAACAGTTACGCAACCGTAATCATGATTGGATGTGTTTTCCAAGGTCATCATTACATTTTGAGTAGCTGGATCGTAGAAATGAACTGTTTCATTAGGACCTAAGTTTGCCTCCATTCCTGAACTAGTATTGACAGCGGTTTGAATGCCAATAGGCGATACCCCTTCGATTAAAACGTTGTCAATACTGCAACCATATAGCCATCCGGTTCCATCACTGTACTTGATTGATAATTGCACATTTGAATTACCGGTATAAGGTGTTAAGTCTACTGTTTGACTGATCCAATCTACATCCACCTGTGCAGCATTAACTGTAGTTACCAATGTCGCAGGAGCGCCTCCAATTGACACATAGATCTCAGCGGATTCATCATTGTTTTGATAGCTCCCCTGTTCAAAGTAAGAATCGAAAGATAAACTAGCGGTCGTGTAGCTACTTAAATCCACTGATGGAAATATTAAATCCACATCATTTTGGTCACAGTCGCAATCATCATCGTTAATATAAGCAAATGGGGTGCTATTGCTTGTTGGAATGGTGTAATACTGAGCAGTGGCATTTGCGACAACATCTACTTGCCAAGGAGTGTCTCCCGATGGGTTAACTGTTGTAAAAGGGGCCAATGTCCCATCATCAAAATCATCGAATAATACAGTTTGAGTTGCTATCATTGCGCCTGGTGCCAAATCGTCATCATTAATTGTAATTGTGACTGTTTGGTTTAAAGTGCCAGCGGTTGCGTTTCCTCCATTGGCGTTTAAAGTGTATCCTAAATCAATGGTCTCATTCCCTTCTACATAATTGTCGTTATAAACCCATATTTCTACATTTCCTGATAGAGTAGTGCCTGAGAACGTAAAGCTCGTATTATTGATATCGTAATCTTGTCCTTGGGTAGCAGTTCCGCCAGTAACAGATACGGTAACATTGGCTGGCTGAGAGGGTTCAGATCCAATGCTGATTGGCACATTTAGGATGTGATAGTCTAAACAGTTGTTATTCACATTGTCGTCTGCTTCATTTGGTGAGTAAGTAGACGACTGGAATGACACATTTGGTGCACACTGGTCAATATCAAAAGCACCAATTCTTGTACTCCACTGAGATGCAGTGTTGTACATTCCCGTGAACCAGAATGTCTCACCATCGATTGGGTCAACCCCCATGGCATTGTAGTCACCGTATCTGTTTGAACCGTTGGGAGAAGATCCTACGGCCAATGAAGTTTCTACTTCAGTCATGGTGTTCAATGGATCACATTCTTTTCTTCCTGTATACCTTAAAGAAGGAAACGTTGAAGCACCTGATACATTGTAAGCCAAACCAATATTTCCGGAGGCAGATAAACCAATTGAAGGCATCCATCTACTGTCTCCATCGGGTGAATATGTGCTCTCCTGATAGATGCTCCAGCTTCCGGAAGTTCCGCCAGTACGTCTTAATTCGTACCATTTAATTCCTGCCTGATCACTTCCGCTAACATCTGTCACATGTGTACAAACAATAGATTCGTGTGTTCCAAAGTTTCTATACATAATTCTGTTCATCAATACTTCTCTTAGCGGATCTAAGTTGGTTCCGGAAGAAGGTTGATCGATACAAGAAAAAGAAGTGTAGCCGCATAATTCTGAATCAAACGGGAAGTTCATATTGAGTACCGCAATTTGAGTTAAACCAGAGTTTCCAGGTGTTGCCCAATCAATATTGACTGTCCAAATTTCCAAGGCATCTGCTGGAATTGAAGCACTCCATGCATCATCTCTCATTCTCATAACCATTGGAGGTGTGCCCGCAGGAGGTGTTGTGGTTCCGAGTAAGCTCACCGGTGTAGCTGCTTGAAATCCAATAGTTGGAAAGTTCGTCATATTAAAACTTTGAGCAGTGGTGGGGGTTCCTGCCAACAAATCCGCACGATTAATGGCGTATACACGAGAGTTGTTTTCATTGGTGGTGATGATCAAAGCGTCTTCCCAAATACTCCATTTGGGATAATCCGGAAAACTTGGTGCATTGAATGAATAAGTATTCCAGGTTGAGGTAACCGGGTTGCTGCCACTGGAAACTGCCAGGTGCATATTGTTTCCACTGTTGGAGAATTCAGATAAGTACCAAACTTGTGCTCTTTCATCATAGAGAACTATTGGATCTCCTGCGCCGCCTGGCATACTCATGAAATTATCAAAATACACCTGGGACATTACTACATTTCCATTGGTTTTATCGTAAATCTCAATATATGCGCCCGATCCACCGTTGATCATTTGAACAACATGGTTGGGCCCCACATCAACAGCTGGATCTGCGGGATTCACACCAGTATAGCCCATTCCATCGAACTGAATGACCATGGCTTTGTGGGTGTTTATATTAGTATTGTATTCTTTTTGTAAGGCAGGATCAGCCCCTACTGGTAATGCATTGGGGTTGATTTTTTCGTTTAAAACCCAGTCGTCTTTAGGATGATATCCCAATTTTTCCGTTCGCGTGATTTCATTCAAAGCGTTCGGATCTTCTTGATAAGTAGACAACGGTCCAACCGTGCCATGGAATGTAACTGGCAAAAGATCAACCGGAACTTTTTCATTTTTACTTATGGTCGATTGATTCTTATTCTGACTAAATGCAGTCATGGTCAGAGCCAGAGTGGCTCCGAACAAAATTATTCTTTTCATAGTTTCCTGATTTCCTTGTAAAGCGCACTCAAATTACAATTTATAATGAATGGCTCACAAGGAATTTAATCAAGAATATTGGGCTTTTAAAACTTGTTAAAAAGTGTTAATGAGTTGTTTTTTAATGGATTAAATGGTTTTATCATTGTTGAAAACTTCATTGGATATGAAGCGTGTTATTCCTCATGATCCAGGTTTTTCCAGCCAACTTATCTTCACTCACATCCATGTCGTTGTTAACGTCTCCCAGCACACGTGACATTTTTTCGCTCAGTTGAACTTTCGTGCCATTTGGAATTTTAAGGATCACGTTAATGTCCTGGTCTTTATATCGGTTTTCCAAGTCGAAGGTAAAGAAAGGAGATACTGTTATTTTGTTTCTATTGATTTGAACTGGATAACGAATTGAAGTTGCATTAGATATGGCTTCACGTTTGGTTTTGCCTCTGGCAGATTTAGTGACGATGAGTTCAATATTATCTCCATCGGAACTGTAGATGTCTAATGTTGGCCATCCCAGGTGAACCTCATCTCCATCCTTTTCAATTAACTCGAAAAAATAGTCTTCTGAATCTGTGAAGTCGTTGCTGAAGTGGTTGTCTTCAAAAATGTCAAGATGAACAATGTCATAATGATCTTCAATATCGATTCTCTCCACGGTCTCATGACTGGCACTTCTCTCTCTAAGCGCGAAAGTGGTGAAAACAGATAATAGGATGACACCTAAGGCAAAAGTTGCACCGGACATGATATAAGCCACTTTGTTATTCTGTTTTATATTGAAGAACAATTTAATGGCAAAGGCAATCATACTAATTACCGGACCAACAAATACACAAATAACCCCTATGGTGAGTAATAGGTTTTGATTTGGCGTAAACATAACCTGCATGAATTCGGACATACTCAATCCATTAACTCCGGTGTTCGTGATGGAAAAAATGAAATCCTTTGTGAAAACCCAATAGCCAAGTATAAGTAGTGCCATTGCTGACATAATGAGGAAGAAAATTGCCACTATTTTCCCAAAAGAACTGAATAATTGATTTCCAGCGTCTTTGATCTTCCTTTTATTGGTGGAGCTCCCCAGGTCCTGAACCTCTTTCTGAAACTGCTTAAAATGGTCTTTGATATTTTGGGCATTGACTGTTTGACCTTTCATTTCCAGTTTTTCGGCAGTCGTGCTGGCCAATGGCAAAATGATCCAGAGGGCGATATATAGCATCACCCCGGTTCCTGCAAAAAATAACATGGCCAAAAATCCTAATCGAACCCATGTCACTTCCCAACCGAAATAGTTGGCAATTCCGGAACAGACACCTCCGAGCATTTTATCATCGGTGTCTCTATATATTTTGCGAGATCCTTCAGCGGCTTGAGCAAATTGTTGGGGATCTGGATCATTTTCTATAGCATCTCCATAATCCGCAGGAGCCCCCATGATGGCAATGACCTCTTCAACATCTTTGTCCTCAACCACTTCTCGTCGGTCGGCAGTTCTTTCAATAAATAGTTCGGCAATTCTGCTTTCAATGTCCTTGAGAATTTCATCCGCGTCTTCATCATTACCCAAACGGGTTCTTACTTCCTTTAAATAGGCCAAAAGCTTTTCGTAACCATGTTCTTCAATATGGAAAACCAAACCTGCTAAACTTGCTGTGACTGTTTTATTCATTGCTCATAATTTTTGTAATCGATTTCACTAATTCGTCCCAGGAAAGGGATAATTCTTCGAGGGCTTTTTTACCTTCTTTGGTCAGTGTATAATATTTTCTTGGTGGACCACTTGTGCTTTCTTCCCATCTATAGGAGAGGAGTTCCGCTTTTTTTAGCCGGGTCAATAAAGGGTATAGGGTGCCTTCAACTACCAGTAATTTGGCAGTTTTTAGCTCTGTGAGAATGTCCGATGGATAGGCCTCTTTGCCATCCAAAATGGACAAAATGCACATTTCCAGTATGCCCTTTTTCATTTGAGCTTTGGTGTTATCTAATTTCATTGATTTAGATTATTACAATGCAAAGATATATATAAAAACAGGTATTATGCAATACATAGTACTAAAAAATGTTAAAGTTAAGACGCATTCATGAATGAAGGTCCTGTTATTATTGAAGAATAGGGGAGAGAATTATTCGCAAAGATCTTTAATGATCTCACTCACGGGTCTGACATTATGAACATGCTCAATTGACGGTCCTGCACACCATACAGTCTTGTAACTTGGTTGAAAAGCTGCTTTCTCAATTTTCTTCATACCGCGAATGAAAATGATCATTTTTGCCAATTTCTTAAAGCGTTTGTTCTTTTTTGCCAATCTTTCCAACCAGGAAGACTTCTTGTTCATCTTTTGGACGTAAGGTGTGTTAATCACTGTCAAATTTGATCCGGACAATCTAGTAGTGAACACCACATCTTCGGCTTTATAGTCTATCAAAGCTTGTTTGTATTCCTCAGATACAGGTGCTTCTTCAGAGGCAATGAAAATGGTGCCAACAGATACGCCGGCAGCACCAAGCTCCAACATTTGATGATAGTCTTCTTTACGAGCAACACCACCAGCAGAGATCACCGGAATGCTCAATTCTTCCACCAGCTCAGGAACCAAGTCGGCTGCTCGTGTTGGACCAGCATGTCCACCCGCCTGGTTATTCACTGCGATTACCATATCAGCCCCCAACTCTTCCACTTTTTTGGCGTATTTTAAATCTACGACATCACAAATTACTTTAATTCCAAGAGGTTTGCATTGCTCAATCACTTCTTTAGGGTTACCAAGTGATGTGATGATATAAGGAACTTTCAGTTCAACACAGGTTTTAAGTTGCTGCTTGTACTTTAGATTGGATTTATTGACAATGAGATTAATTCCAAATGGCTTGCTTGAATGAGATTTAAGCTCATTGATGGCAGCTCTCAATTCCTGATCAGTTCTATAATTAAGTGCGGGAATCGCACCTGTAATGCCATTGTCTAAAGCAGCTTTCACCATAGCCACATTACTCACTAAAAACATGGGCGCCA
>JAUILH010000160.1 GCA_030433115.1 Bacteroidia bacterium | reverse complement strand
AATCTCCGCGCGCACTATCAATTTTCGCTGATTTGAGGTAATTCTTTAAAGCTTCATCATATCGATACCTGTAAAAATATGAGATCCCTAAATTATTGTAGCAAAAAGACAGCTCGCTGGAATCACCTAACTCTTTCTGCAGAACAATGGCCTCCAGTAAATCTCGAACACTCTTTTCTACGTCCCCTTTAATATCATAAATTACGCCTCTACGAGCCAATAAACGTGCTTTTGCACCAAGTTTGCCATCTCTGTTGGCTATGGCTATGCCGTCGTTACATAATTTCAGCGACGAGTCGATCTCCAAAGTAAAATTATTCTGAACAAAATCCAGAATCTCCGGAAGTGATTTACTTTGAGCGCTTGCCGTAAAATCCACTGTGGTCAGGCAGGTTAGAAAGGCAATGAATCTTATAATATCTAGGCGCATACCATAAATTTATGATTTATGGCGACAACCTACTACTTCCCATTAAATTGGTTCATGGTATATTGAATCCCGATACTTGTAAAGGATTTTACGATTTCTCCAGCTTGCTCAATCCTTTCTTCCAGTGTTTTTAGCTCCTCAAAATCCCATTCTCCCAGTACGTGACTCACTTGTTGACCTTTAAAGAAGTCGTTACCCACTCCAAATCTTAGTCTTGGATATTTTGTGGTATTGATGGTGTGTTGAATGTCTTTTAAACCATTGTGACCTCCATCGCTCCCCTTTGGTTTGAGTCTTAATTTGCCATAGGGCAGAGCAATATCATCAGTTACAACCAACAAATTATCCACTGGGATTTTTTCAGCTTTCAGCCAGTAGTTCACTGCCTTCCCACTCAAATTCATGAAGGTCGTTGGTTTTACAAGGACAAGGATGCGACCTTTGTGTTTGATTTGGCAGGTATCGGCATAACGATCCGACTTAAAAGAAGTGTTGGACGCACCTGCCAGGGCGTCCAACACTTTAAAACCTATATTATGTCTGGTATTTTCGTACTTAACACCAGGGTTACCTAATCCTACGATCAGATATTTCATTACTCAGCTGCTGTTTCTGCACCTTCTGCTGCTTCTTCAGTTTCTTCCTCTTCTTCAGTAGAAGTACTAGCACCTCTAGCCATCTTCACAGCAACCACAACCGCAGGAGCGGCATCAGTCAGTGTCAATCCGTCCAACTCAATATCTCTCACTCTTACAGAATCACCAATATTTAATCCTGAGATATCAATGGTAATGTCTTCAGGCATAGCACCTGGCAAACCTTTCACAGTTAATCTTCTGAAGTTCTGGGACAACTTACCACCTGCTAAAATACCAGGAGAGTTTCCTTTAATTCTTACAGGAAGTTTAATGCTTACTAATTTGTCATCAAACAACTGCAAGAAGTCTGCATGCAAAATCTCGTCCGTAATCGGGTGAAACTGCATCTCTTGAACAACCACGCTTCTTTTTTCGCCGTCAACATCCAAATCAATTTGATAAACGTCTGGTGTGTATACCAATTTTTTCAAATCTTTGGCGTCAACTGCTACATGAAGTTGATCTTCTCCGCCATATAAAACACATGGCACTTTTCCCTGCTTCCTCAAGCCTTTAGCATCTTTTTTCCCTACGTTCTCTCTTTTAGAACCGCTCAACGATACTCTTTTCATAGTTATATAATTTAAATTGTTTACTGAATCACAAAGTGCTCACTGATTGATTCTTGATTCACAACGTTTTGCATGACGTTGGCGAATAAATCAGACACACTTAATACTTTAATTTTATCACTTTGTTGTTTGAGTGGAATCGTATCTGTAACGACCAATTCTGACAATACAGAATTTTCAATTCTTTCAAATGCCGGTCCACTTAACACTGCATGCGTGCACATAGCTCTTACACTTTTAGCCCCGTTTTCCATGAACAGCTCTGCAGATTTGGTCAAAGTTCCTGCGGTATCGCACATGTCATCAACAATGAGTACATCTTTGCCTCTAACATCTCCAATCACTGTCATACTTTGAATCTCATTGGCCTTCTTTCTCTGCTTATAGCAAATTGCCAGGTCAACATCCAAATGCTTGGCATAAGCATTCGCTCTTTTAGTTCCTCCCGTATCTGGTGCTGCCATTACCAAATTGCTAAGATCTAAAGACTCTGTATATGGTAAGAAAACAGTTGAGCCAAACAAATGATCTACCGGCACTTCAAAAAAACCTTGAATTTGATCTGCGTGCAAATCCATGGTCATTACCCTGTCCACACCAGCAGCAGTTAGCAGATTAGCAACCAATTTTGCACCAATAGACACCCTTGGTTTGTCTTTTCTGTCCTGACGGGCAAAACCAAAATATGGTATCACCGCTATAATTCTCTTTGCAGATGCTCTTCTGGCCGCATCAATCATCATCAGTAGCTCAAACAAATTCTCCGTTGGTGGATTTGTAGACTGAATTAGGAAAACGTCCTGACCTCTCACAGTCTCCTCGAAAGAGGGCTGGAATTCTCCGTCAGAAAAACTCGATACCGCAACGTTACCCAAAGGCAATCCATAAGCATTGGCGATTTTCAAAGCCAAATCAGAAGTTCCTCTTCCGGCAAAAATTTTAACCCCTGCAGACATACACTTAAAAATTAATTGTTTTCCTACTAAACTGGGCGCAAATGTAGGTATTTTGAAATGAAAATCCCACACATCTATCTACAATTTTAGGTGAGTTTCTTTTTCTAATTCCGAACATTTAATATATTCGCGGTCCCAAACTTAACAAAGGTGGTGATCATTTGATGAAAGCTAAACTTTGTTTGAGTAGCCTGAGTGGCGGAATTGGTAGACGCGCACGACTCAAACTCGTGTTCTTTCGGGAGTGTCGGTTCGATTCCGACCTCAGGTACAAGAAAAGTCCCGACCTTAACTGGTTGGGACTTTTGTTTTTCAAAGCTAAACCTTCCCCTTTAACCAACGATGGTAATTAATTAAATCGATTTCGTTGGCTCGGGCATCATCCAGCTCATTGATCACCTGGTGGACCATTTCCAGTAGAGGTTTGTTCTTCTTGAGGTCGTGAGACACCATCAATCCCTCCATAATCTTCAGCACGGCAACTTGTCGTTCGAACTGACCACTTGCTATGCTCTCTTTGTAATCTTTTCTGAAATTAGAAATCAATACCTCTACAGAGTCAAAATCATTAGATTCAAAACGAATGATGATTTCTGCCACACTGATCTTTAACTGGAATGCAGTGTCCAGCTTTTGATAGGCGTCATCCAGCTTTAATTGAATGATGCTCCTATTAGCACTTTTGTAATTCCCCGTATCAAATAGTAGTTGCGCCTTATTGAGCAAAACAAAAATTCGATGAATACTATTTTGTCGAATGACCGCCTCTTCCAGGGCCTGATCGGCAATAGACAATGCTTTTCTTGGGTCTAAAATTGAATAATTGATGATCTGTGCATTGACATAAAAGAAGTAATATTTATCTCTATGACCTTTCTCAAAACGTTGCATCTCACCGTGCAATTTCTCTGCCACCTTCAGGGATTCAACATGTTTGTTGTTTTTGAACAACGAATTGGTCCAATAGGTCAACATTTGAAGCTTGGTGTCATGATTGTTCTTATCAAATAATTTTAATTTTTCGAAAGACTCATAAGTCTCTTCCAAATAAGTTTCCAAAGAGACGTAATCCATTTGCTGAAGAAGCATTCGACTTACTGCATGGTATATTTTGAAGCGCAGAACCGGTGAATTATCCAAATCTTCTGAATTACTATAATCATCAATGGTCCGTCTTAAAATTGTAAGCACTTCTTCGTCTCCGGAAGCATAATTCTGAGACCGTTTGATCCTGTATATCAAAACTGCCAGCAAATCATCTATTTCACGAATTTTATTAATTCTTGATGCCAGTTCCTTTCGTTTTTGGATGTAAGATTCCGGATCAACTTCAAGGGTCTCATGAGACAAACGGATATAGTCTGTGTAAATAATATCTAATACCTCATATTGATTAGATTTTTCTGCAATTTTCTCAGCTTTTTTCAAATATCTGAAGGCCAAATCAAATGCATTTTTATGAAAAAAATGTCTACTCAAACTCAAATAAGTAAACGAATGATTGGGATGAGACACGTCATAATGGAGAGACAATAAACTTTTGTTAATGTCTTCCAGCAAGCGGTTTTTGAGTCTGTAAAACGCATTTTTATTATCTCCATAGAGCTTTTTCGACAATTGCTCAAGATCCCGATTGGGATACTTACGAATGTAGTCTAACAACTGAACATCCTTGCGATCATCACGGGCATTGGTACGCTTCAAAAATAACTTAAGGTATCTGAGCTCTTCTTTATTTAAACACTTTATAACTTTAGACAACATATCCATCAATTGAACACGTAAGAAATATATACTTTTTAATCAACTTTTCATCTAAAAAGACGTAACATTGTTTAAAATACTTCAATTATGAACATCCGTTTAGTCCTTTTCTCTCTACTACTTACTGTTTTTGGTCAACATAAATCCTATTCTCAGGATACGCTATCAATGGATCAAACTCTTGTATGGGCACATGACACCGCCGTCTTTAACGAGAACCTGAGCATCACGGTAACCGTCATCAATACAGGAAGTAATGTATACACTGACAGCATGACGCTTTATGGAGTTCTGATCAACAACAACCCTGTCGACACAGTCGTTAGCGTAAACCACATGCCGGTAGCTGCAATGAATCCTTTGGACACTACCATGCTAACCCTGAATTGGCTGACTGATCCACTGAAGTATGTTGGTGGAGGAAACAACATTACAGTGATTTGGCCTGCCAATCCAAACAACGATAATTATGTTGGCGACTCCCTTCGTTTGTCAACATATATTGACACCACCCTGGGCATCTCCATGTGGCTGCCCACTGAATTTAAAATCTACCCCAACCCAACAGCCGGCAATATACGTCTGGAATTTGACGAAAAAACGAACATTGAAAACGTAAGAATCTACTCACTAAGAGGCCGATTGATTAAACGATTTGGAGGGGAGAACAATTACGACTTATCCTTATTGCCTGCAGGCTCTTACATGATTCAAGTAGAAGACATTCATGGAAGACTTAGCAAGGGTAAACTCATTATCAGGCAGTAGATATCCACTTATCAACCTTAACAAATACGTTCAAATAAAGTGCTTCTATAAATAGATTGAGCGTAAATTTGAGTATGCGTATTTTGATACTCACTGCCTTTTGTGCCTTCATTAACCTGGGATACACACAAGATTCCACTCAAGTGAAAGAAGGTGTTTTAATTGTTAACTACGAGCCACGAATGTACCGCTCTACTATCGATCCAGCCTTGATGCAAAGCAATGGGCTCTCTTATGATGAATTACGGGAACAAATGAGGAAAGGATTTGATGACAACCTTTATTTAGAGTGTAAAGCCCAAGGACATGTTGTTTCTCTGATGCGAGAAGACACTTCATTGTATGATGGAAAAGTAGCCCAATTACACAGCCAGATTAGCTACAAATATGTGGCCATGGAGACCGAAAATCCAGCAAATCCCGAACAAAAAGAGGACAAACCACTCGATAAACTGGGTAACAAACTTGACAAATTATTCACTAAAAAGAAGGCCACCTCTGAAGAAGAAGATAGAATGGGTACCTGGGTAGAGGACGGCCAGGTTAAAAGTAGAATTGACAACCGTGAAAAATACATGAATACTCACATTCATCAACCACGACTGGTAAAAAATCTCTGTTCTGATTATGGTGTTAATAAGGTAATTTTCATTAATCAACTAGACATATTTGAGACCACAGGTCAATATGAGGACACTAGAAAAATAAAAGTCCACTACACTATTTTCGACCAATACGGCAAAGAGATCAATAGTGGTGCTGAATACACCTACTTTAAACAAGCGGAAAACAGACTCAAGGTAATTACTGGTGAGAAGTTTTACCCAGTGTGTCACGCAATCGCATCAAAATTGTAATCAATGGATACGTATACCTTAATAATTGCGGTTTCAGGCATCATTATTATTTCGTTTTTCTTTAATACGATCGCAAAAAAAACCAATATCCCCAGTGTGTTGCTGTTGATGATTCTTGGAGTTGCCTTGCAAAGTTTTGTGAGCAATGATGAGCGAACGACCTTACTTGAAATTTTACCAATCATAGGGAACGTGGGGCTAATCATGATTGTATTGGAAGCAGCCCTGGATCTTGAGCTGGAGCGAGACAAACTTCCAGCCATTCTCAAGTCCTTTCTGGTGGCACTTATTGCCCTGATTGCTTCATCCATAGCCATTGCGTATGCTCTACACTTCATGCTGCCAGCACACCCTGAAATCAAAAAATGTCTGGCATACGCGATCCCGCTAAGCATCATGAGCTCAGCCATCATTATTCCTAGCGTCACTGCCCTGCGCAACGACAAAAAAGAGTTTATGGTGTACGAAAGCACCTTTTCAGACATCCTGGGTATTATGTTCTTCTTTTTCTTGATGGGTAGTGAACATCAGGAGTCTGGCGGAGAGATTGTGGGATCTATTCTGGCTAACATCTTTATTACCTTCATTTTAGCCGCCATTGTGGCTTATGGTCTGGTTTATCTTTTCCAAAAACTGACCTCTCAGGTTAAGCTATTCCTCATTATTGCCATACTGATGCTGATTTATGCTTTGGCGAAAAAATTTCACCTGAGTGCCCTGGTTATCATTCTTGCCTTTGGTTTGGTACTCAATAATACAGATGTTTTCTTCAGGGGCAGATTGAATAGGTATGTGAACGAAGAAGCCACCCAACCACTGATGCATGATTTTCATACCATCACTTTAGAAACCGCATTTGTAATTAGAACCTTGTTCTTTGTAATCTTTGGAATCACCATCACCTTGTCATCATTAATAGATTTGGAAGTGGCACTTATTTCGTTGGCTATAGTTGGAATTCTGTTCATTGTAAGGCTCATCGTACTTAAGATTTTCGTTAGAAAGTTCTTCATTCCACAATTATGGATTGCTCCGAGAGGTCTGATCACGATTCTTCTGTTTTTCTCAATTTCTACTGAACACCCGGCTTTTGTGATTCCTGGGTTTGATTCAGGAATCTTGCTTTACACGATCATCATATCCAGCATTATTATGGCAGCTGCTTTAATTGCTGACAGAGGAGAAAAAGTATCAGATGTATTCATTCAAAATGTTAGGGATAACATTAAAGAAATTAGAGACATTCCTAAAAATGTGATTCCCGGACGAAAAAGAATTAGCGACAGAGAAGAACGATCTTCCAGACGGGAAATTCATGACAATAATAATTCACGGTGAGTTTAGAAAACCTGTTGAACAATTCCCCCGCTGTTGAGCGGATTCCGTCAGATTTATTTAGTGGTCACTCCGTGGATATGCTCCGATTGGACCAAATCGACTTTGAAGTATCAGGAAACAAGTATTTTAAGCTGAAGTACAACATTGAAACTGCCCAAAACAAGGGGTACACACGTCTACTTACGTTTGGCGGGGCATTTTCAAACCACTTATTGGCCACTGCTAAAGCCTGTGCTTTGGTCAAGCTTGAATCCATTGGAATCGTTCGAGGGGAATCTGAAAACGCGAATAACCCAACACTTATCCGAGCCCAGGAATTAGGTATGCAGCTTGTTTTTGTTGACAGAGAGACCTATAGAAACCGTGATGATTTCGATTACCAAAAAGAACTGAGAGAACAGTACCGGGCCTTTGTAGTTCCTGAAGGTGGCAACAACTACCTTGGGATCAATGGGGCTATGGAAATTTCAAACTTATTTGATCAAAACTACGATAGAATTTTTGTGGCAGCTGGCACAGGATCTACGGCGGCAGGCCTCATGCTCAACGCAAAAAAAAGCCAAATCATAGCGATTAACGTACTCAAAGGGGGTTTTATGCAGTCAAATATTCAGACGCATCTCAGCAATTTCCTTCAAAACAAGGAAGTGGCTGAAGCCTTACTCAGCGAGCACATAGTTTTTGAGGACGGACATTGTGGCGGATACGCCAAGTACTCAACTGAATTATTGACTTTTATCCGAGAATTCTTCAACTCAAGCGGCATTCAATTAGACCCCATTTATACTGGCAAAATGGCACTGGCTGCGAAACAAATCATATCTCATCAGCCACGCCAAAAAAATCTGCTGATTCATACAGGAGGCCTGCAGGGAATCAGTGGCTTTGAACAACGATACGGCATTCAGCTATTCTAGCTATCAACAAACTAACCATTTTTAAACACCTCATAATCAGTGAATAAATATAGTTATTAACATTTTTTGTAACTATTGTTAATAACCCTGCGTAATGTGCTTTCATCAGGACGGATTAAATCTTTCCTGACAAACAACAAACCGACCACAATGAAAGCAATTATCACCTTAGGCATCAGCCTTTTGTTTAGCTCAGCGCTTCTCGCCCAACCAGCAGAGAGAAGAGTTTCCAGAACAGAATACATTGAGATGTGGAAAAATGAAGCCCAACAACAAATGTTGGCTCATGGTATTCCTGCCAGCATCACCTTAGCTCAAGGCATATTGGAAAGTGCTAATGGCAATAGTGCACTTGCCAAGTACGCCAACAACCATTTTGGCATCAAGTGTCATGGGTGGAAGGGTGCCAGCTTCATTGCGGACGATGACGCCAAAAATGAGTGCTTCAGAAAATACGAGTCTGCCGGTCAGTCGTTTCAAGATCACAGTGAATTCTTAACCGGAAGAAGCCGCTATGCATTCCTTTTTGAACTTGATCCAACTGATTATAAAGCCTGGGCCCATGGACTCAAAAAAGCAGGCTATGCTACCAATCCTAAATACGGTTATCTTTTGATAGATTTGATTGAGCAACATCAATTATACAAGTACGATCAGGTATCATTTATACCTCAAAAGAAACCACCAGTTCTCGTTTCAAATGAAGGAAGTGTTGAAGTCAGACTGGGGCACCAGATCAAGTTTCAGGACAATGGTGTGAGTTTTGTGATTGCTGGTAATGACGATACATTTTACAAGATTGCCAAAGAATTTGAATTAAGCTTAAACAGATTGTATAAGTACAACGATCTTGGCAAGAATGCCGTATTGCATGCAGGAGACATCATTTATATTCAAGCCAAGAAAGGCAAGGCGAAGAAAAACACGCATGTGGTCACTGCTGGAGAAAACTTGTGGGACATCTCTCAAATATATGGTGTTAAAATCAAGAAGTTGTGCAAAAAGAATGGTCTGGAAAAAGACGCTA
>JAUILH010000159.1 GCA_030433115.1 Bacteroidia bacterium | reverse complement strand
CCAAAAAACGATTATAACAATAGAGGAAATTGTTTTTGTACTGGTTGATGAGAACGGCAAACCCCAGGCTCATGGTAAAACTAATGAAGACATTATTAAAGAATCTAAATTCTAGAGATCATGAGAAGTAAAACTCTACTCATTTTATTGGTTTGTATGTTGACAGGTATTTCTTCCCTGGCACAAACTACTGCAAGACGACAAGCACTGAGTTACGTTCAGGAAGGTGATAATTTCCTGAAACATGGCAATTGGGAAGATGCCATTTTTTCATATACCAATGCCATTAATGCCGATCCGGCTTTTGCCAAAGCATACATGAAGCGTGCTAAACTGTATGAACGACTGGACCGGAACAGGGAAGTGGCTTACGTGATGGGGAACCAATCCGTTCAAGGTTGCATGGATCTCAATTACAGTGCTGTTCTGGGCAACAAAAGGGCTGAAACGGCCATTGAATATTTATGTGGAGATTAATTTTAACTGCATAAAAAAACGCCCGGGTATCCGGGCGTTTTCAATTTATGTAAAGTTGATTTAGTGAGCAGACAAGTAGTCGGCAACACCATCAAATGATGCCGTCATACCATCCTCTCCCGGTTTCCAGTCTGCAGGACAAACCTCACCATTTTCTTCGAAGAATTGTAAAGCATCTACCATTCTCAAAGCTTCATCAACACTTCTTCCTAATGGGAAAAAGTTAACCACTTGATGCATCACAGTACCAGTTTTATCGATCAAGAACAAACCTCTGTAAGCAATCATTGGTCCACTGGCAGCCAAAGCACCATTCTCATCATATTCATACTCACCGGCAAGTACACCGTATGCATCTGAAATTGTTTTGCTAACGTCCGCAACAATCGGGTACTTAACACCTTTAATTCCACCGTTTGCCTTGTCCATTTGAAGCCATCCCCAGTGAGATTCTTCAGTGTCCGTAGAACACGCTACAACTGCAACACCTCTTTTCTCAAATTCTTCCATTTTTGCTTGAAAAGCATGAAGCTCCGTTGGGCAAACAAATGTAAAATCCTTTGGGTAAAAGAAGAACAATACATGCTTATTTCCTATGTACTGATCCAATGAGAAATCATTTACAATTTCTCCTCCGTTAACTACGGCACCAGCTGAAAATGAAGGTGCCTTTTTTCCTACTAATACTCCCATATCTATGTTTTTAATTTAGTTCAAAATTTTCGCTTACAAACTTACGAAACATTCGGTCTCAAAGTAGCCGTTTGAGCATTTTATTTAGATCAATTCTAAATCACGTAAATATTGACTCTTTAAAGATTTATTGTGTCCGCTGATCGATAAAATGGTTGTTAACATAGGATGTTTTATAATTTCGAACCGACAAATACTTAAAAACAGGTATTAAAAATTATTTTTGGCGAAAAATAGACGATTATGAGAAAGAGACTACAAGGATTATTAATGATTGCGACCGTTTTGGTGGCTTCAAGCTGTGCTACTTTTTTAAGAAAAGATTCAGATCAGTCCATTACATTGGATCCTGAACCAAAAGGTGCATTGGTATATGTGAACGGTCAGTACAAGGGATTGAGCCCAGTTACCTTAAACTTGGACCCTACGAAAACGTATGAAGTGAAGTACATTCACCCACACTACTTGTCTGAAAGCTTTACTTTGGAGAAGGGAATCATAAAGAAATGGTTGTGGATGGATTTGGCATCACTTGCAGTTGGTAATCCTGCGGCAATTGTTACAGATGCAATTACTGAGAAGTGGAAAGGGTTTGATGCCAGTGTTGCACCAAAGAAGTTAAAGCACTGGTCAGAAATTGAGGATCCAGCTGATCACCTGAATGAAATTTTCCAGTTGAAAAACTTGTATTTCGAAACAGGAAGCGCTACCATCAAGCAAGAGTCTAAAGCTAATCTTGATAAATTGGCAGAGTTCTTAAAGAAATTCCCTAATGCCAAGTTGGAAGTTCACGGTCATACAGACAAAACTGGTGGAAGAGACTTAAACATGAAATTGTCTCAAGACAGAGCCAACTCTGTTGTTGAATACCTTAAAAGCAAAGGTGTGAATGGCGCAAACTTGAAATCTGATGGTTTTGGTCCTGATAAACCTTTGGTTGAAGGAGATACTGAAGATGCATACAAATACAACAGAAGAGTTGAATTTGAATTTGTGAACTAAACGAATTTTAACTAACTACCTCAAAGCCCCGGTTCTCCGGGGCTTTTTTTATGCCGTACCCTAAGATTTCAGGCATGCTACCATAATGAGTCGATCGGACTTTGACGAATCGAAACCATCTAAATTGTAATTGCCAAATGTTCGTTCAATTTCAAATCCAGTGGTATTTAATAGTCGGGTGAAGTCATGAATATCAAGATATTGCACTTTCTCTTGGAAATGACTGGTTTTCTCACCATCAATTACAACAATGTCTTTATAGAAGTGACTCCCATCACAGGACCGTTTAATGTTAAAAATCAGCTCCCCTCTTTTTTGTGTTTCTGCCGGCACCAAATTGCCGAGAACCTTTTCAGCATTCATGAAATCAATTACAAGAATTCCACCTGGTTTGAGTGTTTTCTTAATCTGGGATAGAACCAATTCATTATCGTCTGTAGAGTCAAAATAACCAAAGCTTGTGAATAGATTGAATACAAAATCAAATGGTTTTTCACTTTCAAAAGTCCGCATATCTGCCACATCAAAACGGATGTCACTGCTGTAGTTTTTTCTGGCCAATTCAATGCTGTTTGAAGATAAGTCCAGTCCGGTAACATCAAAGCCTAATTGAAAGAGCTGAGCACTGTGACGACCACCGCCACAAGCCAAGTCGAGCACAGATGCTCCCTGTGGAATTTTTAATGTGCTTACCAGGTTTTCTATAAATCTGGCCGCTTCTTGTTCGTTTCTGTTATTGTACAATGCGTGGTAATAATCCGTATCGAACCATGTCTCAAACCATTCTCCCATATAATCCAATCTTAAATTGTATCTTAAGTCTCTTTATTGAACATTAGAGACGCTCAATTATTCTAACTTTGTCACAAATGTACCGACATTATTTAGCATTCATACTAATTATGTGCCTTGGTCAGGTCAATGCCCAGCGTCTGCGCTTTTCTCAAATCAATATAAAAAATGGCTTGAGTCAAAGTACAGTTCATGCAGTGATTCAAGATACCCAAGGCTATGTGTGGTTCGGAACAGAAGATGGTCTCAATCGATTTGATGGCATTAATATGGCCGTGTTTAACGATGACGTGGACCAGCCGGATAATTTGAAAATGGGAGGACGTTTCGTGACCAAACTTTGCTTGGATGAGCACGGTGATTTGTGGGTAGGAACAAATAATGGAGGTGTGAGCAAATGGTTGGCAAAAGAACAACGATTCGAAAACCTGGATACAACAGTGGGCTTGTCTTCAAATCGGATCAACGACTTATTGATTCAGGGCAATAGAGTTTTGGTAGCCACAGATATGGGGGTTGATCAAATAGATATTCAGTCGCTCAAAACAAAATCTTTTGCCAAATATGAAGATGGCTTTGATGTGCGCACGCTCTTTCTGGATGGAGAAATTTTATGGTTGGGAACGCAAGGACATGGTTTGTTTGAAATTGACTTGACAAAGAACAAGATGTCTAAAGGCATCATTCCCCTGAATGCACAAGGCGAGCTGTTGAAGAAAAATGCTGATAAGGTCAGAAGTATTTTTAAGGACAGCAGTGGTCAATATTGGATTGGCTTTTATGGTGCGGGATTGGCGCAATACGATAATTTCGGGCACCAGTTTAAGTTTTTTAAGAGTTCGGGTAAAGGTGGCTTCAAGGGACGCAAGGTAGAAGATATTTATCAGGACTCTGAAGGGAACATGTGGTTTGCTACAGACCGTGGATTGGCAACCTATGCGGTTGGAAAGAGATTGCCAGGTGAAATATCATTTACGTTTTACCAATCTAATGAAGATGATCCTCTATCCATTGCAGACAACAATGTCCTTTGTGTATATGAAGATGAAGCGAATTCCTTATGGTTCGGAACCCAATTAGGAGCCAGTGTCTACCACAGAACTTTGGGAAAATTCAATCATGTGAAGTCTGGTGAAAGCAATGGCTTGTCTCTCATGAGTAAAAAAGTATACGCATTTACTGAAGATCAGTCCGGGAATATCTGGGTTGGAAGTGATGGAGGAGGCATTAGTCGTCTGTCTTTTGAGAACGAAACCATAGATCACTTTCTTAAAGAAGATACCAGAACCAATAACACCATCATAGCGGCTACTACAAGTAAAGACGGAATAGTTTGGTTTGGTAGTTATGGTGCTGGCTTGAATGGCTATGATCCCAAAACGGGGACATTTCTAGACCCCATATCTAAAGACAGCGGCCTGCCGTCATCTACTATTTTAAGCCTGGAGTCTGATTCAAAACACAACTTGTACATAGGAACATTCAAAGGGCTTATTTATTATGATAGACAGCAAGATACCCTTATCAATTTAAATGATCAAAGTTTTGCGGATCATAATGCCAGGCAACTTGCACTGCCTTCAAAAAGAATCCAGACATTGAAAATCGTGTCAAAAGTCTTGTGGGTTGGAACTGATAAAGGTCTATTCAGCATGAACTTGGCGAATAATCAGCTGTATCTTTATGATGAACAGGCTGGTTTGTCAAATAATGAAGTTTACGGTATTGCCGAAGACCTTAACGGACAGATTTGGGTTGGCACCAAGAACGGTCTGAATAAAATCAATCCAAACGACCACTCTATCCAAACTTTTACAAGTAAGGACGGACTTCAGAGTAATTTCATATACGGGGTGTTGGTAGATTCAGACAATGCGTTATGGCTAAGTACTAACAATGGGATCACTAAGTTCAATCCAAATCTTTGGCAGGGGAAACGTTACTATGTTCGTCATTACAACGCTATTGATGGTTTGCAAGCAGATGAGTTTAACCAGGGAGCTTATTTTAAATCTGCTTCAGGTGAATTGTTCTTCGGAGGAGTGAATGGTTTCAACCACTTTATGCCTCAAAATATAGTGGATAACGATCATCAGGCCAGGATCGGCTTGAAGTCTTTCAAAATATCCAATAAAGACATTGATCTGAATTCAATGCTCAATGAAGACAACGTGCTGGAATTAAGCTACCGCGATAATTTCCTTGAGTTTGAATTCTCCGCACACGATTTTGTACTTCCGGAAAAGAATCTTTACCAGTTTAAAATGGAAGGATTGGATGAGCATTGGTCCACACCTTCAAGCAGAAACCATGTCTCATACAAGGACCTTAAGAGTGGGGAATATACTTTGTTGGTTAAAGTTGCAAACAACGATGGGGTTTGGAGTGAGCACATCTACAAACTTAAGATTTACATCAAGCCTCCTTTCTGGGAAACAACCTGGTTTTATGCGCTGTGTGTGCTGTTTGTCCTGCTCTCAATTTTCTTGTTTGTCCGCTTAAGAATGCGGAAAATTAAGCGGGAAAAACGCATTTTGGAGGAAAAAGTGGATGAGAGGACCAGAGAACTTGCGGCAAAAACTGAGGAACTGGCGGAGAAGAACAAAGACATTACCGACAGCATTGAATATGCCAAAAAGATTCAAACGGCCATTTTGCCAGATGAACAATATCTTTATGAGAACCTACCTGATATGTTTGTGCTGTACATTCCGAAAGACATTGTAAGTGGAGATTTTTATTGGTTTGGTGTAAAAAATGGTCTAAAGATCATAACTGCAGTGGACTGTACCGGACATGGTGTACCAGGTGCTTTTATGAGCATGATAGGAAGTAATTTGTTGAATCAGATTGTACTGGAGAAAGGCATCACTGAGGCAGGAGAAATTCTCGAAAATTTGAACAGAGGTGTTCAGAATTCCCTAAAACAAGGCACATCCGCTCAAGAAACCAATGATGGTATGGACATTTCTCTTTGTGTTATTGATGATACCAAGCTCAAACTACAATGGGCTGGTGCGTATAATCCTTTGTACCACATTCGCAATGGTGAATTGACCAAATTCAAGGCCAACAAATACCCTATTGGTGGCGCACATATGACGCTTGAAAGATCTTATGAAACACATGAACTAGATTTGGAGAAAGGAGATACTGTGTACATGTTCTCAGATGGATTTGTGGATCAATTTGGCGGAGAAAAAGGGAAAAAATTTATGGGAAAACGTTTCCAAAAGTTACTTCTGGATAACTGCAATAAACCTATGAGCGACCAAAAAGTCATTCTGGATAAAACCCTTAAAGACTGGATGCGCCACTATGAGCAGATCGATGATGTGTGTGTGATAGGTGTCCGTATATAGTAATGTTCCTGTCCACACAGTAGGTGTTCGTATGTGGCAGTAGTTATGGCGTTAGCAGTAGATCCAGTGAAGGTGATCCGTATGTGTTGTCAATTCTGGAAAAGCAACCGTTATTCCGAGCAGGTACGACCAAAGAGTCCGGTTGCGTCCTTAATATGTCTGTTAACAACTCCTGAATTTTAGGGTCAACTTTAGCACGTGGTTAGGTAAATTTGTGGTAATGCTGAAGCAACTTGTATATATCATGGTCTTGATTACGATCCTATCTTCTTGTAGAAAGGAAGAAGAAGGTTATGATTTCTCCGTGTCCCAGGATTTATCCAGATTCCAGGTGATTACTTTGCCGAGTGTTAACATGGCTTTGAATCTTTTGGATAGTTTGGAGAGTGGTGCGAGCTTAAGATATCTGGGAGAGGTCAGCTACGTGTCTGGAGATTCAGTGAACCCTTCTGATCCTTCAACAGAACTCATTTATCGCATGAACTATTACAACGGGCGCATAGATTTTGATGGCAGGCAGCGTGCTGGAAGCGTTTACATTCACTTTTTTCCTAAGTCACACGAAAATGTCTTCTCCATTGGATTCGATTCGTTGACCACTGAAAATTACAAGTCTGACGGCACTATTTACTATTCTGAACCACCGGAAGGTGTAGTTGGAGGAGACTATGTATTTACCACCACTGAGTTTTACACGATAGGAGAGGTAGGGGAAACCAGAATTTCATCAGAAGGATCAGTCACTAAAGATCAGGGAACCGGAGACTTGACTTTTCTGCTGGAAAAAACTCGAGGAACGGCCAGCGATGACAGGTCATTCAAGTACTTGAGCAGTGGTAATGTCATTTGGGGAGACGTTTGTCAGAATTTCATTGAGGGGGAGGTCCTCATTAAGCCAAGAACTTACAGTTGGAGGAGTCTTAAATACGGTTTTGGAAACTGTGGAGGAACCGCCAGAGCAGAGAATGGGGCTGTCATTCAGGGCTTTCCGCTTCTTTAATGCATTTATTGGTGCTTGTTTAAAACAATTTTTTATATTTGCTAAGATCATTTTGGCTAACTGATGCTGGATATATACGATTTTTACGATAAAATGGAGAAGCATAATATTATGCTTTCATTCAAAGGGGCAGTGACTTCAGAGTTGTTGTCGTCCATTTTAGGCATCATGGAAACCAAAATGGATAATTTGGCAGAGCCACCAAAAATTAAGAAGAAAGTATTTAATGTTTTGGTAGAATGTCTGCAAAACCTTTATCACCACACAGATGAAGCTCCAGTTGATGAATATGGTATGGATGTAAGATCGGCCATCTTCATGATTGGCAAAATGGAAGATCACTATTCTATTTTAACCGGAAATTTCATTTATACGGATCATGTAACCAAGCTTAAAACGAAATTAGACACGGTGAACGCCATGGATAAAGACGAATTAAAAGCGTATTACAAGTCTGTTTTGAACAATGGAGAAATGTCTAGTAAAGGTGGAGGTGGATTAGGTATGATTGATATCGCGCGGAAGTCGGGTCAAAAATTAGACTACAACTTCATGCGTGTTAATGATAAAAGTTCGTTTTTTAGTTTAAATGTTAAGGTAGTTCAACCGAGTAAAGAAGTAGCGTAATGGAAAATATTAATATTGAAGGAACCCCAAAAACCCCAACAGTAAAATTTGATGCCGGTGGAGGAAGATTAGAGTTAAGCGGAAGATCTATTCCGGAAAACTCAATTGAATTTTATAAACCACTTTTGGATTGGATCGAATCCTACGGTGGCTCTCCACAAGGAAAAACAGAAGTAGACATTAAATTGGAATACTTCAACACATCTTCGTCTAAGTGTATCTTAGATGTATTTAAGAAATTAGAGGGCGTTGGCTCTACAGACATGACCATTAACTGGTACTATGAAGAAGATGATGAGGATATGCTGGAAGCTGGTGAAGATTACCAGGCAATTATCAATATCCCATTCAAAATGATTGAAGTAGAGGAGATGTAAGATACTCTGGGACAACCTTATTATTTAAAAAGCCCCGATTTATCGGGGCTTTTTTTATGGTCTAAAGGCTGTTGAATTGCATTCTCAACAAAAATGGGGGTATACTCAACATTTAATGTATCTGACTTATACAAAACTCTACTTTAGTTGCAAATCTAACAGTCTATGAAAAAACAAATACTTTTAATTGGTGCTTTGCTCATTGCAGTGGCTGGAAGTGCTCAAGTCACTTCACCATCAGTTCCAGGAACAAAGACCATGGCTAATTATATCAAGCCAAAACAAAAAACTCATGCTAATGGATCGAACCGAGCCGGAACACCTATCTGGGGGGTAGGTTCTGGAGTTGGTGTTGCTGACGCCGAATTTTCAAATGCCTTTGTGCAAGCGGGAAGTTACAATTCTGGCGATAACCCAACTAGTTGGACTGCACTGTCTGTGCATGAAAATGGTGGCGCTGTTACTCCTGGAGCAGCTTACTGGACAAGGAGTACGCTCGGTTACTCTCAAGGTGCTTACTGGTCAGGAACAACGCCTGTGGGATCTCCCTCTCAGGCCAATGGTGTGGCGATATTCGATTCAGATTTCATGGATAATAATGGTGTTGCAGGAGATTTTGGTTTGGGAACCTCCCCATCACCTCATAGAGGAGAATTAATCTCACCTAGGATTGATTTAACAGGGTATACTGACTCTGCAATTGCCGTATCATTTTTTGGTTTTTATCGAAATTTTAATATGAGTGAATTGAGCGTGTCTGTGTCCGTGGATGATGGAACAACCTGGGCTCCGGCGATTGATTACAGAACTATATTACCAAACCAAACAGAAGCAATGGCAAAGCGGTTTATCCGATCTCAGAAGCCGCAAGAGGATTGTTAAGAGGGGCGGATTTTGTAAACCATACCATTGAAATAAATGTTGCCGGATTCAAAGATCTAATGGAAA
>JAUILH010000158.1 GCA_030433115.1 Bacteroidia bacterium | reverse complement strand
ATGGTTCTTGGTGGTGAAACGCAAACTGCCATTCACAAGGCAATAGACAACGTTCTTCCGGGAGGTTGGCACCATCAAATCAGCAATGACGCCATTGTGAACTATGAGCTTGGGCTTGAAAAACAACTCATTTCTACAAGGTTTTTCTCAATTCAAAGTGCTTCATACACCCGATTGGGCACCTTGTCTACCGCCATAGGAACAGGGTTTACAAGCACATTGGGATTGATCAACCAGGCTTTTAAAGCGCACTCAACTCCTCATGGTTTTCAAATTTACCTGTATGCGCATCCCCAGCTCAATTTTAGTGTATTTGATGCCACACTCAGCGGAGGACTCTTTAGCCAGAGCACCTACACAATTCCAGGCGATCAGCTTGAAAGATTTACTGGACAAATCAGCTACGGATTAATCATACAAACCAAAAAGCTATTTTTTGAATACGGTTTCTCCAGGATCACAAGGGAATTTGCTTCAGGAGATCCTTACAAATGGGGTGGACTAAAACTCGGCTTTTGGATTTAGCACAATTCTCTCTTTGAGATTTGATACCCACTTATCTCACCATTCCAGAACCATATATTTTGTCAATTACCTATCTTTAGGTGTCATGAAGTTAAATGTTCTCATTGTCGAAGATGAAGTGTTGATTTCCGAATTGTTGAGAGAAATCGTTAAAAGCAATGGTTATCGGGTAACTGACGTCTGCGCTGATGAAGTTACAGCCAGTACCAGCATCAATACCAACCCGCCAGACATGGCTCTTTTGGACATTCGACTATTAGGCAATGATTCGGGAATGAATGTCGCACGAGCACTTAATTCTAAGAACATCCCCTTTGCATTTATCACGTCATTTGCCGACAAACGAACCATTCAAGAGGCTGTTGCATTAGGTCCTAAAGGCTATATTCTAAAACCTTTTGAACCAGAAGAAGTTATGGATGTCCTCAAACATCTCAAGTCGTCAAAAAAACAAACCATCACGATCAAAGACAGAGGAGATTGTCACCTGGTGAATATTGATGACATTAAATATGTGCAGTCAGACAATGTCTACCTTGAAATATTCACCACACTTAAGAAATATGTGGTAAGACAAAAAATTTCGGATTTTGTATCATTCCTCCCCTCCCAACAATTCGTTAGGGTCCACCGGTCATTTGCTGTAAATATAGACTACGTTATGAGCTACAACAAACAAGAGGTGCTCATTGAAGGAAAAGGCATCCCTATTTCAAAAAAATACAGTGAATACATTTTCAATATTCTCCCCATCCCGAAATGACCCTCCCGTTCAAACTCAACATATTAGCTCAAATGACAACTTTTTTCCAGCACCAATCAACTCTCTGATCTATTTTTGGCAGTCTGTTCATACATAAAATTGAGAACACTCTGGACCATAGCGCTTGTCTTAATTACACCGACTCTCTTTAGTCAAAATTTCGACTACCCCCATAAATCAGTAAACACAAAAATTAGGCACTTTGATGTTAACTGGGCACCAACGTCTCTTAAAAACTACAACAACAGAGCTAAATGGAATTCGGTCAACTCTGGTTTCACAGAGCTTAAAGACGTTCAATTCACTGAACTTAACGACCAGCTCGAATTTGAACGTTTTGAACCAGAACTGATCGAGACGATAGAAACCACTGACTGGTTTTATAAAGACAGCTCAAAGCTCAACATTCAATACTTAGACATAGCACACGGTCTTTTCGACCAAAGAGCTTATGCGGTTGTGGAGTTAAAAGATGGCAGGATCATGATCATCAGCGATGAGAAATACGGCATCTACAATGGGAAGCATATGAAGGTGTACCAATTTGGATTCTCAGAAGTGTTTGCAGCCAACCTATTGTCTGATGGCAAAGTATGGATTGCTTCCAGAACTGGAGCCGTTTATTGGGATAATGGGATCATTTACAAACTGAAGCACCTGACTGATAAAGGGTGTTGGATTGTTAAAGAAAATTCGGAGAAAGACCTATTAATTGGATCCATTGACAACGGGTTTTACCTAAAAACGAAAGACAAACTCAAGCACTACAAAAACGAATCCGCACTGAAACAAATTCGAAATTTTGTTCAGGATGACGAAGGTAACTATTGGATAATTGGCATGCATGGATTAACCAAATGGGACGGTCATTCTTGGTGGACCTACGATCAGTTTGGTCCACACTCTGATGTTGCGGCAATTGAAATCTACAAAAAAGTCATTTATCTGGGCACCTGGAAAGAAGGGTTCTATAAACTGGAAGCAGACACTTTGTTCAAGCTTGAATCTGGCTTTGAAAAAGAATATCCCATTTTCAGCATACTTAAAAAAGACAATGGTATTTGGTTTACAGTACTAGCTAAGGGCTTGGTGCACTTAGACAATAATGGAAGAAAACTATACATGGATGCCGGATACGGATTCAGTTCAAATAGTTTGTACTCAATGCATTTGGGAAGTTATAACAACTTTTGGATTGGTCACCACATTGGAGGCATGTCGAACTTTAAAGAAGATCTATTCAGACCCTCATTCTATCATACAAATATCAAAGGAGTCATTGAAATAAATAAGGTCGATTCTGTTCGGTTTTTCTTAAGTGATGAATCTGATATGACCCGCATGATTAATGGCAAATTTGAAAAACTCGTATTGCCTGACACATTCGGCTATAAAAGGGTGCTATCAGCAGATATATTGAACAGTACAGATATGTGGATCGCCAATTTCGGCAACGGAATTGCACATTACAAAGATGAACAGTTCATCAACTATTTCGAAGACTCGCAATCGCAGTTCAACAATGCTGTAGGTTACTTAAACCTGGACAGGAACAAGCGGGTTTGGTTCAACGATTATTATAACAATGTTCGGTTCTTAGAATCAGACACCATCTACGTCTTACAACATGATGACAATTTCAAAAAGTGGGTCAATACTGGCACATATATAGACAGAAAGAGACAAGTATATTTGGTTTTTAAGCATGGTTTTTTGATCCCCTTGAAAAATCAGCTCAAGCTTATTGGACCAGAGGAAGGCATATTATCACTCAATATATTAGGAACATGTATGAACCGATTCGGTGATGGTGCATGGTTTTTATCTGACAAAGGGCTCCAATTATTGGATTCAACGTCTGTGATTCGAACCTATGAGTTCGATCATTTCGACAACATGGTATCGAGAAGCATCATTCATGTGAGTGAAAACAGGTTTTTATTGACTTCTAACAAGGCGATTTTTGAGATCACTTTAGATGGAGACAAGGCCGTCGTACAAAAAAAAGGGAGAGAATACGGTCAATATATTCTGGGAAATAATCTCCTCCGGATGGTAGACGATACTGTGCGGATGATTACCAATAGCTCTGTTGTTGACTTTATTGAAGGATGGAACGGCTACGTTGAAGAAGTTCCAAAGGTCAAATTGCTCAGTGCGAAGGTCTCCGGTTCTTATAAAAATGATCACTTCACAATGAAACAAGATGAAGAAGTGGAAATCGAATTTGAGGTCATCAATTGGGCCAAGACCGAAACTGTTTTTTACAGACTCAATGGCAAAAAGTGGAGTCAACTGGACAACAACAAATTAAGGTTGTCTGACCTGTCTTATGGAGACTACACACTAGAAGTTTACGCAGAAAATGAAGCGGGCAAAAGCGATATCTTAACATTGAACTTTTCTGTCGACAAAAAATGGTATCAAACGACACTTTTCCTTGTTTCAGTATTCTTATTATTAATCCTCATTACAATCTCTTATTTCCTCTATAGAATCAGACGGCAAAAGAAAAATGAAGCCAAACTCAACAAGATTATAGACGAAAGAACTCGTGAACTCAGGTTAAAAAAAGAACGATTGGAAATAGAGCTCAATAAAAGTGAACTGCTCTTAAAAGAAGTGCATCACAGAGTGAAAAACAACATGCAAATGGTATCCAGTGTGTTAGAGCTTCAACTGGCAAAAACCAATGTAGAGAAGTCAAAGAAAATATTAAAACTGGCATCCGATCGAATCAAAGCTATCTACTTATCTCACCATCATTTGTATTTGAACGAAAATTATGATGACCTCTATTTAAAGGAATACTTAGAATCGATTGTTTATAGCGTGAAATCCGGTAAAGACATTGAACTATCTATCTCCATTGATGATCAACTTAAACTTCCCATTGAAACGGCTCAATTGCTTGGTTTAATATTTAACGAACTGTACACGAACTCTATCAAACATGCCTGGCCGGAGACCATAGATGCAAAACCAATGATCAATTTGTCTTTAATTGAGACAGACCAATACTATACCTTCTCTTTTTCTGACAATGGCATTGGCATAAACCCCGACAAAGCGAGTGAACAATCTATTGGCATGCTGTTGTTGAAGGGGTTTGCTGAAAGACAACTCAAAGGACATTTAAAATTCACGGTGAACAACGGAACACTGGCAGAAGTCACTTTTCCCATTCCCAAAATGGATGACCCTGCTTAGAACCATCTCCGCCAATACTAATGACTATTGAAAACCTAGCCAATCAATACCTGTTTCAGTATTAAATTGATTTCCTCAGCATGTGTCATTAACATTTTATGTCCTCCGCCCCGAATCAAAAAATCAATCTTTGCTTGTTTTTTATAGGGAATGATTTTGTCTTTACTTCCATGAATATGGACATAGTTAATACACGTTGTCTGCCGATCCCAATGAATTAACATGTGAACTTGTCTCTGAAACATCAAAGCATCATATTGTCGGACCATATCACCATATAAATGTGCTCCAGAATGATCAATGGGTATGATGTAGGGCAACACCATAGAAGTGAGTGCCAAAACCTTTCCATTCACCACCTTGTACAATGGAATGCTCTCAAGAACACGGTACCTACCTGGCAAATCATCGCGACAAACAGCAGATGAAATCAACACACATTCTGCAGGTTTCATGATCTCTGCCAATTCTATGGCTACCATTCCACCCAGGGACAAGCCAACAAAGGCATAGGCCTCCGTTGTGTCAATTTGAGACCGATACCTTGAAGCGTAAGACGCCATAGTTTCTCCTTCATCTGGCATGTCCCATTCTAAAAAAGTGACCTCAATAGAGTCATTTAATTCTAACCTGGAGTAGACCCTGGAATCCACACTCAAACCTGGGAAGAAATAAACATGGAGTGCCGACAGTTGAAACGGAAAGCAAAATAAAAGGATCAAGTATTTCATGAATCAAATATCCATGCTTGTGAAGCTTGTTCAAAACGGAAAATCGCAAATTGACTAACTGTCCAACACAGATTCTGGTCCATCAGAAGTTTTGACTTTCTCATGCTTTAGATTTATAAGAAATAATATAGCTGCAAGAGGATACAAATAGTTCAATAATTCATTGAACCTGTACAGCGCCTCAAGGCTTAGAACAGAAGTTTGGTTGAACCACAGCGATAGCGTAGACAGAAATATTAAAGCAATTCCGTATAATTTTAGCCATTTCCTGAAACGTGTCTTGGATAACAAGAATATCAAACCATCAAGCATTATGGCCAACTCAATGAATATAACCAGCTGATCATGATTCATGATTTCATTTTCTCCATTAAAAAAACGGTAGGTGTCAATCAAGGATATGTTATGCAAAATAGACAGCAATACCGTACTCATAAGTGCGAGCCAAAATCTTCTCCAAAAAAAGTAATTGATCGCAAGAAAGCTGAACAGAAGAGACAGAAGGCCATCGAAGACTAATAAGGCATGGTAGTTCTTCAGGTCAAAAAAGAGATTTCCGAATATGTAGAATGACTGATCAAGAGCCAACAACAATAAAAACACTATCCATAAAACCGTTACCCACAGTGTTATACTCAGCACCCGTTCACTCATACTCAAATCTAAGCTTATTAATAAGACTTTTCCAAAACCATCAACATTCAATTCACCAGCCCGTGCAAATCCTTATCTTTAAATCAAACTTGTATCAAGATGTCAAACCAAGAAAAAAAACTCTTCCTTTTAGACGCCTACGCACTCATCTATCGGAGTTATTACGCCTTTATCAAAAACCCAAGAATCAACTCAAAAGGTTTAAATACTTCCGCAATATTTGGGTTCACCAACACCATGATTGACCTGATCAAAAAAGAGAATCCCACACACATTGGCGTTGTGTTTGATCCACCCGGACCAACCAACCGGGCAGTAGATTTCACCGAATATAAGGCCAATCGAGAAGAGACTCCGGAAGACATTCGGAAGTCCATTCCTTACATTAAACAGATGGTGGAAGCTTTTAATATTCCACTATTGGAAGTGGCAGGTTATGAAGCCGATGATGTGGTAGGCACGCTCGCCAAGCAAGCAGAAAAAGAAGGCTTTACCACTTACATGATGACCCCGGATAAAGACTATGCCCAATTGGTGAGTGAAAATATCTTTATGTATCGACCGGGCAGGGGCGGTAAAGGACCTGAAATTTGGGGCATCAAGGAAGTGCAGGAAAAATTTGAAGTTGAAAGACCAGAACAAGTCATTGACATTTTAGGACTTTGGGGAGATGCGGTAGATAACATTCCGGGAATTCCGGGAATTGGGGAAAAAACATCCAAAAAGCTGGTTGGAAAGTATGGCAGTGTTGAAGGTTTATTGGCACATACCGATGAACTTAAAGGCAAGCAAAAAGAAAACGTGATTAATTTCGCCGAGCAGGGTCTGCTGTCTAAAAAATTGGCTACCATTATTTTGGATGTGCCCATAGATTTTGAAGCTGATAAGCTGATAAAGGACCCTCCGAATAAGGAGAAAGTGATGGCTCTCTTTTCAGAATTGGAGTTCAGAACCATGGCTAAACGAGTTTTTGGAGAAGAAATCCAGGTGCAACAAGCCACTGAGGGGCAAATGGATTTGTTTGGAGTAGGTGGAGATACTGAACCCATAGAACAAAATTTGGTCAGTTTGAAAACGATTGAAGACACCACCGTCAACTACACACTTTTAGATTCTGATGAGGACATCAAAAACCTATTAACCGAACTCAACCAACAAGACAATTTTTGCTTTGATACGGAAACCACCGGACTCGATCCACTCACTGCCGAACTAGTTGGTTTGGCAATTTCCTGGAAAACCAATGTGGCATATTACATTCCGTTTTCCGATGATTTTGAGGCGTGTAAAAGTAGAATTCACTTGCTCAAACCAGCCTTTGAAAATCCGAGCATTGCTAAAACAGGACAAAACCTCAAGTACGATATCAATGTGCTTAAAAAATATGACATCCCCGTCAATGGTTATTTGTTTGACACCATGATCGCGCACTATTTGTTGCAACCAGATATGAAACATGGAATGGACTATCTGGCAGAAACTTACCTCAACTACAAGCCCATTTCTATTGAAACGCTCATTGGGAAAAAAGGTAAGAATCAAAAAAGTATGCGTGACCTGGCGCCTTCAGAAGTCCTCAACTACGCCTGCGAAGACGCAGATATCACCTGGCAGTTGAAAGAATTGTTTGAACCTCAAATGAGCAATGAGGATTTCAAGAGACTTTATGAAAGTATGGAAATGCCTTTGATTAAAGTCCTGGCAGACATGGAAAATGAAGGCATCAGACTAGATTCTGATATGCTCAAATCTTATTCTCAGGAAATTGGCGCTCAAATAGACAGTTTGAATGCTGATATCCAGACGATGGCGGAAACGGAATTCAATGTAGATTCTCCGAGACAGTTGGGAGAAGTGCTGTTCGATAAAATGGCATTGGACGCAAAAGCAAAAAAGACAAAAACCGGTCAGTATGCCACCAGTGAGGACATTTTGAGCAAACTCAAAGACAAACATGAGATCATTCCGAAGATATTGGAATACCGCATGCTCAGGAAGCTCAAATCAACCTATGTAGACACTTTGCCGGAACTGGTAAATCCCAAAACAGGAAGAATTCATACAACCTACTATCAAACGGTGGCAGCAACGGGCAGATTGAGTTCGAATAACCCCAACCTTCAGAATATTCCTATCCGGACCCCACAAGGTCAGCATGTGAGAAAAGCTTTTATTCCGGCAGACGATCAGCATCAATTGCTCTCTGCAGATTACTCTCAAATAGAACTGAGAATTGTCGCCGCTTTGAGTGAGGATCAACACATGATTGATGCATTTACCAGTGGAGAAGACATTCATGCCGCTACAGCATCCAGAGTATTTGGTGTCTCTAAAGATGAGGTAACCCGAGACATGAGGAGTAAAGCCAAGGCTGTCAATTTCGGCATCCTCTATGGACAATCTGCCTTCGGCTTATCTCAAAATATTGGCATTAAGAGAAGTGAAGCCAAGGAGATCATCGATAACTATTTTGAGCAATTCTCCGCCATCAAAACCTACATTTCTAACATTCAAACCTTTGCAAGGGAGAATGGCTATGTTGAAACCATCATGAAGCGGAGACGGTACCTGAAAGACATCAATTCTGCCAACGCCATCGTGAGAGGTCATGCCGAAAGAAACGCCATTAATGCCCCTATTCAAGGGTCAGCAGCCGACATTATTAAGCTTGCCATGATCAACATTCACGAGGAAATGCAAAAGCAAAACCTAAAAAGTAAAATGTTGCTACAGGTACACGATGAATTGGTGTTTGATGCCCATGTTTCTGAATTGGATTTAATGAAAGAGCTGGTAAAGGACAAAATGGAGTCGGCTTTTGAACTCAACGTGCCCCTTCTTGTTGAAATGGATGTGGCAAATAATTGGTTGGACGCCCACTAAATCCTATATTTGAAAATACCCTAATTAAAAAACATGAAAAAAATAAGTGCTTGCTTAATCGTGTCGGGATTGCTATTTCAGGCTTGCGGCGACGAGAAAAAAGACACCGAATCAGAGGAAAAACCTGAGCAAAAAACTGTGGAGGTAAAGAAAGACAGCAGTTCTACCGAACCGAAGGCAGAACGTGTTGAATTTGACGTTTTCTTTGCAAATGTACCGTCCCCGTATGTTATGGCTAAGCAAATCAAATCTGTTGGTTTAGAAGCCGATCCTGAAATGTTACACGATTATGAAGAAGCCTCAAAGTATGATTCTGAGACCAAACGTGCACTCAATTTGGGAATTTATGCGGCTGATCTCACCTATGCACATGTGATGGAAACGGGGTCTAACGAAATTCAGTACATGGCGGCATTTATGTACCTCAGCAACCAATTGGGGCTGGAAAAAGTTCTGGATGAAGACATTCAAGCTGAATTTGAAGCCAATATGGAAGACCGAGATAAATCTATGCAGATCATTAACGACACCTATGCAGAAC
>JAUILH010000157.1 GCA_030433115.1 Bacteroidia bacterium | reverse complement strand
GAGATGAACTATACCATTTCCACATATGATCTTGCCCCCGTTTTTGACAGCATTCCGAAAAACACAGTTTATGATGATGCCTACTTGAAGGCTGCCGAAGATTCCCTGAAAACAGACCCAAACAATCCAGTTTTTCTCAACCAAATAGCCGCCTACTGTCAACATCATGGAATCGATGAGATGGCCAAAAGCTATTTTCAAAAAACCCTGGAAAAACTCACGGTATCCTATTTCGATGATGAGGCAGGAATGCTCGCTTTTAGGGGCACTTTGAAACAGAACATTGATCCAACGGATACCACAGCAGTCAACGATTATAAAAAGGCCTTTGAGTTAAACCCTTCAGACAGTAGTTATTTGGACCTCTACATATACGGACTCATGACCTTTGGAGAAATTGACAAGATCAAGGAGATCATATATGAAACATTGGAAAAAGATCGCATTCCGCATTCACTGCCCTTCATTTACTTGTATTACACAGAGATTTTATTTCCAACTTTAGAACTCAATCAATTGATGTACACAGACAGTGTAGAGTTTGATAAATCCGATTACGCAAAAAGACACTTTACCGAGATTCTGGACATGTCTAAAATTAATGAATTGACGCGCAAGCATTCCTCAGTGGAAAAAGTGAGTTACTTCAAAAAATTCTTTGAAACAAGCATGGTACTTATCAAAGTTATGTTCTTCGAAAGCAATGATGACTTCATGCCCATCATCAACTACTCTAAAAAAGAAAAGAAGGACATTCTGGAGATCGTCTCTTTTTTCACAGATCTACAGGAAAAGCAAACGCTCAACAAATATACGATCAACAAGACCTTAGGAATCTTGTACTTTCTTTTAGAAGAGAGTGCATTGGCAGAGAAACACCTCAACCTGGCCATTGAACACTTTAAAATGGACAGAGCCAATATGAATTTCTCTCCCAATGAATCGTACATGGCACTCGCCTCCCTTTATCATATGAATGGAGAAAAGGAGCGATTTGAGAGCACGCTGAAAAAAGCCATCAAAGAAAAACCGCTTGGCAAACCTTATCCCAATTACGACAATATGCTGGCCATTTATTATCTGAAAAACGATAAAATCAGTGACGCCTATAAAGTGGTTGAACAGGCGCTGGAATACCCAAATAAAGACTTCTTGAGTCTGCGTTTATATTCCTTCCTCAATTACTTATCCGGTTACAATACTTTAGCAGAAAAATACATGGTTGAGGCAGGGAGTGTTCCGGTAACTCAGAGTCAATTGACAAACATTTACATTCAAGCCGCCATATACCATTTAGATCTTGGCAATGCCAAAAAGGCCTACGACAACCTGATGCTGGCTAAAGAAAGCGATGGAGGAGATTGTAAAATATGTGATGAACTGCTTGAAAAATATATTACTATCAAAGATTAGTCATTCGTACGATATATTTGATCATTCACTAATATAATCTCATCATTCATCTTAAAGAATAATTCCGCTAGTTTGAAACTTTACAGTCGCAGATTCGTTTTGAAAGCTGCTTACCCAAAGTTTTAACTGCTATGAAATTTACTTTTTTACTTTTAATTATATGCGCACCACTACTTTCGTTTTCAGCTATTTGCACTTCAACGGGAAACGGAAACTGGGAAACTGCAGGCACATGGGATTGTCCGGGTGTTCCGGCCTGTGGCGACACCATCTATATACTGCCAGGACACACGGTTGATGTCACAACAAATAACAGTACTTTAAATTGTGGAACCCCTTCTTTTATAGTAATACAAGGAACTTTAGATTTTGGTAATGGGGATAAGTTAAACTTGGGATGTGGATCTGGTATTACCATTGATGCTGGTGGACAAATATCAGCTGCTGGCGGCGGCGGTGGAGCAAGTAATCAGATCACTATTTGTGGTGCTGAAGTATGGAGAAAATCGGATGGGAATGTGAATGGACCAAGTTCCTTTGGAAATCCTCTCCCTATCACTTTATTATACCTAACAGCAAAAGTTGTTGATCATAAGAGCGTAATCAATTGGGCTACTGCTGTTGAAATTAACAACGAAATTTTCATTCTTGAAAGTAGTCGAGACGCCAATAATTGGACTGAAATTGCGCGTTTACCAGGAGCAGGTAATTCGTCAAGTACCAGGTACTACGAATATAATGACCCCCTGAATGATGAAGGCGTCCACTACTATAGACTGACTCAGGTTGATTTTGACGGAAGCAACGAGACATTCAACCCTGTTGCCGTTAACTATCAATCTCTAGATGACATAAAGCTATACCCTAACCCCAGCAATGGGTATCTTTTCGTGGATTTCATTCCGGAAGACATGAAAGTCAATTATGATATACTGAATAGTGTTGGACAATTGATCCAGTCTTCTAAGCAACTTTCCGAAAACAATACCATTGATCTAAATCACCTTAAAAGCGGTTTGTATTATATAAAACTGAGTAACTCTGAGGATACGGTTTATAGACAAATTCAAATCAGGTAAATTATTTCTTGACAACAAAGGTACCGGCTGTCTTGTCATGAAATCCCTGATGCCTGGAATCAACTCCAATGGTCACTGCAATTAAGACAAATAAACCATAAATCACATATTGTAATTCCTCTCCCCCAACTTTGGATTGAACTTTTACGACTGTTTCAAAAGTATGTGCTTTGGCAAACAACTTATGCTCATATAATTTAAACGTACTGTAAATTCCAATAAGGCTTCCTATAAGCCAGGGAATGGTTCTTGAGAAAGCCTGCCCCAGACTAATTTTTTCTTGATCAGAATTCACTACTTTGAGTTTTACCGCCATTTTGCCAAGAGTGGCGCCAAACCGATACTCCATGAGTAATTTATATAAATACGTCACAATTGTAATGGCTATAGCCAACGGCAAACTCTTCAAATCCGTATTGTTATATATGGTCCCCAATAGCGTGAGTGGGATTAGACAAACCCCATCAATCAAATAAGCACCAAGTCTTATCCAAACCCCGGCATATCTTGGTCCTCTTAATAACTCATTCTCATCAATAGCGTCCATACTTTTTTATTTTGTCCTGCAATTTACAATTTCAAAGATTAACTTTGTTCACCATATTTTGAACATTTAAACTTATCTTCAAGGCAAAATTTTTGGAATGGTAAAAATTGACATGCACACCCACATCATGCCTAAAAATCCGCCCAAGTGGAGCGAAAAATTTGGCTATGGTGGTTTCATTCATCTTGATCATCACAAACCTGGATTCGCCAGAATGATGCAGGACAGTAAATTCTTTAGAGAAATAGAGTCTAACTGCTGGGATGCAAAAATCAGAATTCCGGAATACGAAAAATTTAATACGCAATATCAAGTAATTTGTACCATTCCCGTGCTGTTTTCTTATTGGGCCAAACCCCATGATTGTTTAGAAATCAGCCGCTTTTTGAACGACGATATCGCTGAGCATTATACTGCCTATCCAAAAAACTACATTGGCTTGGGCACCATTCCAATGCAGGACACCGACTTGGCCATTAAGGAGTTGGAGCGTTGCAAAGAAATTGGCATGAAAGGCATTCAAATTGGATCCAACATCAACGATAAGAATCTTGATGAGGATCAGTTTTTCCCCATTTTTGAAGCTTGCCAGGAATTGGACATGGCCGTAATGGTACATCCATGGAATATGATGGGGAAACCAAGCATGGAAAAGTACTGGCTACCATGGTTAGTTGGCATGCCGGCTGAAACTTCCAGGGCGATTTGTTCTATGATTTTTGGCGGTGTCTTTGAAAAACTACCTGGTTTGAGAGTCTGTTTTTCTCATTCGGGAGGCTCTTTTATTGGCACCATCGGTAGAATTGAGCACGGTTTCAACTGTCGACCGGATTTAGTAGCGATCGATAACAACGTTAACCCAAGGGAATATTTAGGAAAATTTTGGGTAGACTGTATCACACACGACGAAAAAGCCCTGCAATATGTTATTGACCATGTTGGATCGAGAAAAGTGTGTTTGGGAACTGATTATCCTTTTCCTCTGGGTGATCTTGAAATTGGAAAGTTTGTGGAAGAGGGGCCTTTCTCTGAGCAGGTTGTTGAAGACATCATGCAAAACTCTACTTTAGACTGGTTGGGCATGACAGTTGACGATCTTTAGATTTTGATTTGATCAAATTTAGGTCTACATTTAAAGGATGCGTCTACTGATATTGATAGCACTTTTCTTAGTTGGCAAACTGGCGCTTGCACAAAAGGAGATTACTTGGGAGCATCTAAAATGTGATTCAATTGTTGAAGAATTTAATGAGGAATACGGTCTTGATATGCTGCAACCGGTGTTTTCAAAGGAAGCAAAGACCTTGGATGGTGACAGTGTGTCGATAACCGGTTATTTTTTTCCGATAGATCTTGAAGAAAAGCTATTTGTCCTTTCTCCCAATAAATACCGTGATGGTGCGCCTTTTTTGATAGGAAGTAGCAAGTGTCCATTAGATCAGATTATTCAGCTTAAGTTAAACGATGACGCAAGGCTCAAGATTACAAACTTCAAAAGGCAATTTACTTTCAGTGGGACTTTGCTATTGAACGAATCAGATCCCACTTCCCTGTTTTATATTCTGAAAGATGCCAAAGTTGTACATTAAATTTGTTTCGGCTTCATTGGTGGCAAGCGTACTTTTAGTATCCTGTGGAGAAAACACGCCTCCTCCAAAGCCTGTTAAAAATCAAATGACCGTTTATTATCAAGAAGCCGGCGGTTTGGTTGTTGACGATCCTGTAGAATTCAGAGACATGGATGTGGGTTCTGTTAAAAACGTGGAGCTCGTTGGTGAAAATGCCGATTCGGTAGCGGTACTCATCAAATTCGACGATCCACAGTTTAAAGTCCACTGCAGTTCTCAATTCCTTTTGACGACAGCGGGGTTAATGGGCGGTATGAAAATTGACATCACGCCGCCAATGGACTCCAGTACCTGCTATCTCAAAAAAGGGGCCAAGCTCAGCGGGGTTAGCCAGGTTGATTTCATAGAAATGATGCTCACAAATCTACACATAGATGGGAGCAATGAACTTGGCATAAGAATGAAAGAATTGTTTCAAGACAGTTCTAAAAAACATCTCTTCAAGGGACTCAAAAACTTATTCAGTGACATCAATGCAGTCTCTTTTCCGGTGCAACAAAACATTGGTGTCATGAAAACACAGATTCAAGACTTAAAAGTAGAGATGGATTCATTGAAAGAATTCTTTAAGCAATCGGCGGCCTCCCCAATTATTCAGGAATTGAAGAGACAATACAAGTCAAAGTCAGGCACTTTGGATTCACTAAAATTTCAACTAAAACACCTGGAAAATCAATCGAAGGCACTGAAAACCTCATCGACTAAACTCAAAGCGGATTTCAATAAATCCATGCACGAATATCAAGAGTTGATCAGGCGAATGAAAGCCGTTCTTGACAAAGATTCTACCAAAATGTAGATCACTGCTGATCGTAACTGATGTGTTCAATCTCTTCTCCGTCCTCTCCATAAGTAATCCAAACACCTACTTTTTGATTGTTCTTGTAGTAACCAAATTCTGCTGTGTCACCATTTTCAAAGTAATTCACTACCGGACCATTATATTTTTCATCCGCCCAGGTTTCAGTATGTCTTAAGTTACCATTCGGATAATACTCTGTAATCACACCGTTTGCCACATCATAATAATACTCCCCTTCAACTGCCAGCTCTCCGGTTTCCAGATATGCCTTTGCCGGACCATGCTTAATTCCTCCAACGTAAGTCTCCTCTCGTCTTAAATTTCCATTGGGGTAATAATCTTTGAAGTCTCCAACCATTTTATCTTCTTCCATGCGTCCTTCAGCCTCTAAAGTGCCATCATCATAATAATGCTTAAATGTCCCGTGCGCCATACCTTCCTTATAATGGGATACTTGAGATAGCTCTCCGTTCTCATGAAACCACTGCCATTCTCCGTCTTCCAGACCTTTCACGTAGCTTCCTTTGGCAAAAATTCGCCCCTCCTGATCCCAGTATGTCCATGTCCCTTCCTTCACACCATTTACCAATCTACCGGTTGAGTCAAAGGCTCCGGAAATATTGTGACGGGGAAGTAAGTCCCCTTCCGGTTCTTTAGATTCCGTTTGAGGTTCTTCAGAGCCACATGATATCAAGAGAATGCTCAGCAGTACAATAAAAGGAATGATGTGTTTACTCATTTTACATTTATTTAATTGTGTCCGGAAATATTTTCCCCGGATTCATAATGCCTTTTGGATCAAACAAATCTTTGATGCCTTTCATCAACTCCAAAGTAATTTGATCAAAAGGAATGTCCATATAATTCTTCTGCACCCAGCCTATTCCGTGCTCACCACTAATCGTTCCACCCAGATCAACAGTCAATTGAAAAATTTCTCGGATGGCCAGAGGTAAATCGTTGTTCCAAATCTCATCGCTCAAATCACCTTTGATGATGTTGATGTGCAAATTCCCATCGCCCGCATGACCGTAGCACACAGACTTGAAGCCATAACGGGAACCGATTTCTTTGACACCTGCAAGGAGCTCAGGCAAATGATATCTTGGCACCACGGTATCTTCTTCTTTGTATATAGAATTGGCCTTAACAGCCTCTCCCACCTTTCTTCTTATCTGCCAAAGCTGATCTTTTTGAGCTTCAGACTCCGCAAACAAAATTTCATCCGTTTTGAACGTATCAAGTAAATTCATGATCCGCTCGCAATCTGCCATGATGTTGTTTTCATCATTCCCATCCAGCTCTATCAATAGATGAGCATCTACGTCCTCTCCCAACTGTATTGTTGACTCTCCCATGAAATCCAGAGTCCATTGAATGGCATCCCGTTCCATAAACTCAAGCGCACTTGGCGTGATGCCAAGTTTAAAGATGTCTGCAACGGCTTTACAAGCTTCAGATGCCTTAAAGAACGGTACTAACATTAAAACGGATCGCTGAGGAAGGGGAATGAGTTTCAAAACAGCTTTTGTTATGATCCCCAAAGTACCTTCGCTTCCCACCATTAATTGAGTGAGGTTATAGGCCGTGGCATTTTTGAGTGTATTGGCTCCCGTCCAGATAACATCTCCATTTGGTAAAACCACTTCCAAATTCAATACAAAGTCTTGTGTCACTCCATATTTAACAGCATGCGGACCACCTGAATTCTCGGCCAGATTGCCTCCAATAAAACAAGAGCCTCTGCTTGCAGGGTCTGGCGCATAATACAGTGACTTATTTGCCACTTCTTCCTGTAAAACCTGAGTAATTACACCTGGTTCAACCCAAACCTGGTGATTGTCCTCATCAATTTTAATGATTCTATTCATCCTGTCCAAAGCCAAGCCCACACCGCCGTAAACACTTAAAGCACCTCCTGACAAACCAGTTCTGGCTCCGATAGGAGTCACCGGAATATCCTCCCTAAAACAATGCCGCATAATCTGGGATATTTCCTCGGTCGTTTCGGGCTTCAAAACTACCTGCGGTGGAAAAGACAAATCCTCCGTTTCATCATGTCCATAGTGCCGACAGGTCTCTTCATCTGCATGCAGCCTTTCACCTAAAAGGGCTTTAAAAAAGTGAAGATCCGACTCCTCTATTGTCTTATAATTTCTTCCCATCCAATTAATCTATGCGCCATTAATACAATTCCAAACACCAATTTGGCGTAATTTTGGTACATTGTTCAACAAATTTAACTATTTGACAAGTATGTATAAGATTGGATTGAATTTAGTGCTCTTAACAGTGTTAATGCTGAGCACAATAGTTGTAAATGGACAGGAGAAACTGAGCAATGAACTCATTTGGGGGAGAAAATCACCATTCAGAGGTAAGTATGTGGAGGCTGTGCGGTCCATGAATGACGGCGAACACTACACCTCCATCAACTATGGCGCTAAATCCTGGTCTATTGACAAATACAGTTTCAAAACTTACGAAAAGGCAGGCACCATATTGGCTTCCTCAGATTTGGAGGAATTTATTGTGCCTGAAGGATATGAACTGAATAGTGATGAAACTAAATTGTTGCTGGAAACCCAGGTGACTCCCGTTTACAGAAGATCATATACTGCCGTGTATTATATCTACGACACCTTCACTAAAAAATTAACCAAAGTGAGTGATGAGCCGGTTATGCATGCTGAATTGTCACCTGATGGCGACAAAGTGGCCTACGTTAAGGACAACAACATTTACTACATGTTAATTGAATCCGGAAAGGTTGTACAAGTGACTACGGACGGTGAATACAACAAAATAATCAACGGATCTGCCGATTGGGTGTATGAAGAAGAATTCGCCATCTCCAAAGCATACGAATGGAGCCCAAAAGGTGATAAAATCGCTTACATTAAATATGATGAAACAGACGTTAAGGAATTCCAGATGGCCATGTATGGCGATTTATATCCAGATCAATACACCTTTAAATATCCTAAGGCCGGAGAGAAAAACTCTGTCGTGGAAGTATTTATCTATAGACTCAATGACAAGAAGTCTATGCATTTGAACGCGACAGAAGGTCAGGAACTGTATATCCCCAGAATCAACTGGACCAGCAACAATAACGAATTGTTGGTTCAAACCATGAACAGGCATCAAAATGAATTGAATTATGTGATGTACTCCAATGATCCGCTTGGACCTCCACAAAAAATCAATCAATTCGACAAAAAGATCGTTTATACTGAGAAATCTAAAACTTACATAGAAATCGATGATAACTTGATCTTCACGAAAGATGGAAAAAGCTTCATCCGAACAAGTGAGAAAGATGGCTACAATCACATTTACAAAATAGGGTTCGATGGGACCTCTACACAGATCACTCAAGGCAATTGGGACGTCATTGAATTCAAAGGACTTGATTCTAAAAAAGACATCATCTACTACTTATCGGCAGAAGAAGGTGCCATGTACCAAAGTCTTTATTCAGTGAAGCTAGACGGTTCCAAAAAGACCAAACTATCAACTAAAAAAGGGAACAATGATGCACACTTTAGCACTGGTATGAAGTACTATCTCAACTTCTACTCCAATTCAAACACCCCCTCTTACATCACTTTGCATAACTCAAAAGGCAAAGAATTGAAAGTATTGGAAGACAATGAAAAACTCAAAAACACCCTGGAAAAATACGGCGCAAAAAAGAAAGAGTTCTTTAAGATTAAAGGTGCTGAAGGCGACTTGAACGCTTGGATGATCAAACCGGATAACTTTGATGAAAATAAAGAATACCCTGTATTAATGTACCAGTACAGCGGTCCGGGTTCTCAACAAGTAATGGATAGGTACCCTCTGGGTTATTACTTCTGGCACCAAATGCTGGCACAAAAAGG
>JAUILH010000156.1 GCA_030433115.1 Bacteroidia bacterium | reverse complement strand
TTTTTATGCTCTAACTATTGCACCAAGCGTTGTGTTCGACAATTATGTCATTGGTCTGGGGAAACAAGCTCAATTTTGAAGGTTTTGAGATTTATTTATATCTCACGCCTTGTTTTTTGAGCAAAGTGTTGATCTCATTGTCTTCTGTTAGATCTAAGAATTCAAATGGTGTTTTTGGTCTGAATTTTTTCTTTAATAGAGGGTAAATGGATTGAATACCTGCATCAAAGTCTTTTTGACAAACCAACCCAACTGTGTGATAGGGTTTTTCATCACCTGTATTAACATATAAACCGATAATGATTTGTTCAATATTGGAATCGTCCTGAAGCTTTTTGGCTACTTTCTTGAAATCGTGATCTTCATATTTATCGGGCTTAGCAAAAATCTGATTGGTTCTAACAAACTCAAATTCTCCTGCTTTAATACCTTCTTCAGTGAGGTTGAGTAAAACATCTTCTGTGACATCTAAACCACCGTCGTCATTTACATTAAGACTCTTGTAAGTGCGCATTGGTCCCCAGGGAATGCACCACCAACCGCATATGTATGAAATGAGATTGTATTTCCGTTTGTATTTGGCAATGTCTTCTTCTTTCTCAATGAATATGGCAGGAGACAATCGAATTAGAGAGACAGCAAAAACCAGGGAAACACAATACTGGAAAACGACAAATTTGGCACCATTTTCAACTTTGCTATGTATCTCTTCAAGTGTGTAGTCCTTGTCGACTATGAGTTTTTGAACCATTTTGGACTAATTTTATATTGCGTTGAATGATAAATAATTCAACTGATTTGTAGTGGTTTGGTCAAATGTTTCAAGTACATGATTATTGTTCTGGTCGATTGAGCCACTCACTTGCCCTTGAAATTCCTTCATCTTTTTTAGGATCAGTTTCTACTTTGAAAACGACTTCTTCATCAACTGGGATATTAACTGGGTATGCGGTGCCATGCCTATCACAATACACACCTGTACTTATGATGAGTGCGACCTCATTATTCACTATTTCCCAACTGTTATTGGTAGTGAGTCCTTGAGTATATTCACCAAAGAATTTCGTGTTCTTTTGTCCCTTTAATGCGGTGGCTACCAATTCTCCGGAACTCACTGTCCAACGACTTAATAGAACAGCGATTTTAGGATTTTTGATTTTTGGTTTTCTTTTCATGTTAAAAGCCCTCATCTCGAAATAGTAGAAATCACCTTTTTTTATAGTCGCTTCTCCTGCATTTTCTCCATTCGGTCCTTGAATACTTGCCACAGCAGTGGTGTCGAAAAGTGGAGCCAGACCTGCCATCATAACGTTGATGTTGCCGCCCCCATTGTACCTGAGGTCCACGATCCATTTGTCCACTTTTTCTTTATTTAGCTCATTGATGGCTGCTCTGATGCGGTTCGCTTCTTTTTGACCGTCGATCTGAGGACCAATGCCAACTACTTTTAAGTACCCAACATGATTGTCTAGTAACGCATATTCAAATCGGGAATCCGGATTGTTAACTGTTTGCCAAATTTCCTGATCTCTAGGTCGATTATCCTGGTTCGGAGAGTTTTTGCGGTCCGTAAAATATCCAAGAATAGAGAAATCACTGGTTTTTCTGATAGTGCCATGAGGATCACCTAAACCATTGATGAGTGCAGTAAAGGCAGGTTTGAGGTCGTCAATCGATTCTGATTCTTTGGCCAGGTCATGAACTGCTGTGCTTAAAGAATCCCAATTGACTTGTGTTCTGTAATATGAGATGTCTTTTGAACGGTTGATGAGTGTATCCAGAATTTGGTGAAGTTCTGCATTTCGAGATTGGCTTTTTACAGACATGCTGCTCAATAATATGATCAAGAAGAAAAAGAATTTCATGAACTCTGCTTATGAATGAATGTCAATATTGTATTTTTTTAGAAGACCATGTAAGTCTCTGGCCGAAAATTTAGCTTTTTTTATTCGATTATTCTCCGGATCAATGGTATAATCTGAAGCAGTGGTGAAATCGGTACGTTCCAGAATGGTTTGTTCAAAAATGGCTCTGCTTAGCACACAATGCATAAATACGGCTTCACTAAGGTCGGCTTCCGTGAAATCTACTTCCACCAATTGGCAATGGTCAAATCTGGTTTTTTTGAGCTTATTCTGAAAGAATGATGAATGATTGAGTTGACACCTTTCAAAACTGAAAGAGAGTGCAAAATCATGACAGTGTTCAAACTGCAATCCAAGAAGTTTACATTGAATGAATTCGGCATTTTGAAAGGATGTCTTGATCAGTTTGGCGTTGCTTAGGTCGCAATCGGTGAATGTGCAATCAATAAACTTTATTCCAGAAAGATCCGTGTTGTTGAAATTACAGGCGACAAACTGACAAGCCTCAAAGGTTTTGGCTGTGAGTCCTGAGCTTGAAAAGTCTGTTTTATCGAATAATGCGTCTTCGGTGTAACTCATTGAGGTGTTTAATTAAATCTCACTGTTAGTTTTTTCAATTCACCTTTATCAATTCGGTCATTTAAGTTTCGATCAATGAAAATTGCCAAATGAAACTCAGATAAATCAGTTTCTGAAATATGGATTGTTTTTCCGTTGATGGTGAATTGAGAAATGTCAAAGCCAAGCTTCAGATACTTTCCCTTTTTGCCAAGTAAGTTAAGGCGGTTGGTAGTCTCATTTTCGTAAAACAAATAATGGTGGGCATCTGCTTCAAAGAAAAGCGATTCGTAATATTTGCTTTTATTGGGAGCCATGCCTGTTCCGGAAGCAAAGCAATCAGTATCCTCAAGTTGAATACCAGTTGTTAGATGTGCCATGCCTGCTTTCTCAGTAAAAGCAGCCATTTGAACTGCATGGAATTTTGATTTTTTTGAGTTGTAGGCTTGACAAAAGAAGTTGAGCGAAAAAGGTGCTTTGTTTATTTCAATTGTTAGCTCGTCTTCTTCAATAGGAATCCAGCTTTGGTTTTGAATCAATGCCATTGATTTTTTACCGTTCTTTTTCGGAGGATTTTGACGGGGAGTTTCTAGCCAAAATGCCGTAAAAGCTGTCAATGTCAGTAGAAAATAAGTCATATCATTTCGGGTCTAAGATCAGTTCCTGCAAATCAATCGTGTATTCAATTCTTTGATTATCAGTTATGTCCCATATTTCTGCTTTCACATTGGGAGTAGCCGAATTAAAATCAACAGTCAATAAGCCAAAGTGGTTTTCCATAACCGGACCTTCTACACGAAACATATTCGGCGTGGCAAAATGCCAGGTGGATGACAAGCCACTTGATGTAATGTCGTAAATAGGGTATAAATTCCTAACGTTCATTCTTGAAATTTCAGCATAGTGCACGTCCCCGGAAATAAACAGCACGCCGTTCGCCTTGGTTGATTTAATGAGGTTCAATAATCTAAGTTGCTCGCTTGGAAAGTTTGCCCAGGATTCGTAGCCATTGAATTCAATGCCAAATTGAGTTCCAGATCCTATAATTCTGAGATCAGCTGGTTGTTTGAGTTCGTTCTCGAGCCAGATCCATTGTGCCTCTCCCAAAATAGTTGCTCGATCATTTTCTGAATGAGGACCGTAATCCAAATGATAAAAATAACGTCTGTCATTGTCAACTTCACCTTCGTACGGCTTTAAGTTGTCTCTGAATGTCCTCTCATCCAAGAGAATAATTTGAATGGTTTTGCCCTGATGTTTATAATAGTAGGCGTGGTAAATGCCTTCATGGTCATAACGTTGACTGCTATCAGGCTCTTCAAAAAAGTCGAGGAAAATGGCTTTAGATGCCTCTTTAAATTGGTAATCTTTGCCGATATCGTTCCAACCATAGTCATGGTCGTCCCAGGTAGCTATGATGTCAACATTTTTTTTGAGGTTTATAAAAGATGGTTTGTTTCCCAGACGTTGGTATTTTGCTTTGAGCGTATCCATGTTCTTGGTGTCACCATAAATGTTGTCGCCTAAAAACACGAAAATATCCGGATCATGTTCAACTATATTATTGAATATGGGGAGAGGATGATCCTGGTGACCGCAAGAGCCAAAGGCAATCTTAAAGGTGCTGTCTGTTTGAGCCAAGACAGAACATGAACTAAAAAAAAGACAAGCTAACCAGTGTTTCATGAATTTTACTGTTGTGGGTTATTTACCAGTGAAACGTGGTCAAATAGAAATTCTAATTGATGAAAATCGTCTGTTTGATTGTAATAATGATCAAGATTGAGATATGCTCCGGTGATTGTGATCCAGAAATTTTCATTCATTAGTTTTATCCTGGAAAATGCATCATACTGCGAATAAATATACGATTTGACTTCATCATTGCACGCAACTAGGTATGTTGGACAGGCAATGTTCATTGAATCATCAGATACACTTTTTAAGACCAATTCACCTGTGGAACTAATAATCAAAGAACCTGTGAGTTCAATTTGTTTTTCAGTAGATAGTTCTTGACAACGGGTATCAGTTGCTTCTTTACCTTGTTCTTCGGTTTCTTCTTTTGAACAGGAAATCAGCACTAGACTTGTAAAAAGAGTTATGCAAGCGTATCTAAAGATCATGTCCACAAGTTAACTAATTTCCCTATACCTTGAAGTTATTAAATCACAAAACCAAAAGCCCATATTTGATGCATTTTCGTTATTTTTTGGTGCCTTGTACGCTCTGTAAACAGTCTCACCTATATCGAATTCAACTGCCTTATTGAAAATGGGGCCATTATAACAGAAGGTGTGAAATTCGCCATTCTCGCCACATGGATCAACACCATTTGGAAGGTCCTTGATGAAGTCTTGGTTAAATTCTCGTCCCACAAATGATTGACCAAGTAGCTCGGAATTGGTGCAGATAACAATTGCCTTAAAGCCTTTTTTTATAAAGTCGGAGGCAATGTCTTTTGTGTCTTTTTTCCAGAGCGGGAAGTGGGGGAGAATGTCAAATGGCGCCAATTGCTCTTCTCTGTATTGTCTCAAATCCTCTAGAAAGATGTCTCCGAAACCACAATCCGTATAACCTTTTCCTTGAAGGTCTTTGACTGTATCGGTCATGATCCGATTGTAGTCATCCATGGAGGGTTCTTCAGGTAATTCTATCGTTTGAAGTGGAATGCCGATAGATTGGACTTGAGCCTCAAGTAACTCTCGTCGCAGACCATGCATGGAAACTTTGTTGTGATGAGTGTTGATGCTGGTAAGTAGTTTGTCTATGTTGAATTGGCCACTTTGCAGCATGGTGTGGAGTGCCAGAGAAGCATCTTTTCCGGAGCTCCAATTGAAGTATGTTTTGGGTAATATCACGATGGTTAGAATAGGATCACAATAAGTCTATTTTTGAAATACACCTCTGATGATATTCCGTTTCTTGTAAATAAAACGTCCGATCACAATAATATGCATTACAACAAGAAATATGAGTAAGGCCGTTCCCACAATATAATAGTCCTTCCACGCATGGTTCATCTTATCCTGAAGGTCTTCGGGGATATCATCTGGATAGCCTGGGTGGCTCGTATATTCGTCCGCCATCTGATGATAAGCATCCTTAACATCTCCATAATTGATAATGGCAAATACCAGAGCAACCACTAAACCAAGGTAAAGGAGCCATAGAACGAGTTTTTTATTCATGAGTTTGTCTTAATAGGTCACAAAATAAGACATAATTACTGGTGATTTGTATGACCATTGTAACTTTTAAAACAGACAAGCGTCACACTGTCAAACACGTTAATTATGAAAAAGACAATTTTAGTATTCGGTTTATTTTTAGCATCAAGCATGACTTTTGCGACAAGCATTAACGACTCAAATGGAGGTGGAGACGATAAAAAATTCAGTTTTCAATCGCTATTTAATAAATATGTCAAATACCCTAGTAAAGCCCGAAAAGAGAAGGTTGAAACTACCGTAATCGTTGAGTTCAGTGTGAATGAATCAGGTGAAATCACGAACATCAAAAGCCTTACCCAACAAGGATATGATTTGGAGACTGAGGCCGTACGCGTTTTGACCTTACTCAATGATCAGCACAAAGAAGCGATTGCAAAATTAGGACTCAATGGAACCTACAGACTGCCCGTGAAGTTTGATTTGGATTAACATGAAGTGGGCGTGTAGAAGGAGATGATTCTTTCTATGGTTCGACCTGTTTGAGAATTTCTGGCCACAAACTTGTATCTATACTGACTCGTAAATTCTGAAGCTGGTAGATCATCAGTGGAGTCAATGTGTTGGATTTCTTCAAACCAGCTTTCGCCACAGTGTTCTTTCACAGCTTGTTTGTAATCATCTAGTGTAAATGAAATAGGATGTTCAGGAAACTCTGTATGGGAATCGAATCTATAATCGTTTTGATTCAGGTCTATTTTGACCCAATCAGATGTGTCAGCTTTCCAAGTGCCCATCACACATAGGGATACTTCTCTGAATTCATCAGAATCCATTGATTGATGTACAATTTCCTGAACGTAAAGTTCAATATTGTCGTATTGGTCTTCCAGAATTTCAAAAGATTTGTCGTGCATCCAGTCGCCAAGGTCCAAATCGAAATGCGCAAGACTATCGGCGTGGTTGGTCTCCTTATCTTCCGAATTATGATAATTCCAATATACCGTAAAATCATACAAACGAATGCTTAAATCATTGAAATAAACTGTCGTGGCATCATCGGCAACTGCTTCTTCTGCCTCATTTATTTCAAGCAATGGCTCGGTTTGATGAATGCCTTCCTCGGTCGGATCATCTGAACTTGCTTCTTGACCTGAGTCTGTTTTAACCTGCTCGTTGGTCTTTGGTGCAGTATCAGATTGCCTCTGGTCACTTGAGCAAGCTGACACTAATAATAGAACGCTAAGTAGGTATGTAATTTTTCTCATGAGCAATGAATTTAACAACATCCGGTTCCTGGTTGACATGCGTTTTTGCTTTGGAGTTCTGACAGACTTACTTTTGGTTTTGCAATGGGAACCCCGCATTTGTCTGGTGCCAGGCAGTCAGTTTCTTTTATAGTGAGTAAAAAATGTGTGCCGTCAAAGTTCAAACCGTATTTGCCAATGGTATCTGACTGGTATTCGACTTCAATTTCATGATCACCAATTTCAAGTTTTTGCTGGGAGAGTTCAATAATGTGGAGTAATTTTTCAGGGTGCAGCCTGTGGTTGTAATCATTAGCGCTCCATAACTGAAAATTGACCACTTCTTCTCGACGAACTGTACCTCCGCAATCAATGAAATGCTTACTCACTTTGCCAACTTCTGTGACATGAAAGTGGCTTGGAACCAATTCTCCGTTTGGAAGTTTGAATGAAATTGTATCAAGTTTATTGAGTGCTTTTTTGATGTCTGAAAGTGTCATGGCTTTTGGTTTGGTATGGGTAAATTATCAAAATTTTCTAAGATCAGTTTTTTCTTTTGTCAGATGAGTATTTATCATGTAAGCCAATTCCGCTTAAAATCATTGGGGTGCACTTCTCAATTCTCGCCAGTCTGGTTTTAGATTGTTTGGCTTGAGATATGTGTAAGATATAGCCACGTTGCCTGCCAGGCGTGAGGGTCTCAAAGGCTGCTTTCAAGATCGGGTCTTCCTCAAATATTAAGTTGAGTTCATCAGGGATCGGTTCTGGAGTTTTCCCGAATGTTGCTGTCAAGCCCTTCCTTTCGATATCAATGGCTTCTTCAATATACGCTTGAATTGTATCACAATGGTTTTCAATCTGAGACAGTTGATTAAATTTGAGAAGGCGAGCGGATTGAGAGTTAGGTCCCGGTTTCACAAGTAAGTCGTGCTCATCTTTAAGTAATACACCTTTGAAAAAGCTGATGCAGCAATATTCTTTGAATGCACTAATCGTGAGTACATTTTTGCCTTTGTAAGTATAGCAAGGGACGCCCCATTTCGATTCTTCTTTAAGCATAGAATCGGAAACCAAACTTCTAATTAATGTCAATTCTTTTGTCCAATTATGGACTTTACAATCTAAGGTGCCGTGCAATGGGCAACGACCGCAGCCTTCTAGAAAGTATGTGTCAACTGATTTTGTCATGGTTTTTTCTAGTGCTTAATATAAGAATATATGTACTTTGTTTCTGATTCGCCACGCCAAACCACTTGATCTATCAAGCCATTTTCTAAATAAGTTAAAGTGTATTTATCAACTGATGGTTTCAGGTAAAGTTGGAACCAAAATCTTGAATCATATTCAATGAGTTGCTTTTCGGAATTGTACCTTAGTTTGACAATGGACTTTGAATTTAGCTTGTTCTTATGGTAATATTTGTTGGTTTGTTTTTGAGATTTTCTAAGCGGACGAAAGAAAGTGCGACTGATATAAATGAGAGAATCATTTGGCAATTCGATTTGCGATATTTTTTGTCTCAGGCAGTTTTTCTTCTGGATGGCATATTTGCGGAGGGTCCAGTTGTCGTTGAGTCTAGTCTTCTCCATGAAAAATACTGTGTCTCCAGTTAAATATGTTGAATCCTGATAATAAAATGTGGTGTCATAAGCTTTAGATTGTCTTCTGGAAATATGGACGTATCCTTGCCTTTGGAGTTTGGAATCGTAAGTGTATTCGTGCAATCTTGTGTAATTGACTGAGTCATTGTAAGAAAAATCTCGTTTTCCTAATAACAGTCCGTTGCTGTCTATTTCGTGAATGCTTTTTAGGTAAAGACGGTTAGCAGAATCACTTGGATGATCGGTATAGATTTTAATTGTTTTAATGTGGTGCGCTTTAAGCACTTCCGGTTGTCTGTTGTTGAATTGAGACCAAACCCACCCTGATTGAAGTACAATTGTCAAATAGAGTAGAATCTTTGCTCTCATATGTCAAAGATATTTATTGTGAAAGACGTTTTTACAAAACCCAAGACATAAAAAATCCCGCTTCAGTTTTGAAGCGGGATTTTAGTGAGATATTTAAGTCTCTTATTTCTTTTGGAATCTTTTCTTTTCCTTAATTCTTGCAGCTTTACCAGTACGTTCTCTCAAGTAGAAAATTCTTGCTCTTCTAACCGCACCGCGTTTGTTCACTTCAATTTTGTCAATGAATGGAGACGCTACAGGAAAAATTCTTTCAACACCAATGCCACCAGACATTTTTCTTACGGTAAAAGTCTCAGTTGCACCAGATCCTCTTCTTTGAAGAACTACACCTTGAAACTGCTGAACTCTCTCTTTGTTCCCTTCCTTAATCTTATAGTGTACATTAACTGTATCCCCAGCACCAAACTCTGGCAAGTCATTCTTTTGTACTAATTCTGCTTCTAATTGCTTAACGATATCCATAATTGAAAATCTTATATTTTTCCCAAATCGGGGTGCAAACTTACATATATTATCTGGATAAAACTAAAGCTTCCGAATTTTATTTTAGTCATTGTCCAATAAATCTGGTCTCCGCGCTTTTGTTCTT
>JAUILH010000009.1 GCA_030433115.1 Bacteroidia bacterium | reverse complement strand
CATCTACATCCAGAACACGTAAATCATAAGTTCCGGCACAAAGCCCTCCAGCAGAATCAATCACTATACTGCCATCATGAGACCATTGGAAACTATACGGTGCGCCGTTTCCTCCACTTGGGTTGGAAATAATATGTCCATCGCAAAAACCATTACAACTGACATTTTCAATGCTTGCATTTGCAAAAATATCCGTAGGTGCTAAAATTACGACCGAATCATTGTGAACACAGGCATTGTCGTCTGTAATTGTCACATAGTTAGAGCCGGTGCACATCATTACAGGGTTGGAGCCAGATTCACCGTTAAGCCAATCAATGTCCAGAGTTCCTGTTCCACCGCCAGCACTTACGAAGGCTTGTCCATCACATACACCTGGACAACTTGGATTAACAATGAGGTTTACTCCAAAGTTGATCACAGGAGGTTCTATGACATTGACATTTTCTGAGCAAGTCCAGTATTGATTACTGCCAGGAACAATTTCCTGACTTGAATCAGTTACCACAACGGTGAAATTTCCTACACAAAGACCAGGATAAACGGTTTGAGAGGTAAAAGTACCTGTGTTTTGAAAATCATAAGAAAAGGGTCCTCCGCCTGCCGATGAAGCGGTTACCGTAATTTCTCCATCGCATTGACCATTACAAGTAATATGAGAACCATTGTAGTTGGAGGTAACGTTGATGGTAACGGTAATTGGATTGGGTGGGCTATTGCACACTGCCATTTGCTTATAATTGGCTCCCTGGGCATTGCCTTTGTTGATGGTAGATATGGCCGGATCTAGAGAAATACTTTCTGACCCGTTAGTATTCACGATGAGTTGATTATCCAGATCAAATTGGTTAACAAAATAGATGTCAGAACTTGTTATGTTGATGGACTTGTTTTTGTTCGAATTAGAAACAAGTCCTCCGGAAAAAACATCATAACCATCGAGATTTAAATGCCCTTTTATGATGTTGATTTTGGCATCTTTTGATGTGCTTAGGTGATCCTGAAGATGCCATGTTCCACTGCCGTTGAAAACAAAGTCGCTTTTTATTGCTTGCCGACCTGTGTTTATGTAGGCCACTTGATTCCCACGAAACTCGATTTTTCCAGATGGTTGGTAGGATAATTTATCACTTAATAGAAGTGAAGAGTTAATTGATAATTCAACTGGTATAGATGCAATGACGTTGACTTGCTGATCGAGCCCCTGAGTATTGATACTGTGAATCATCAAATCTGAAGAAATAGATATTACACCATTTGCATCAAAAGAATTTTGGTCTATAATCACATTGGTATGGTATGATGGAATACAGTCACATGAGTTTCCACCAGAGCTGGTTGACCAGTGAGAACCATCGTGCCAGCTACCAGTTCCGTTGACCCAATACAAGTCTGATGCCTTTACTTGATTCGCAAGTAGGCATAGCAGAGCAGTAAGTAGTGATAATGATTTGATTCGCATCAAGTTTAATTCTATACAAGCAAGTCTAAACATTGTTTATACGTAAATAGTACCCGTGTTGTTTCAATGAAAGTAAAATATTGATCACTCACATTTTCATGGTGCAGCAAAAGTTTTAAAAAACCGGACATTCATAATTATGAGAGTCATCCAATGGGCATGAATACACACCAAGTGTAATTTCGTGCGTATTGGAACTCCCATATCGGATTCTTGACGTGGTCAAATCAAATGAATATCCAAGGCTAAATCGTTTTAGAAAGTTCAATTTGAACATGGCTGCGATGGCATCTGTATTGCGGTAAGATAGTCCAACTGCGAGGGCATTATCAAAATCAAACATCAAATTAATATCCAGTGCTGGCACACTCAATCTAGTAAATTTTAAAAGAACGGATGGTACATAGGTCAGCTTGTCATTTGCAACAAATCGTTTACCAATATTGAAGTAATAATGGTGCGTCATTCGCGAGTCCGGGAATATGTTTTTTAACTTATTTCTCCAGACCTGCTTCATGGTCAGACCGGCGTAAAAGTTCTCACTATAAAGTAAAAAACCAATGTTGATGTCGGGTACAATAAATCTGCTAATAGAACCATTAATCGCCGGATCATCGGTGTCCCAAACCGTCACTCTGGCTTTATCGAATCTGAATTGAAGCAGACCAGCGGAAATTCCTGAGGACAAGGTGTACTTTCTACCAACTTTTACATGATAGGCGTACGCCAGATTGAAGAATGTTCTGCTGGTAGGACCAGTGGCGTCACTTAATACCTGAGCGCCTACGCCATGTTTTTCGTTAAATCCAGATTTCCGCTTAAGAATTCGCCCATTGGCATTGATGTAGCCAGTCCTTGGAGCGTCTTCAAAGCCAATCCATTGCATCCTATAACCAACTCGGATGTCGAAACACTCTTTAAGACCAGCAAATGCCGGATTCAAACCAAACTGATTGAACATATATTGGGTAAGTTGCTCGGTTTGTTGGGCCTTCAGTGCTCCACAGCATAAAAATAGTATGACAAGTAAATATCTCATTTAATATATGATGGTCACGGTTCCTTTGTATAAGTCATAGTCATCATTTCCAGTTCTCAAATCGATGATGTAGTAATATGTGGCAGCAGGGAGAAAAGACCCGCTTCTTGTTCCGTCCCATGGTTTTTGATTTGAATAACCGATGGAATGATAAATTCTTTGCCCCCATCTATCATAAATACTCACATCAGCACTGGGGTATGCTTCAATTCGCGCAATTTGCCAGGTGTCATTATAACCATCACCGTTAGGTGTAAAAGTATTGGTAAGAACGATTGGCAAAGTCACTGTAACGATCGCTTCATCTGTTGCTGTACATCCGTTTTGATCAACAGTTAATGTGTATGTGGTTGTGGCTGTTGGAGAGGCTTGAGGGGTGAAGCTATTCGGATCGGACAGAGTTTCCGGTGGAGACCATGAAGGTGTGCCGCTTCCACTTCCGCCGAGTCCAGCTGAGCTGCCTTGAATGATTTGAAAATCAGGTCCGGCATCTGCATTAACTGTAGTGACATTAAAGTTCAGTGCGTTGGAGTTAGAAGGTGTACTGCAAGTGCTGGTACAACTGATTTCACAAGTTACAATGTCTCCATCCTGTAACGTGCCGATTGTTAGAGTGTCGTCGTTCGGTGCGCCTATTGAACTACCATTTACCATCCAGTTGTAATTATAATCTCCGGTGCAGCCATTGGCTACAGCAGAAATAATGGTTTGTTCATTGGCGCAAACATCCGTGCTTGAAGTATTGATTACCACAGTAGGACTTTCGGTAGGAACAATGGTAACTGTATTTGATGTAGCGGTGTTAACCCCAACACATGGATCATCGGAGGTAATTTCGCATGAGATAATGTCTCCTGCTGAATGCACACCTGTATATACGTTTGAGCTGCCATTCTGGACGGAAGTTCCATTTACCATGAAATTGAAGTTTGGATTGTTTCCGCCATTTGTAGCAGTGGCAGTGTAAGTGATCATTTCTCCATCACAGGCCGGATTAGGGTTCGCTGTAATACTGACACTAGGCACAACGTTGGTTTGTGTGGAGTTCACAGTTACCGTCTGGATTTCAAAAGTACATCCGTTGTTGTCCGTGATTAGTATGGAATAGTTACCACTTGCCAAATTGGAGAAGACATTGCTTGCCTGAGGTCCACCGCCATTTATAGCATAAGAAAATGGTGCAGATCCACCGTTCACATTTACAGTAATGCTGCCATCAGAACCACCACAAGAAGCATCAGAAACCAGCATGGTTGCTCCGGTTGGTCCGGCATTATTTGGCACAACAATATTGGAAATAATTTGCTCGCACCCCTGCTGATCAGTTACCGTAACCGTGTAGGTTCCTGCCGCCAAACCGTTAAAATTGTTAGACGCTTGATTAGCACCGCCATTCAAACTGTATTGATACGGCGGATTGCCACCGGCAACGCCATTGATGGTGATTTCACCATTGCTCATGTTACAATCTGCATTTATCACTGCAGGTGCACCGCCTGTGGGACCACCGATTAGCCCAACTTGAGCTGTTCCAGGATTAAAAATACAGCCATTATCATCCTGTATGGTTACCGTATAATTGCCACTTGCAAGTCCGTTGAAAGCATTTCCTGCCTGAAAACTGGTTCCATCAATTGAGTATTGGTAAGGTGTACTTCCTCCTGATACATTATTGACCGTAATTGATCCATTCGTATTGCCACATGTTTCATCTACTGTGACAATATTGGCACTCGGATCTACAGCCGTTCCTGACACTTGAATATCAAAATCACATTCTGCCGCATTCGTGAAACCGGCAATTGCCCCATCTATCAAAACGTAATATGTGGTATTCGGGGCGAGTCCTGCCGCATTAAGTGCCATGCTACCTGCCTGCCCGGCTTCACAGTTAGAAACGGCGCTATATGTCGATTCATCGCATGCAATTCCTGCGTCAATGATAATGCCCTGTAGTTCACTGCTGTTTCCTGCACCAGTGAGGCATGAGATGTTACTGATATTGACAGTGGCCGCTCCGCCTGCATTATTGGTTGTGAACGAAAACCAAACTGTATTATTCAATTCAAAGCAGAAGTTGCCAGTAGCTGCAGCTCCATCTGAGCATCCAGGACAAATGTCTGTGCTTGCCCCACTATTTGAACCACTGTAACTCAAATTAGGACATAGGAAGGTGGCACTTGAACACTGATCGTTGGCACTTTGAGAATGACTCGAAATGTACAAGACAGTTACACCAATAAATGCTAAAAAAAAGCGCATCTCGTAAAGGTAATTAAATAAACTTTGAGCGAATAAAGATTATTGACCAATTAACCTGTAAAAATGATCAACTGATCGATAAAAGTTATCGCTTTGTCTCAAAATATCACTAAGTTTGGTACGATATATGCAGTTGCCTGCTTACAATAATATCACGCACATGAAAAAAACGTTACTATACCTTGTCTTGACTGGAGTTTTAATGAGTTTTAGCTCAGAACTTTTTTCTCAGTCGGGAAGTCGTTCAAAGATTTTATACGATCGAAATACTGGTTTTTATCTTGGTCTGAATGGAGGGGCTACCTACCAAAGTCAACTAAGAGGTGAAGTAGATCGTTATGCTGGTTTTGCCGGTGGATTTACTTTTGGAAAAGACTGGTTAAAGAAGGATAGGTTTTTGGGCTGGGGACTGCGTTACAGATTCTTGGCTGGGACCACTTATGGTCTTGATAAAAATGTGACTGACTCTGCATTTATTGTAAATAACGACCGTTTTAATGGCAATTCTGGAAACCACTTGAACTATAAGGACAATGTTGGACATGTGTTACATAACTACAGAACTTCTCTGATTGACCAGTCTCTTGAATTATCAATTCATTTGAATAGATTGAGACAAAGAACGGGGCTTATTGTGAGTGGTTTTGGTGGAATTGGTTTGACAGCTTACAGTGCGAAAACAAATCAGTTGGATATATCTGGTAACATGTACAATCATGATGAGACTGCGGAGTATGGAATTGATGATTTGAGATTAAGACCAAACCAGACTTTGGACGGTACCTTTGAGACGGATGCTGCCTGGAATAATGGACCGGATATTGACTGGATGCCAACATTAGGATTGGAACTGGGCTTCCAATTGTCACCTCATGCTGCATTGACTTTTGTGCACAGACATACTTGGACCAGAAGAAATAGTTTTGACGGGCAGATTTTTAATGCTGCAGGCGAGAACACGAATACAAACGATACATACTACTACACAGGCTTGTCTTTGAAATGGAATATCCATAGAGGAAGAGGAAGTCATGTGGAGCCGATTAACAATAACAATACACATACTTCACATGTTGTGGTGCCTCCTAAGAAGAAGCCCATTGTAAACATTACTGATCCGTATTCTAATCCGCACACTGTAAATACCTACGCCTTCAATTTGAAAGCAAAAATTTACAATGTCGATGGTGCACATCAAATTACCTTCAAACAAAATGGTATTGAGAATTTGAATTTCACCTACTACCCAGGTAACAATGGATTCTCCAGCAATGTTGTGCTCAAACCCGGACAAAACGTGTTTGAGATCAGAGCTACAAATGAAGCTGGCTCGGATTATGAATCAAGGGTGATCATATATGCTGATCCTGTGAATACGATCAGTCCACCGATCGTATCTATAAAAAACCCTTCTTATTGTCCTTTCGTTGTCAACAGTCAGGCTTTCTCTGTATCTGCCAACATCTTCAATGTCGATTCTAAATCAAATGTGAAGTTTAAGATAAATGGTCAGTACACCAGTAACTTTAGTTATAATCCAAGTACAGATTTGTTTACTGCCAACCTTAATTTAAATGAAGGCAACAATATCATTGAGATTACAGGGACCAATACAGCTGGATCAGACGTGAAGTCTTGTAATATAATTTATGAGAAACCAGTAACACCTGTTCCTCCCGTGGTAACCATTATCAATCCGAGTTTGGATCCTTACACGACTAACAGCCCTTCTCAAACAGTAGTGGCAAGTGTATTGAATGTGCAGTCTGCGAATAACATTACGGTTACTCAAAATGGGGTTGCTATCAGTGGATTTACCTATAATCCAAGTAATCATCTTGTGACCATTAACAGTAATTTACAACCTGGAAACAACTACTTTGTAGTAACCGGGACCAACAATGATGGTTCAGATCAGGACGCTACAACCATTATTTACAATAAACCCCAACAGGTTCAACCACCAATTGTGTCGTTCATCGATCCATATGCGAACCCATTGACTGTGTATAACAACCAGTACCACGTGGTTGCGCAGGTATTGCATGTGGCTGGTAAGAACAATATTACACTAAAGATTAACGGAATACCAACGAGTAACTTTACCTATAGTACGTCTTCAAAAGACATGGATGTGTATGCAACCTTGGTTCCGGGATCTAATGTGTTTGAAGTGACAGGAACCAATAGTGACGGATCAGATTATGCTTCAACAACCATTATTTACAAAGAGCCTGCTCCGCAATTACCACCTGTGGTTACCATTACGAGTCCTACAGCCAACCCTCACAATGTAAGTGTACCTCAGGCAACTGTGATTGCAACTGTTTTAAACGTGAACAGTGCTAACGACATTGCGGTTCAGTTGAATGGTTCTAACACGACCAACTTCTCCTACAATGTGAATACCAAAGTGCTTCAATTGAATGCCAACTTGGTTCAAGGTAATAATGTGGTGAGTATCACAGGAACTAATCAATATGGATCTGATAATGCATCAACAACGATTATTTATCAACCGATTCACAACCCAACACCTCCTGTGGTTAATATCACATCTCCAACTGCCAATCCTCATGTCACCACTCAGGCGCACGAAACTGTTTTGGCTAGCGTGCAGCACATTGTATCATTCAACCAGCTGGATGTACAAATAAATGGTGTGAGCACTGGGAACTTTAGTTTTAATCCGACTACTGGAGCAATTGCGATCAATAATATTGTACTGAATCAAGGTAATAACCTGGTTTCCGTTACTGGTACTAATCAGGATGGTACCGCAAGTGACAACACAACGATTATTTACAAGCCTTTAAGTACGCCATGTGATGCACCTACGGTAAATTTCACAAACCCTAGCAATAGCCCTGCTACATTGCAGGCTTCAGTTAATGCCTATAATTTCCAGTTGGCACTAACCAATGTGTCGTCGGCGTCTCAACTTGAAGTTAAATTCAATGGTGTTGTTACCAATAACTTCAATTACAGTGGAAATAGCCTTACGGTACCAGTCAATCTTCAGGTTGGAAGTAACGTTTTGGAAGTGATTGCGGAGAATTCATGTGATCATGGTCATGCCAGTGCGGCAGTGGTTTATGTTGAAGAACAACAACCATGTGATGAACCAATTGTGAACATCAGTCAGCCGGCAAACAATTCTGTTACTCAAAATCAAGCCAATACCATCGTTGCTCAAGTATTGAACGTGTCTGGTGCCAGTGATATTCAAATGTTGGTGAATGGACAGATTACTCAAAATTTCACCTACGATCTGGCCACGCATGCGCTGTCGAGCAATCAAACATTGCCAATTGGCTCCAATACAATTATAATTAAGGCATCTAATAATTGTGGTAATCACAGTGCCACTTTGACCATCAAGGTTGAGAAATGTGATGAACCTGTGGTGACTATGAATGCTCCGGCAAACAATACTACCACAACAGCTGCAACAGTGACTATCAATGCGGATGTAACTCACGTTAATTCTGCCAATGATATTCAACTTAATGTCAACGGAGCTCCAACCTCTTTTAACTTCAACAATGGATCACTTACAAGTACTGTGAATCTTCAGGTGGGAGCCAATACCATTGAGCTTAAGGCGACAAATACATGCGGTCAGGATGCTCAAATAATCACAGTGAATCGTGATAACTGTAATCCACCTACTTTAAGTGTCGTGAAGCCAGCGAGTAACCCATATTTGTCACAGAATGACAACATCCACGTAAAAGCGTATGCAACAGATGCGGTTCAGAATGATGTGAAAATATCTTTGAATGGCAATATGCACAGCTTCCAATTTGAGGCAGGTACGGGTAAAATTATTTTTACTAATACACTTCAAGAGGGTGTTAACGTGCTGATCATTAAAGTGTCTAATGCGTGTGGAAATACATCAGAGACAATCACCATAAATTATGAACCAGAGCAAGAAGTGGTGACATTATTACCTCCGGATGTGACAATCACAAATCCTGCAAGCGCTCCTCATCAAGCTCAGATGCCAATGTTCACGGTAAAAGGTAACATTACAAACATTGCTTCTTCCAGTGATATGAGTGTAACTGTGGATGGTGTGAATACAAGTAATTTTACTTACAATCCGGTGAATGGGAACTTCAATATTCCACTTACATTGAGTAATGGAGCAACCACTTCAGTTACGGTTGTGGGAAGTAATAGTGTTGGCTCTGATAGTGAAACCACCAGTTTAGTGTATTCTCTTGGCATAAACGGTAGTGGAGCTGGCGGAGGAAAAGGCAATCCGGATGATGGAACTGTTCACCATGGGAATATGCATGACGGTTCTGTAGACACTACGGCTACAGGAGACATAGTGAAACCTGGAGGCAGTAACGGTGGGAATACCGGTGGTAACACAGGAGGAGGAAATCCTAACACCAATAACACGGGTGGATCTGCTGCAATGCCAGTGATTACTATAAATAACCCAGCTGGATCTAACACCACCTCAAGCATGCCAAGTCATGATGTGAATGGTACAATTACAAATATTCAATCGGCAAATGATGTCGTAGTTAAGGTGAATAATGATGAAATAATAGGTCTTAACTACAATCCTATTAAGAAAACATTCTACTTCCTGGCCATGCTGGACAATGGGAATAACTTGATCAGTATTACGGCTACTAATTCCGCCGGATCGGACAATGAGGTCATTACAATTAATTATAATGCAGGAGGAGTCGTGTCTAATGGAGGTAACGGCAATGGTAATGGCAACGGTAACGGTAACAATGGTCATGGCAACAATCAAGATGGCGTTGACTCTTCTAACCCTGGTCAGGGCGGCGGCGGACCAAATGGTAGCAATGATGCTTCTGGTGGAGTAGATGATGAGAATGGAAATGGAGGGAATGGCAATGGCAACGGTAACGGAAATGGAAACGCAGCGGGCATGCAGTTGAACACGAACGTTGGCGGAACCAATACTGACCAATTATCTGAAGACGAGTTGATCGATAAAGACTACAAAAAATTGATCAAGGAAGGAGATGAGCTTTATAATAAAGGTGATCTGAGCGGGGCTGAGACCAAGTATAAGTCAGCCATGTTATTGAAAGGAAAAGCTTCAGAGTCGTATCCTAAATCTCAGCTAACTAAGATCGGTAATAAGCGTGATGCGGCAGCAAAAGCCAAAGCAGAAAAAGAAGCCAAAGCTAAAGCTGAGGCGGAACGTATCAAAAAAGAACAAGAAGCAAAGGCCAAGGCAGAACAAGAGCGTATCCGAAAGGAACAAGCTGCAAAAGCGAAGGCAGAACAGGAGGCCAAGGCTAAGGCAGAGGCAGATCGCATTAAGAAAGAACAGGCCGCTAAAGCCAAAGCTGAGCAGGAGCGAATTCGCAAAGAGCAAGAAGCTAAAGCCAAAGCAGAACGTGAAGCAAAAGCTAAGGCGGAAGCAGAGCGCATTAAGAAGGAACAAGCTGCAAAAGCTCAGGCTGAGAAAGACAGGTTGCGCAAGGAGCAGGAAGCTAAGGCTAAGGCAGAACAGGCCGCCAAAGCCAAAGCTGAGCAGGAGCGAATTCGCAAAGAGCAAGAAGCTAAGGCCAAAGCAGAACGTGAAGCAAAAGCTAAGGCGGAAGCAGAGCGTATTAAGAGAGAACAAGCTGCAAAAGCTCAAGCCGAGAAAGACAGGTTGCGTAAGGAGCAGGAAGCTAAGGCTAAGGCAGAACAGGCCGCCAAAGCTAAAGCTGAACAGGAGGCAAGAGCCAGAGCAGAGGCAGAACGTAAGCAAAAGGAGCAAGCAGCAAAAGCCAAGGCAGAACAAGAGGCAAGAGCCCGCGCAGAAGCGGAAAGGAAAAAGAGAGAAGCAGAAGCTAAAGCCCGTGCTGAACAAGAAGCCAGAGCCAGAGCGGAGCAGGAAAGAAAGCGGAAAGAGGCAGAGGCTCGAGCCAGAGCTGAACAACAGGCTCGTGCTAAGGCAGAGGCAGAAAGAAAAAGAAAGGAAGCGGAAGCAAGAGCTCGTGCTGAAGCTGAGAAAAAGCGCAAAGCAGCTGAAGCCAAGGCAAAAGCAAAAGCGGAAGCAGAAAAGAAACGTAAAGCCCAAGAGGCTGCTAAAGCCAAAGCTGAGGCAGAGAAGAAAGCAGCAGCTTCACCTTCGAGAAGTGCTGGAGGAAGACAATAAAAGATTCCAATTCGATGATAGAAGCCATGCTCTGAAGAGTGTGGCTTTTTTATGGAAGAATGAGGCAGTGAAGTTAGTCCACTAACAACTCCGGATAACAATACCGATTATACGCATCCTCTAAACTAACCGTCCAATTTTTAGCGGAATAAGCTTTGAATAATTCTTCAGAATCTCGATTAAGCAAGATGCTTTTTTGCCGGCTTTTTTGGATTGATGTAGTATGTATCTGCGCAAACTGAATGAAGGCTTTAAAAGCAACAGCTCCATCTTTGTCAGACTGAATGTCGTCTGCCACAAGACTCGAAATCAATACAATTTTCTTTTTTGCCCTCGTCAACAGCACATTAAGACGCCTTTCTCCTCCTGCAAGAGTTAGCGGACCAAAATATTGTCTCATTTTCCCCTCATTGTCCCTGCCGTAGGCCGAAGAAATGATCATAACATCACGTTCATCTCCCTGAATGTTTTCCAGGTTTTTAATAAATAAGCCCTGGTAAACACCATCTTCATAATGTGCGTAGTTGCTGTTAATCAGCTCTGAAAAAACCGGATCTTGTTGGCAATGACGCGTTAAAATTTCTTCGATTAGTTGCGCTTGCTCCAAAGAAAAAGCTACAATACCTATGCTTTTATAGTCCTTTAATAACAAAGATTTTAGAACTGAAATGGTCTTTTTTGCCTCCAAAATATTCTTTCTGTCCACAAAGCGTCCGCTCTCTATGTAATGGAATTCAATGGGCTTAGAGTCATTGTCTGGCGATGGAATGACCTCAAGTTCACCCTCATAAAAATGCTGATTGCTAAATTCAATCAATTCCTGTGATTCACTTCTATAGTGCCATTTTAGGGATTGAGATTGACTTTTTGGAGTCAGATAACTCAACAAACTTTCTGGAAGATCTTGTTCACTTTTCCTAAAATAATTAGAAGGAGGCATCTGATTTTCATCACCGAAAATGATATACTGATTGGCTCTCAATAAACTGGGGTAAGCTTCTTCAACTCTGGCTTGACTGGCCTCATCATAAATAATCACATCAAAAAGCGCGGTCATGTCAAAGGTATCTGCAATGGCATGAGGGCTCATCATCCAGATGGGCTTTAATTCCATTAACAAACTATCGGCACCGGCATGTAGCAGCTCCCGAATGGACTTGAAGCGTTTGGATTTTGAGAATTCCCTTTCCAAAAGGCGTTTGGCTTGTTGCAAGGCTTTTTTCTTTTGTCGGCTTGCTTCATCCATACCCACAACAGACTTCCCAGCAAGAGATACTGCTGATTTGATCTCTTGAAACTGCTTCACACTTAAGTAATGCTGGTTGACCAGAGTAAGCTCGGTTTCCAGGTCAACTTTTTCTAAATACAGTTGTTTGATTTCATTCACAGTGGTATTCTTCAACCAATATCTCAAATTAAGACTTTGATTGATCTCCCAATCTATGCAATGTGCCTTGAGTGTTTTGAGATTAACTGGGATTAAACAAAGAGCTTTATAAGTATCACTGTTGACTACCTTTTTGATGGGGTGTGCATAGCTAGGGATCTCATCTAAACAACCTTCCAGTTTTTGAATAAACTGACGGACATTTTCTATTGTAAAATCCCCCAGGTCAGAGCTTAATTGCCTTGCATGATGCTTGAATCGTTCGAAAGAAGAATTGAGCTGGTAAAAAGTTTGAATATGTATGCTGTCCTGTTGTAGCAAATGATTGAAGGTGTCGGGCGCCTGAGCCATTTTTCGTCTGAGTTCTCGTACTAAAGTGTCTATCAAATCGAGTTGTTCACTGCCCAATTCGTTGGTTAGGTTGTCTTGAATTGTTTCGAGACTCTCCTGAAGCTCTAACTCTTTATGAAGGGATTTTAGCACTCTCAAATAGTCCGGCTGAACAGCATGCGCTCCAAAGTTGTAATGATGTCTCAACGTTTTGATGACACGTCTCCGCGACGGGCTTAAAATCTTGAGCAATCTGCTATCCGTGCTTTCAAGGGTGACAATAGCTGCCTCCGTTTCCTGAATGTCAAATGGCTGTTTCCAATAGTTATTACGCCTGTTAGCCTTTTTGAGTTTTTCCTGAGTTTTCTTGTACCGACCAATGAGCTTATCATATTTCTTGGATAGAGGGCTCGTTGGGTCAGATAATTCATAGAGCCCCAGTTCTGCCAGTTTGTTGAATAAACCAGCTTTTGCAAATTCCAGCTGCAATTGGTCCACAGTGAAATTTTGGTAGCCCAGTGAACTGAGTTCTTCAATTGCGTTGAGATGAACCTTGCATTCATCAATGATGTTTTTTAACCATTTGCCTGGTGCATCCTGCTGCCAAATAATATGTTTGATGTTTGACGCCGGATGATTCGACCATGAATCGGAATAACCAAACCCAAGATGGATGCTCTGGAGTTTCTCCAGTTCCGCTTCATGCGTTTTGAAGTCGTGAAAAGAAGGAAGAGATAACAGCGTTCCCTTGTCTATTTCGCCTAGATACTGTTGAGTGTCTAAACCAGCTTCAAACAAATCATTAAGCGAGTATCCATATTCATTCGGGGTGTTAAGTTCAATGTGATACCTCTCTATGGCTTGATTTTTAAGATTGATCTGTTCGGTCAGTTTCTGTTTTTCATACACCAGTGCTCCCAAATCAAAATTGTCGTTCAAAGCCGATTGATAACTTTTCTTTAAATCTTGTACCAGCTTTTTTCTGTCTAATTGACTGTCGTAACTAAACAGACTAAATTTATCCAATCCAACCCCAGCCAACCTTGAAAATACCACATCCAAAGCAGCTCTTTTGTCGCTAACAAGCAATACGCGTTTGCCTCTGGCTATTAAGTTGCTGCATAGATTAACTATGGTTTGAGATTTTCCGGTGCCGGGAGGTCCCTGAACTACCAAATTTTGTCCCGATAAACCACTTTCAATCACATTTATTTGGGATGTATCCGCGCCTATGACGTTATAACTGGCTTTAAGTTGTTTGTCGTGATCCTTAAACAGTGGTCGTTGCTCAAAAGATTGTATTAGATCTGGATTGTTTAGCAAGAGATCATAATCCTGCAGCAAACTCATACGTCTGAAATCAAAATTTCCAATACTTGGTTGTTGTGAGATCAAAGTCCATTGTTGCCGCGTGTGCAGTGATAGTTCTGAAGGGTTCACAAAAATTTCAAGATCGGAATCTTGGTTTTGAAGATAAATTTGGATGTCTTCAACTTGTGAGAGCGGTTCTTTCGGAGGAGAAAACTGAAACAATTGTTGCCACAGGTAGGTCAAGGCGGGATTCCATTTAGACTCCGCTTCCACCAACAATTCGTAAGCCACAGAAATCCCTTTTTTACGTCTCAATTCAATGGGTGTAATCACCAGGGGCGACATCACATGTTCTTTATAATCCGGGTGATACCATTCAACAAAAACACTCACAAGGTTTAGTTGATTAAACCCCAACTCCCGCGTGTTTCTATTAGCTTTAATCCGGATGGCATCCAGTGCATTTAGTAGACTTTCGTCATCTACATCCAGAACCATTTTTTTTCCGGATGTCAATTCAAGATCGTTAGGCATGTCTAACAATTCCAAAAATTGTCGCCCACCTTTAAAAAAGATGTTTTGATTTCGTTTGCTAAAATCAAATAATTCCGCTCTTAAATCATTGACAAATGCCAGCTCTGGAGTGCTATGTTCTACCAAATTGTCCAAGTAAACAAAGTTAGAAATAATTGGGTGAATTTTATTTCACACATTTACTGCATATATTTGTGGCTACGTTCTTTTAGACTTATTAAGAAAGGAGGAGGGATTAGGCCCTGTGATACCTTGGCAACCGCCACGCTGGACGTGGAAAGGTGCTAATTCCTATCGCGATCATTGGTCGCGTGAAGATAAGTCGGCTAGATTGATTATTTAAACACATAAATATGAAATCCCGTTCCGACATCACCGGAACGGGATTTTTTTTTTGAACATGGTGAAGATTAAAGACATATTGAAAGACAGAATTTTGGTGTTAGATGGTGCCATGGGTACCATGATTCAACGCTATAAATTAGAAGAAGAAGATTACAGAGGAACTCAGTTCGAAAATCATCCGTCTCCGCTAAAAGGGAACAATGATTTATTGTCAATCACAAGACCTCATATCATCAAAGAAATTCATGCCAAGTATTTTGAGGCAGGTGCCGATATTGTGGAAACGAATTCCTTCGGAGGTACGTCCATTGCACAGGATGATTATGACCTGGCTTCAGCGGTTTACGACATTAATTTTCAATCTGCGAAAATCGCTAAAGAAGTAGCGCAAGAATTTACCCAAAAAGAACCAAATAAGCCAAGATTTGTTGCCGGGTCAATGGGGCCAACCACAAGATTAGCATCCATGTCTCCGGATGTGAACGACCCTGGCTTCAGAAATGTAACTTATCAGGAATTGGTTGCTGCATTTTCAGAACAAGCCAAAGGTCTCATTGAAGGTGGGTCAGATTTGTTGTTGGTTGAAACAATTACCGATACATTAAATGCCAAGGCTGCCCTCCACGCCATCAATGAGGTTCAGGAAGAATTGGGTACCGATTTGCCTATCATGATTTCCGGGACCATTACTGATGCTAGCGGAAGAACCTTGAGTGGACAAACAACAGAGGCTTTCATTGTGTCTGTTGAGCACTCAGAACCACTAACCATTGGTTTAAACTGTGCACTGGGTGCTTCAGCTTTGCGTCCTTATCTTCAAATTATTAGAAACAAAGGGAACTGCTTTGTGAGTGCTCACCCAAATGCAGGCTTACCCAACGAAATGGGAGAATATGATGAATCTCCGGAACAAATGGCTGCCCAAATCAAAGTATTTCTGGAAGAAGGTTTGGTAAACATTGTTGGAGGATGCTGTGGAACCACGCCTGAGCACATTAAAGCCATTGCCGAACTCGTGAAAAATTATCAACCTGCTGCAACACTTGCTTAAAACTATGAGTTTACATCCGGATTATACAGGCGTATATCAATATAAATGGAAAGACCTGCCATTCATGAAATTAAGTGGATTGGAACCATTGGTAGTTACGCCCGAAACGAATTTTGTCAATGTTGGAGAACGCACCAATGTAGCTGGCTCAAAAAAATTCTTGCGTTTGATCAATGAGGACAATTTTGAAGAGGCCCTGGATGTTGCCAGACATCAGGTAGAAGGTGGTGCCCAAATCATAGACATCAACATGGACGATGGTTTAATTGATGGAAAAGCGGCTATGGTTAAGTTCCTCAATTTACTCATGGCAGAGCCAGATATTGCCCGAGTACCTATCATGATTGACAGCTCCAAATGGGACATCATTGAAGCTGGCTTACAATGTGTACAAGGCAAATGTGTGGTTAATTCAATCTCCCTGAAAGAAGGAGAGGATAAATTCATTGAGGAAGCCAAAAAAATCAAACAATATGGAGCTGCTGTCATTGTTATGGCCTTCGATGAAGTAGGTCAGGCAGATAGTTATGAGAGACGTGTGGAAATTTGTGAGAAGTCCTACAGAATTTTGGTGGACAAAGTCAAGTTCCCTCCCCAGGACATCATTTTCGATCCCAATATTTTTCCAGTAGCCACAGGGATGGAAGAGCATAGAAAAAATGCATTGGACTTTTTTCAAGCAACTCGTTGGATCAGGGAAAATCTTCCTGGTGCTCATGTGAGTGGAGGTGTGAGTAATGTGAGTTTTTCTTTCAGAGGAAATAATGTGGTGCGTGAAGCCATGCATTCGGCCTTTTTATACCACGCAATTCGAGAGGGAATGGATATGGGGATCGTCAACCCGGCTATGTTAGAGGTGTATGATGACATCCCAAAGGACTTACTGGAGCACGTAGAAGATGTGTTGTTGGATAGAAGAGATGATGCCACTGAACGTTTATTAGATTTTGCGGAAAAAGTAAAAGGAGACGGAAAACAACAAGTGCGTGATATGGCTTGGCGCGAAGGCAGCCTTCAGGAAAGAATAACCCATGCACTTGTCAAGGGCATTACTGAGTTCATTGAAGAGGATACGGAAGAAGCCAGGCAGCAAGCCAGTCGACCCCTGGAAGTGATTGAGGTGACTTTAATGAACGGAATGAATGTGGTCGGAGATTTGTTTGGAGCAGGAAAAATGTTCTTGCCTCAGGTGGTGAAGAGTGCCCGAGTCATGAAAAAGGCGGTGGCATATTTGCTGCCATATATTGAAGCTGAAAAAGACGAAAAGTCATCTTCTGCCGGAAAGATTCTTCTGGCAACAGTGAAAGGAGATGTTCATGATATTGGTAAAAATATTGTAGGTGTAGTTTTGGGATGTAATAACTATGAGGTAATTGATTTGGGAGTTATGGTGCCCCCGGAGAAGATTTTGGAGACCGCGGTGGAAGAACAGGTGGACCTAATTGGACTGAGTGGATTGATTACCCCATCGCTAGACGAAATGGTACACGTGGCCAAAGAAATGGAGCGTTTGGAAATGGATATTCCATTATTAATAGGTGGCGCTACGACTTCTCGTGTGCACACGGCAGTTAAAATCGATCCAGTATTTTCTCACGGGCAAACAGTCCATGTCCTTGATGCTTCCAGATGTGTGCCGGTAGCCGGAAGCCTTTTGAGCGGTGAAAAAGATGAGTTTATTGAGAAACTTCAGGCAGACTATGAAAAAGTGCGCGTTCATCACGAGAATAAGAAGAACCAAAAGCCACTATTGAGTCTGCAGCAAGCTAGAGATAATGCACTTCAAATAGATTTCAAACAAAACGATTTGTCAAAACCAACAAAATTGGGCGTCACGGTGTATGATCAAATTTCGTTGGATGATTTACGGGCCTATATAGACTGGACGCCCTTTTTCCAGACCTGGGAGTTGGCAGGGCGATATCCCAATATTTTGGAAGATGAAGTGGTTGGAACAGAAGCCAAAAAGCTCTTTGAAGATGCCTCTAACATGCTGAATACCATTTGTAATGAAAATTGGGTGCAAGCCAAAGCTGTTGTTGGTATCTGGCCTGCGAATTCGGTAGGAGACGACATTGAAATATATGCTGATGAGAACAGAAGCTCTGTTTTGTATACCCAAAAAACATTGAGACAGCAGTCCAAAAAGGCAGCCGGAGTGCCAAATATCGCACTTTCAGATTTTGTAGCACCAAAGTCTTCTGGCCTTAGCGATTATGTGGGAGGGTTTACTGTTACAGCTGGTTTGGGTATTGACGAACATGTCAAGCGTTTTGAAGCAGATCATGACGACTACAATTCCATCATGCTCAAAGCTCTGGCAGATCGTTTGGCGGAAGCCCTGGCCGAATATATGCACAGAGAAGTGCGTGTTAACTTATGGGGGTACGACCAATCTGAGACTTTAAACAATGATGACTTGATCAAAGAAAAATACAGAGGTATTCGTCCGGCCCCAGGCTACCCAGCTTGCCCCGATCATACCGAGAAACCAGGGTTGTTTGATTTGCTTAACTCTACTCAGCACACAGAAGTTGAATTGACCGACAATTTAGCCATGACACCGGCAGCCAGTGTGTGTGGTTGGTATTTCGCACATCCTGAGTCCAAGTATTTCGGTGTAGGAAAAATTAATATGGAACAAGTGGAAGACATTGCCCGAAGAAAAGGAAAATCAGTTGAAGAGATGGAACGCTGGTTGGGAAGTGCGATTCAATAACTTTAGTGTCACTGTTTTGCTACAGGATTTATCCAAATGTCCTCAATATGGTCACATTCGGCAACTCTCAGTCGTTTGATGGATTTGCAATCCAGAAGCTCGTTTATTTGGATCAAATGGTCGCAATCAAAAATTTTAACATCAAACAGTTTAGTTAATTGAGTGGCATCTATATTGATGGTTTCTCCACCAAATTCGGAGAGCTGAAGATAATTTAGATTCTTTAATTCCTGTATATTTTTCAGGTCTTTTAGTCTGTTACATCCATAAATTACCAAACTTGTCAAATCGGGAAATTCAATTTTGCTAAAAATACTCGGGAAACTGTCTGTCTTGATTTCCAAAACCAGCTCTTTCATTGATTTTAAGTGAACTATTCTTGATAAGTCGGTGCTTGAATCAATAGTTATGATTCCCATGTGACACAAATTGGGATTATCAAGGCAGTTTTTCAATTTTACTGAGTCAATGTTGTTTAGGTTACCATCGAGCTTATAGGCCCAACCGGGTTGCCCTAAAGATGGTAATGTACAAAAAAGACAGATAAACAATATAAGCATGATAGATTTCATACAAAATACTACACACTTTTTTCAATATGGTTCAAACGTATATTTCAGCTATCTTCATCCAAATTTATGTGATGAGACTTGGTGCAATCATTTTTTTATTGTCAATTTTCCCGGTATTTGGTCAACAGCGCAAGGTAGAAAGACGGGAAGTGCCCGCCTGGGTAACTGTAAATGAGCCAAAGTACGACAAGATGAGCCTAATCGATCAGGCATCAAGTTTTTACTATGTGCTGTTAGATCGTCAATATAACCTAGACAACGATAGTTTTTACAGTAGACGAACCATTAAGCTACTCAACTCTGAAGGCGTTCAGGAATATAGCAACGTCAGTTTTAGCTTTGATCCGTCCTACGAGAAAGTCTTTATCCATACCATTAATATCATTCGTGATGGAAAGGTGATCGATAAACTCAAAACCCATAGTTTCAATGTGTACCAAAGGGAGTCGAATCTTGAGCGCCATATGTATGACGGCTCATTAACGGCGAGCGTGGACTTATCTGATGTGAGACCCGGAGATATTCTTGATTTTTCCTACAGTTATGTTGGTTCCAACCCGGTTAATGAGGGCACATTTTATAGAAAGTTGTACTTTGAATTTTCGTCTCCAATTGAAGAAATTAACCTTTCAGTAAGTACCAATTCTAGCAGAAAGTTAAATATTCAGCGTGAGGGGATTTTAAAAGAAAGCAAATCAACAAGCAATGGCAAAACAACCTACCAATGGAACTATGGTCCTGTAAAAGCTAAAATAATTGAAGATAATGTGCCGAATTGGCATGATCCATACAGCCATGTTGAAATTGGTGACTTTGATCAATGGAAACAGGTCATTAATTGGGGAGAAAAGTTGTACCGTTTACCACAATCAAAATTAAATCAACTGAAGGCTGAGATACCGAGAGAATTGTACTCAAATAATCAAGACTCAACAATTACCAGAATCATTCGTTTTGTGCAGGACGACATCCGATATCTTGGCTTTGAAGATGGCATGAGCGCCTATAAACCCCACGATCCTATTCAGGTACTCGAGAACAGATACGGTGATTGTAAGGACAAATCCCTTTTGCTGTCATCCATGTTAACCCTTCAGGGAATAGACGCCAAACCCATGTTAGTGAGCATGGCCAATACAGTTGGGGTAGAAAATGATTTGCCCAGTCAAATGGTGTTCGATCATTGTATTGTGTGTGTCAGGCACAACGGAAAAGAAGTCTATATCGATCCTACAATTTCCAATCAGGGAGGCAATTGGGATGAAGCCTTTGTTCCCAACTATGGTTTCGGCCTGGTCATTGATAAATCCGAAACAGATTTAAAAAAATTGAACGTCAATGACCGCTCAAAAACTGAGGTGCTCAGACGTTACGTCATTGAAAAGATGAACGGTCCGGCAAAACTAATCGTTACCACAGATGCCTATGCCGGAGATGCAGATAATATCAGGAGTTATTTTCAATCTTCTTCCAAACAACAAATTGCGCAGGGGTATCTGGAATTTCAGTCAAACATTTACCCGTCCATTAAAATTGATCAGGAGATGATATATCGAGATGACTTGTCAAAAGGAGATAACCATATTTTTATAGAAGAGAGTTACATTATTGACTCCATCTTCTACATAGATGAGGACAATAAAGGCATAATTGTATTTGATACATATCCATCTGAATTATATGAAGCCTTTGGGTTTGTATCGACCCCTGAAAGAACAATGCCTTATAGACTCAGTCACCCTGTTGATTTCTATTTGAAAACAATTGTGGAATTTCCGGAACCCTGGTCTCTGGAAAAAACCACTACTCATGAAGATAACAAATTCTACACCTACGATATGGAAGGCACTTACAGTCGCTTATCCAACCAGGCTACCATCAAATACCATTACCAAACTAAGCAAGATTTTGTGCCTGCGGCTGATTATTTGAGTTTCAGAAATACCACTGAAAACATCATTGATTATCTAGGTTTTTCGTTTACTTATGGCTATGAAGCGCCCAAAAATAATAATGATGATGAGAACGGAGGAGGAGGAAAGTTTCCTTATACCTTGTTGGCTTTATTGATCGTAGGAGGTGGATTTGCCTGGTACAATAATTACAAAAAGAGGTACTCAGAATAGATTTCAACCTATTTCAAATGCGCAGGTTTCTTAGGTGTTCCGGCAACAAAGTCTTTTAGGTAAAATGGCTCAAAGTAGGCAGTATCCACAAATTGATCATTTAGAAAAGCCTTTTCTGCCAAATTGCCCATCCATCTTGCAGAGGGTAAAATATCATGGAAACAGGCATCAGAATGTGCACATATTTCTTTGAACTTGCCAGAACCATCACCTGTGAAATGAATGGTTTGAGAAATACTCAAGAAACTGGATTGGTCCAATATTTTAGCCTCAACCGCCGATATTTCGCTGAGGTTTAAATCGTATTGCGCACAAAAAACCTCCATACGCCTTGCGTCAATCATGGGCACAATCAATCCGTCTTCAAGTGTTTGTGCCAAGCCCCATGCCATGCACCTCAATGTACTCAAAGCAATCAATGGAATATTCAGACCATAGCAGAGCCCTTTGGCAGTAGACACCCCAATTCTCAAACCAGTATACGAGCCGGGACCTTCTGAAACAGCGACGGCATCCAAAGATTTTCTGTCAACGCCACTCTCTTTCAGAATCGCCTCAATAAACAGGTTTAAATTTTCTGCATGAGAGAAGTTTACTTCATTGACTTCTCTGTATGCTGCAATATCCCCATCAATGGAAATAGCCGCAGAACATACTTTTGTACTGGTTTCTATGCAAAGAATGGTAGCCATGAGGCAAAAATAATTGAAAATCATAATGCACGTAGACTAAGTCGCTCAAAACTTGACATCACCAAATAATTGACCCATTTTGCACCATCGAAAAGAAAACACAATACTTGACATTACTCGCATCTCTTCTGATGCTGACGCCCTTCATTGTCTTGTGCGGCTATATGCATCCGGATGGGGATGATTTGAATTATGCCTGTAAATCTTTAAGCGGCACCTTACTGGAAAATTGGAAGGCAGATTATTTCCATTGGAATGGTCGATATGCATCTAACTTTCTGGTTTTACAAAACCCCATTTCTTTCGGTGATCTTATGTTATACAGATTGGCTCCGTTTGTGTTGATATGCCTCACGGTGCTGTCTATTCGATGGACAATTCAATCTTTTTTCACACAATTTGCTCCGCTAAAAACCTGGTTGATCTCGATCTTGACAACGGTCATGTACCTGTCAACAATGCCCATCATATCAGAAGGAATTTATTGGTACACAGGCGCCTTTATTTACCATGCTTCTTGTCTACTATGTCTGATTTACGGTACTTGGTTAGGACGATTTTTGACACAACGGCATGTGGTGAGTAAGAGAGGAGATGTGCTACTCTTGTCCATGCTGGTTTTTCTTACATGCGGATTTTGTGAGGTCACAAGCTTGATCGTTCTATGGTCACACGTTTTTCTGCTTGTCGTTTTTTATAATCGGAAAAACTGGAGGTGGTTTATGCCAATTTTAATGAGCGGTTGCCTGGGATTTCTGTTGATGGTATCGGCTCCAGGTAATGCTGAAAGAGCTGCCTATTTTTCAGATAATCATGATCTGATGTATTCTTTCTGGATGAGTAGTTTACAAACCGCAAGATTCCTTTTAACCTGGTTGGCGAATCCGGTTTTTGTGCTGAGCTTGCTGTCTCTTATTTTCTTTCATAAAAGCTACCAAAATAAATATACTAGGGCTCTGAAAATTCCGATCTGGCAAGGACTTGCAATTCTAATATTAATTATGTTCTCCTGCACATTTCCGGCTTACTGGGGTACTGGAATTCTTGGGCAACATAGGACATTAAATGTGGCATACTTTTTCACGATTATTTGGTCGGTCTTGATGATTATTTCTATCATGAATACACATCAAACCAAGCTTGGTAAGATAGAGAAGTCTCCAATTAAAAAGTGGTTTTTCTCATTAATGCTGTTAAGCGTGATCATTGCACCGAACTTTCGGAATGCCATATTTGATTGGTTTTCTGGTGATCTGGCTGAATTTGATGATCAAATGCACCAGCGAATGGAATTGATAGAAGCATGTCCAAAAAACTGTGAGCTGGAACCGATTACTACACGGCCTAAAAGCATCTTTTTATACGATATTTCGGACGACCCCCATAACTTTGTAAATGAAGGTTGGGCGTGTTTTTATGGGAAAAATGCAGTTTTTCTTAAAAAGTAGTGTTACTTTTCAGTGTTTCCGACATTAAACAGGTAAACGCTAAAATTATGTATATGAAAACCTTCGTACTGAGTCTCTTATGCTTGATGTCTGTCATGTCTCTTGCACAAACTGCCATGGCACCTTTGAGCATTAACGTTACTGATTTCCAAAACAAACCCAGAAAGGGTGAGCAAATCTGGTTTCAGGCAAAGAAGACAGGAAAAGTATACAAGGGTGTCTCTGGTACAGACGGTAAATTCAAGATGGAAATTCCAGGAGGAGATACCTACCTTATAAAGATTAAAAGTGTTGGTGAGGCGGATGATTATAGCTCTATTGAGGTTCCTGCTCTGCAAGAAGGGCAGCGTTATGGAGAAATGATGCTCACCATTCAAATAGAGATTCCTAAATCTTTCACCCTAAATAATGTGAATTTTGACACTGGAAAATCAAGCCTTAGATCTAGTTCATACAAAGAGCTGAATGAAGTAGCTGAATTGATGAAGTACAAACCTGAGATGAAAATGAGAATAGAAGGCCATACCGATAATGTTGGAGATCCCGAAAGCAATATGAAACTCAGCAAAGCCAGAGCAGAGGCGGTTAAGAATTACCTCATTAAGAAGGGGATTTCTGCTGATAGATTGAGTTCAGAAGGTTTTGGTTCCACCAGACCTGTTGCCTTAAATGATACCGCTGCCGGACGTCAAAAGAACAGAAGAACGGAAGTTCACGTGGTAGAATAACTCGGGCAATCATTATAAATATTGAAGGTTTTGCAACCACTCATCAAATCAATGCCTTATAAATAGATCACTTTTCTTAAATTCACGGTCCGCATAAAACATGTAGACTATGAAACTATTAAGCATTGTATTTATTCTATTGATGGGCTCTGTATTTGCCCAAACTAAAATGAGTCCGGAATTGCTTTGGAAGCTTTCCAGGGTGGGTGGAAATGAAATATCTCCTGACGGTAAAACGGTTCTGTTCGGCGTTACAAATTATAACCTGAAGGTTAACAAGGGCAACAGGAACTTGTATACCATTCCTGTTGAAGGTGGGACTCCACGTCAGTTAACAAAATACAGCGGCAGTGAGTTCAATGAAACATGGCATCCCAATGGGGAAAAAATTGGCTTTCTGAGCGCTGAAAGTGGTCAGGTTCAGATGTACGAGTTGACCGTAGAGACTGGCAAAATTACCCAGGTAACTAATTTCGAAAATGGATTAAACGGCTTCAAGTACAGTCCAAAAGGCGATAAAATCTTGTTTATTCAGGATGTTAAATTGGATCAAACCATCAATGAAAAATACAAAGATCTGGATCAGGCAAATGTGCATGTATTTGATGACTTGATGTACAGACATTGGAATAGCTGGCACGATTACGCCTACAGTCATGTGTTTTACGCAGTAAAAGATGGTGATCAATATGTGTTGAAGGGAGATATCATGAAGGGTGAGCGCTATGACACGCCTATGAACCCTTTCGGAGGTATGGAGCAAATCAATTGGGGACCAAATGGTGAAACCATTTACTATACTTGTAAAAAGATGACAGGTAAGGATTATGCAACCAGCACTAATTCGGCGATCTATCGATATAATTTGTCAAGCAGAAAAACGGAAAACCTGACCGAAGGCATGAAAGGATACGATATGAATCCTACATTTTCTAACGATGGTAAGTACATGTCATTCCTAAGCATGGAAGAAGATGGCTTTGAGTCTGATAAGAACGACATTGTTGTTATGAACTTGTCAACCAGTGAGAAACAAAATCTGACAAAAGATATAGACATCACCGTGAGTGATTACGTGTGGTCTGAGAAAGGAGATAAAATCTATTTTGAGGCAGTGATTAACGCTACCAATCAGTTTTTCGAATTGGATGTCAAAACAAAGAAACACAAGCAGCTCACAGATGGGCGTCACAATTATACATCCATTGCATTGGCTGGAGATTACTTAGTTGGTACCCGTCAGAGTATGATGGAACCCAATGAATTGTATAAGGTTAGCTTGAAATCTGGTAAGCAAGAAGCCCTCACAAGCTTTAACGACAATATTCTATCCAAATTAGATAAAGTAAGTATTGAAAAGCGCATGGTTAAAACCACAGACGGTAAAGACATGTTAACCTGGGTAATCTATCCGCCCAATTTCGATAAGAATAAGAAGTATCCAACTATTTTATACTGTCAGGGAGGGCCTCAAAGCGCCGTAAGTCAGTTCTTTTCTTTTAGATGGAATTTTCATCTAATGGCTGCTCAAGGTTATATCATAGTAGCGCCTAACAGAAGAGGCTTGCCAGGTTTTGGTCAAAAATGGAATGACGACATTTCTGGTGATTGGGGTGGTCAACCAATGGATGATTACCTCTCTGCCATTGATGATGTCTCAAAAGAGAGCTATGTTGATAAAGAGAACTTGGGTTGTATTGGAGCCAGCTACGGAGGGTACTCTGTGTATTATTTAGCCGGAATTCACGAAAAAAGATTTAAATGTTTCATTTCTCATTGTGGTTTGTTCAATCTTGAGAGTTGGTATGGGAGCACAGAAGAGCTGTTTTTTGCCAATAAGGATATCGGAGGACATTATTGGGGAAAAGACAGAGCTCCAAGTTATGATAAGCACTCACCACACAATTTAGTGGATAAATGGGATACACCCATGTTGGTGATTCATGGTGAGAAAGACTTTAGGGTGCCAGTTACTCAGGGAATGGAAGCTTTTCAAGCGGCCCAGCTAAAGGGAATTCCCAGTAAGTTTCTTTATTTTCCTGAAGAAGGGCATTGGGTCTTGAATCCCCAAAACGGTTTGGTTTGGCATAGAGAGTTCTTCTCCTGGTTAGATCAGTGGTTAAAGAAGTAAGGCATGAAAGTTTATGGTCTGGTAGCGCTGATTATTATCTTGGGCGCATGCTCAAATGATTCTGAATCTGAAGGAAAGCAGCTAGAGGTTGAGAAAGAGAATTATACAGAGTTGTGTGATGAAGGACTTGCTTTATTAGAAGGTTTTGAACCTGATCAGGCATTAGAGATTTTTGAAAGAGCGATAAAGATCAACTCTGATAGCATCCGTGCCTACTACGGAAGGGCTTACTGCTACACACTTTTTTGTGACATGGATAGAGAAGCAGAATGTTCAACTGCTGTTCAATATTGGGAAGAGGTGGCATCTATGGATTCGTGTTACCGCAATACCAGATATAATTTGGCCATGTGCTACGAGAGAATGTTGGAATATGAAACGGCAATAACTATCCTCACACAGGCTTTAGAATGCAAACCGAATGATCCGGATATTTATTTTAATAGAGGGATTTCGTACATGAAATTGGGAGATACATTGTCTTATTGTTTGAATATGACAAACGGGTATAATTTGTTGGGAGATAAAGACACGGCATATCCTTTGAGAAGATCTGCTTATGAAGAAATATGTGGAGATGGTTGGTCCAAAATGGGACTTGACCTTCAAGGAGGTATGGGAGTAATTCTGGAATTGGCAGACAGTGTCGCACTAGGTGAGTAAATCGGCTGTTAGAGCCTTAAATGAAAACCCTTGTTCACTTAAGTAATCAAGAGTGCCTTCAAGACTGTAGAGCATATTTTTCACTGCTTTTTTACTATCATGAAAAACCACAATTGAACCAGGCTGAGCATGTTTTTTAACTCTTTTGAGGCAGTCTTGGGGTGAACTTCCAGTGTCGAAATCCCCACTTAATACATCCCACATCACAATTTTTGAGCGTTTGCCTATGGCCTGAGCTTGTGACCGCGAAATCTTTCCATATGGAGGTCTGAAGAAAGTAGAATCAACCAAATCACGACAATTCAAATAGTCTCTGAAGTAAGTTTTATTGGCATTTTTCCAACCGTTCAGATGGTTTTGTGTATGGTTGGCAACTGCATGTCCAGCGTTGATGGTTTTCTCAAAAATATCAGGATGTTTAAGGATTTGATTGCCTACGCAAAAAAAAGTGGCTTTTGCATCAAAAGTCTCAAGTATTTTGAGGGTATCCTCTGTGACTTTCTCAGTTGGACCGTCATCAAAGGTAAGGTATATCGTCTCCTGAGAATCAGGCAAACACCACAGGAGATCCTTCGCGAAAGGACGAATAACCTGTGGTGTTTTACTGAAGTACATTATTTAAACCCAAGCCAGCTCATTAGCTGACCCAATTGTTGTTTACGTCTGATGTCCTCAACTTCTTCCTGAGAAGGTCGCGGAGACTTTTGAATGTATTTTTGCAGATCAATTTTCAGAGCTCGCTTATACACCGCCATCAAAGCCTTGGCAATCTTCGGGTATTTAGACTTGTATTCTGTCAAAAGCTGCTGATCCTCCGGAGAAAGATCATTAAGTGTTTTACGCTCATTAGCCAATTGGGCTGCTTTCATTGGTAAGTCACCTAAGGTCATTTCCGCCATACTACTAAAGAACCCATCAGCCACATTGTAGAAGTGTTCTTCCTGTGCGATAAACTCTTCCGAATCGTAATCTTCATACATGTCCCCCAGTTTACCATTTAATGCAACGAGGAAGCCAGAAATGTATTGTTGTCTTTTAGCAGAATACTGATCAGCCATTTGACCATAGTACTCAGCCAATTCCTCTGTTCCTGCAGCCTTCGCCATTCCCTGATGCTTTTTATAAGAGTTAGAAATGGCATCTAAAGAACCAAAGCCGTATCTGAACTGGAATGCCACATCATCCAACGATTTTCCATGAGAGAAAAAACGCCATTTGAAGCCACTAAAATGTTTGAAATCATCAGTAGCATATTTTTCAAGTCTCTCCGCAATGAAGGCAGCTTTGTCACGTGCCTGCTTTCCAAGTTCCACATTGCCATCAGCATACAAACCGTTCGCCACTTTTAAATAAGCCTCCAAAGCTACCGTTGTAAAGTTGTCAAATGGAATCTTATTGTCAGGGAATTCTTCCATTGACTTGTCAAGAGACTTTTTTGCCATTTCAAACTTGCCCTCAGCACACAAGGCTTCTGCTAATACAGCATATTGTAAACGGAAATTACTAACTGGTCTTCTGTTGTAGTAATCCACGTTAATGTTGTCGCCTTTCAAGTTACCCCATTCCCACTGATTAACAGCAATGTCATACATTTTTTCAGAATAGATATTTCCGAAAATATTGTAACGTCTAAATGGACTGTCTCCTGTCTTGTATGGAACCAATCGGTAAACCAGACCCTCCATCTGGAAGTGTTTCTGAAGACCTAAGTAAGACTCTTTTCCACCAGTAGCGGCAAAATAAATAGGTCTTTTCCATTCACTCTGAGCCACCAAATCTAAGATGAGAAGATCAGCTTTGTGGATATAAGCCTTCCCAACAGAGAATATAACAGAATCTACAAGTGACCCGTATTTATCCTCTGGAACGGCTTTGTCCTCAATCAACATCTCTTTTGCCGAATCACTTACCGGTATATAGAAACGCTTGTAAGGGAAATAAGTCATTTTATCTCCTGGAACGCTGATGTCGTTGATACGCCAGGTGCCATCAGACAGAATATCTAGTTGATCGGCCAGGTTAGCCGTTTCATCCTGTCCACCATTGGCAGCCAAAGCAGCATTGACGACACCAGAGAAGCGTTTAAGTGGTTCAACTACCTCTCCGGATCTTGTTTGCCACTGGATACCAAGATAAGGCTTCACAACCGATGGAGAATGTTTACACACTTCAGTAAAGGCAGCAGTCAAGTCTTTTGGTACCTGAGGTCCTCCTTTTGCAGCTTGATCTGCAGCACTGAGGTAATAATTCAGAATTCCTGAAGGCATCAATACCTGATCCAAATGAGCACCCTCTCTGTATTCATGCTCTTCCATAGATATTGGCAATGGATCAGACTTCCACGCTCTGCGCGTCATTTGCTCAATGTACCAATCGGTATTTGCCAAACTCAAGTTCACAGTTCTAACATCCGTTCTGTAGTTTTCAACCTCCTGAATATACCACAGAGGGAACGTATCATTATCTCCATTTGTGAACATAATGGCCTGGTTCGCACAAGGTTTCAAGTAGTTCTTAGCCATTTCTCTTGGTGTATATCTTCCGGAACGATCGTGATCATTCCAGTTTTGGAAAGCCATAAGAAGCGGAACCAATGCCAACAAACCAGTTATGGCCAAGGCCTGTTTCTTGCCATCAGTCAACTTATCTCGCAGGAACATGAACAAAGCAATTACTGCTGCGGTTACCGCTGTCATGTAAAGAATGGAGTAGGAAGTGACATGGATATCTCCACCAATGGTCTCAATTAACAGCAATAAAACCCCAGCTCCCAGCGGCCATGCCATGATAGAGGCATATTTCTTCCAGTCAATTTGTCTGGCAAGGTCATAAATCGCATAGACACTGAGTCCTATCCAGATACTGAACGTGTAGAAAGCCGCGGCATAAGCATAATCACGTTCTCTTGGCTCAAGAGGCTTTTGGTTCAGGTAAATGATTACCATAAAACCGGTGAATAAGAAAAGTACGAATACCACAAACCAATCCTTCCAATGGCGATAAGCATGGTAGAACAAGCCAATCAAACCAAGAATAAGTGGCAACAAGTAATACTTATTGTTTGCATAATTGTTCTTTCTGTGCTCGGGAAGCGTGGATTGATCCCCTAAAAATTCTTTGTCAATGAAATTCAAACCAGTTTGCCAGTTTCCTACAGTGATGTCTCCTTTCTGGTTGTGGTCGTCGTTTTGTCTTCCGGAGAAGTTCCACATAAAATAGCGGAAGAACATGTGGTTGAACTGGTATTTCCAGAAGAAAGTGCGGTTTTCTGATGCAGTTGGCATATAGATATGTGTTCTTTCTCCCTTTACACTGGTCAGATCAACGTAATCTCTCTGCAGAGCAGGGTCTGCAGGGTTGCTTGGGTAGCCTGTCCAGTTTTTATATTCCTGAATATGTCGGGGGTCTTCGCTATACATCCTTGGCATCCATACTTCAACACCATCATGATATTCTGCCACAATGTTATTTCGTTTACTGGAAAGGAAGTATTCTTCCTCTACCTCAACGCCCTTCAAGCCTTTATCCTTAATGTACTTGTCAGCAGCCTTTTCAGTTTTGAAACCGGCAATTTGCTCGTCCCCCTTCTTAATAACGAAAGCCCGTTTATGGATAGGAGATTTATCGCCATACTCTGATCTGCTCTTTTTCCCTTCTGCTGAACTAAACTGAGGTCCATAGAAAAGTGGTCTGTCACCATATTGCTCACGCAATAAGTAAGACATCAATGCTACAGGGTTTTCCGGATTGTTTTCATCAATAGGTAAATCTGCGTTAGATCTGATCGGAATCATGGCAAAACAAGAGTAGCCAATGTAGAGCACAGTGAGCGAAACAAATGCGGTATTTACATTGACCCACTTGCGCTTTTTTGAGTACCAAATTCCTCCAACAAGAATAGATACAAGCAGTAAGAAAAAGAAGATCATTCCACTTCCAAAGGGCATCCCCATATCATTAACAAACAGGAGCTCCAGACCAGCAATCCACTTGGCAGTTCCAGGAATAATAAGGTCCTGAATTACACTCAATATAATGTACGAAATGACACCGGTAGCCATGAAGCCTAAAATCGATGGTTTCTTGAATTTCTTAAAATAATAGATGTATCCCATCGCCGGAATCGCCAATAGGTTCAAGAGGTGAACCCCAATAGACAGACCAACCATGAATAAAATAAACACCAACCAGTAATCCGGGTTACGTTTAGTTTCTCCAGCTTCATGTTTGTCAACTTCCTGATCCCAACGATACATAGCCCAAAACACAAGTGCTGTAAAGAATGAAGACATGGCATATACTTCCGCTTCAACTGCACTAAACCAAAAGGAATCGGTAAATGTGTAGACTAAAGAGCCTATGATCCCAGACCCCAGGATAGCCCAGTACTGACCTTCAGTAAGACTGTTTCCCTCTTTTTCTGTATTGTCTATAACCGAATCATCACTCTTGGTGAACAGCGACATTTTTGATCTGGCCATTTTTAGACCAATCATGGTAATTGTCCAAAACAAAAATAAAATTGTAAACGCACTGGATAGGGCAGATACTGCATTAACCACAAGAGCTACCGATCCTCCTGGTACAAATGCTGTTAGAATTCTATTGATCATCTGGAACAAGGGGGCTCCAGGTGGGTGACCTACCTCTAGTTTATTACTGGTCGCAATGTATTCGCCACAATCCCAAAGAGATACGGATCTCTCCATGGTTGCCAAATAGACGATTGCTGCAATGGCAAATAATGCCCATCCTATGTACTTATTGTATTTTTTGAAATCCATGATTTGAATTTGATGTGTGCGAATTTATGAATTTTATTGCGAGTATTGTGGTAATATCTTGCTTAGGTATTTGTTGAAATAAAAAAATGTTTATTTTTGCCAACCGATTGCCCCATCGTCTAATTGGCAGGACACCTGGTTTTGGTCCAGTCAGTCAAGGTTCGAGTCCTTGTGGGGCAACTTAAAAAACCCTCGTTTTCTCATAGAATTCGAGGGTTTTTTACTTTTTCTTCGGATTTTCATGAGTTTTTTTGGATTGATTCACGCTTCTAACGGAGCAAGTTTGCGCAAATTCTGCTTGTGGACTTAAAATTTGTTAAAAATCACCATTCGTCATCAAGAACAACCATTTACCAGTTCATCCCTTCTTTTTAACCACTCATAATTTGATAAAGGAATAGCCCCATTTCTGTTTGTTCCCTCCCAACCATCATTTTTTGAACTTTTCTGGGAATCCTGGATATAGCTTTGTAGTGTTAAACTATATCTCATGACCAAAACCAGTCTTCTAATCATCCTTTTTCTAGGAGTATTTAAGCTTCACGCTGAAGAAAATAAAGGAAAAGGGCGCATTTCAGGAAAAGTTGTTGATGAATTGACCAGCGAGCCACTCGAATTTACGCCGGTCGTACTACTTTCATTGGATTCTGCAGTTGTTAACGGAAGTCTGACAGATGAGTCAGGCATGTTTTTAATTGAAGAGATTGAAGACGGGGATTACTTATTGAAGATCGACTTCATAGGTTATAAATCAAGTTACCAATCCTTAAAATTTAATGCTGATTCAAGAATCCATGATCTGGGTGAGCTCAAATTATCACCGGCAAGCGAATTGGATGGTGTTAAAGTGACAGGCGAAACAGCTGGTTTTAGAACAGAGATTGATAAAAAAGTTTACGATCCCTCAAAAAATCCTGTGAATGCAGGTGGAACTGCCTTGGATGTTATGAGAAATGTACCATCCATTGAGGTAGATCCAGACGACAATATCAGTTTAAGAGGTGATCAAAATGTCAATATCCTGATAGATGGCCGGCCGGTGGCAATGTCCATATCCCAATTCCTAAAGCAACTGCCGGCTAGTGCCATCCAGGAGATTGAAATCATCACAAATCCTTCTGCCAAATACGATCCTGAAGGGACAAGCGGAATCATCAATATTAAGTTGAAAAAGAACACGACTAAAGGTCTTAATGGCAGCACGAATCTGGCATTTGGATATGGTCAGTATGCCAAATACAATGGTGGCTTGTCATTAAATTACCTGAGTGAAAAGGTGAATGTGAGTTCATCACTCAATTTTTTTAAGGGCAATTTTGGTTATGGAGGAGATTTGGATAGAACCATCTATGGGGACACTATAGTTAACCTATCCTCAATAGACAATGGATACCGCGATAATTTTTCACCCTCAGCAACCTTAGGTGTGGATTATTTTCTGAATGATCAAAATACCTTGTACATCAGTGGAACCTATAGCCATTCACTTATGTATGGCAGAAGACAAATCGACTATGAATTTAAGGAAAACGATTCCCTGGTTGCTACTTCCGAAAGAGAAGGCATTGTTAATGTATTTTCGCCGAGCATTCAGTTAAACGGAGGCTGGCAAAAGAAATTTGCCAAGAAAGACCACACTTTCGATCTTGATTTGAGATACTCAGATTCAAAATCTCCCGTTGATGAGGACCTGGAAGAGGTGTTTTATGACGGTAAGGGAGTTCAACAAAACAACAGTGCTAGACAGAAAACTCAGCAAGATCAGAACAACCAATTATTCAATCTGCAGGCAAATTATGTCAATCCTATTTCTGATAGTATGAAGCTTGAAGCAGGATTTCATTTCACGGGTAAGTACATCTTGCAAGATTTTTATTCTGAGTCCTTCAATTACACCTCAGACGCCTTTGTACCAGACATGTCTCTGAATAATTCTTTCGACTATTCCCAAGATGTCTACGCGGGTTATGTGACATTAAGTAAGCAGTTTAAGACAATTGGTGTAAAAGCGGGTTTGAGGGCAGAGCAAACCAATACTTTGTCTGAATTGATCACGACAAAAGAGACTTTTGAGAATAATTATTTCGCTTTGTTCCCTTCGGCGCATGTGTCGTATGGAAAAACCCCATTTAGTCAATGGCAGTTGAGTTATAGTCGGAGAATTAACCGTCCGGAAACTGAAGAGATCAACCCGTTCACAACTTATGACGATCCATACACTTTACAAAGAGGGAACCCGTTTTTGAGACCGGAATTCATCCACGTTTTCGAGGGTGGACATGCCTTGATTAAAGAAAAATTCACACTGAATACCACACTTTACTACCGACTCATCACTGATCAAAAAAGACGCTATCTTGACCTACTGCCAGGTGGAATCAGTCAGGTATCCTATGATAATTTGGCAAGCTCTCACTTAAAAGGCGCTGAAATTATTTCGTCCTATACGTTTGGCAAGGTAAGAACCGCACTGACCTTCAACTACTGGCACAATACCGTTTTCGATTCAGACGCAGTAAGCGAAAATTTGAGCAATCAGAATCACGGTTGGAGTGTGAATTTGAATGCCTCAAGACGTTTTGGAAGATGGTCTACGCAATTAATGGGGAATTATCGTGGCAAAATGCAAGTCGTTCAAGGTACCATAGAGCCTGCCTGGGGCATTGATTTTGCCGCTAGAAAATTATTATCCAACAGAAAAATGTCTATCGGATTCAGAGTTCAGGACATCTTCAAGACAAGAAACTTCAATTTTATATCAGATGGCTTGGATGGCTACTCTTTTTCATCTGGAAGGATATGGGAATCTCGCCAGTTTTGGGTGAGCTTTAGTTATAATTTTGGAAAACACGTTCAAGGAAAACAGCGCAAACAAATTTCTACTGAGGGTAGTGGAGATGATCGATCGGCCGGAGGTATGTAATAGTCATGTGTTGTAAGTATAGCACAGGTGTAACAAACAAGTGTTAGTAATTGCTTGTAAACCATCTTGATATCTTGTTTTGTCTGCCTAAATTGCAGAGTGGACAAGAAAAAATGGATATTGGTAGGAAGCCTTGCCGGGATTTTGGCAATTGTGTTGACGCTGCTTTTCTGGCCAAATTCCAAGGAATCGAATGACAAATCTTTAGCCAGTGAAGAAGCACCATTTATCCCCATAGAATTCTTGAATGAAGATCCGCAATGGGCAATCGCCAGAGTTGATTCCATGAGTTTGGATGAGAAGCTAAACCACCTCATTATTCAGAAGATTCAAACTAATCAGGATAGTCTGGGTGATTTTGGAGGTTATTACTTCAGTGCACTCTTGCCTCAACAACTGGCAAAAATATATCCACAATTGAAAGACTCGGTTCAACCACTGTTGGGGATGTCTGTGCAAAGCATGTTTAACTCCCTGAATGATTCTTCAGCGATTCAAGTCCTGGCAAGCAATGGACATCAATCCCATGATGAATTAAGAACGTATCTGGAACATGTGGTAGATTATTATGGCATCAATTATCTGGATTTTGGGTGGACAAGGATGACACAGGATCAGTTTTATGCAGGTTTGTCCAGGGTTTTAGATAAGAAATTTGATGCGTGGCAAGATAGTTTGCATCAACGCCATTGCTTATTGTCATATTCAGTTCCATCAGTTTCGGACACCGTGTTTCAAGATTCTCTTCAAGCATACCTTACACAATATGTCAATAAGGGTTTTGCCATGTTCAATCCCAATAGTTATTCCGAGCAAACTAAACGTCTTCTGAGTGAATTGGATTTCAAAGGCTTGAAAATACTTGAATGGGACACCAGTCAGACAATAAAGGAGCTCACAATTCCGGATGCAATTATCTCCAAAACACCTCATGAGCTTCATGCAAAATTGAAAACTCTGCATGAAAACGGCACCTTATCTGAAGCGGAGATCAATGCCAAAGTAGCCCGACTGTTACTGGCCAGAAAATGGGCAATGTCGAACCCAAATGCACACCATTCAAAACAAACAGCTCGGTATTTCGATCTGCAAGCACAGTATCTGTCCAGGAAACTTCAAAGAAACGCCATAACTCTGGTGAATAATAATAGATCATTGATTCCTCTGGCGGGGATTCCTGATAAAATTGATCTTGTAAGAATTGGTGAACCTATCAAATCAATTTATGCCGGTTTGTCCAGGTACGCAACGGTTAATACGCACGCCTATAAAAACAATCTCAACAAAATTCCTTGGAAGAATTTAGGTAAGCGCACAACGGTGATCGCCATCAACATAGACTCCGTTCACTACTTAAACGACTCAATATTTCAAACACAACTCCGGGAACTTCAATCAAGGTGCCAACTGGTTGTAATTAATGGTTCCGGAATAGAAGCACTGGGCAACCTTAACGATCTCAACACCCTCATCCATTTACCCACAAGTTCCGAATACGAGTGGAATTTTGCCGGTCAAATGATCTTTGGAGGCATTGAGGCCAATGGTGAACTTGCCATGAATGTAGGAGAGTTAAAAGCCAATTCAGGCAAGAAGACGGCAAAAACAAGGTTGGCATATGGCGATCCGATTGATGTTGGTTTGGATAGAGATACCCTCTATGCCATCAGGTATATCGCAGAAGAAGGCATTCGAAACAGAGCCTACCCGGGATGTCAGGTCCTGGCTACGAAAAATGGGTTTCTGATTCATAATGGGGCATACGGTTATAGTTCTTACAGAAGGCAAAATAAGGTCAATGATGCACATATTTATGACCTGGCTTCAGTGACAAAAGTGGCGGCTACCACTATGGTGGCTATGAAGTTATACGATGAAGAAAAATATGGTTTGTACGATTCATTGGAAATGTACTTACCAGATTCTCTTAAAAAGCACCTTTTCAGAGGTCAAAGTACCTTGAGGCACATTACTTTTTCAGAACTCATGACACACCAGTCTGGGTTGCCTGCCGGAATCTCATACATCCAATATGTAGATTATATAAAAGACAGTGTCGGTCGCTTTGATCGGTTTTATTGTGATTGGGAAGATGATAGTTTGTTTTACGTGCCAATTGCCGATGGTGTTTTCATGGAAAAGAGCTACCAGGATTCTATCTGGGTCAATCTCAATCAAATGTGGTTAAGAGATACTAAAAATTACCTGTACAGTGATGCCAATTTTGTGCTCTTATACAAGTTGATGAGGCATCTGTTGGATGGTGACGAACGATTGGTTAAGATGGGACGACATGAAGAAGAGAGGCATTACAATGCTTTTGAAAGATATCTGCAAGAGCAAATCTATCGTCCTTTAAAAATGGACCGTACTGTTTATTTGCCCAGACGCTACTTTTCAACGGATGACATTGCACCTACTGAAGACGATAAATTTTGGCGCAAGCAGTTGGTCCATGGTTATGTCCACGATCCAACTGCTGCTTTGCTAGGAGGAATTTCCGGAAATGCAGGACTGTTTTCAACTGGAAAAGATATGGTGAAACTGTTTCAAATGCTTTTGAATGGTGGGTATTATGGTGGAACACGTTTCATCCAAGAAGAAACCGTTCAAAAATTCATTCGGGCACAACCTGGATCGCATAGAGGCTTGGGTTTCAATAAACCTGTGGGTGGAGGCATGTATGGCATTCCGGAGGAGGTATCTACTAAAACATTTGGGCATACCGGATTTACTGGAAATTCAATCTGGGCTGATCCGGAAAATGAGATTATCTATGTGTTCCTGTCGAACAGAAGCCACCCGGATGCCCACAATCCTAAAATCATCAATTTGGGCACCCGGAAGCGCATCCATAAATCAATTTATCGTGCCCAGATCACGAAAGATTGGTTAACACCTCCTGAGCCAGAACTTTCTGATAGCTTGAATGTTGACCAACAATTGCCCTAAGTGCGTGTCGATAATGCGCTTTTTGCTTCCGAATATGGGTCTATTTAGCTATAATTGTAGTTCGGTTTAGTTTACATGGCTTTTGTCGGAACAATCATACAAGAAGTAGTAAAAATTCGTAAAAACAGAAACGAAAAGAAGATTGTATACAGTGAAAAACTGCAACTTGATGTTCTGATTAAACTCCTCACAAAAGCTCAAAAGACAGCCTTTGGTGCGCGTTATAATTTTCCTCAGATTCTGAAATCCGCGAATACCATTGCGGCTTTTAAGGAGAATGTGCCGGTGTTCGATTACAACAAAATGTATGACGAATGGTGGTACAGAACGGTTCAGGATGAAGACAATGTTACCTGGCCAGGGAAAATCAAATATTTTGCACTGACATCAGGAACATCTGGTTCACCGAGTAAACGTGTGCCGGTTAGTATGGACATGATCGTAAGCATGAGGCAAACCAGTATTCGTCAAATGCTCTGCATGTACGACCTGCAAATGCCAAAAGAACTTTATACCAAACAGCTTTTAATGGTTGGAGGGTCGGCAGACCTCAAAAAGGTAGGAATGCACTATGAAGGAGATTTGTCCGGAATTCTTGCGACACAAATTCCCCGCTGGTTCTACAGATTTAGAAAACCGAAAAAGAAAATTGCTGCGCTAAAAGATTGGGAGGAAAAGCTTCAGGTTATGACGGAAAATGCCCACAAATGGGATATTGGTATTGTGGGAGGTGTGCCAGCCTGGATTCAGCTGCTATTCGAAAGAATTTTGGAACACTATAAAGTGGATAGTGTACATGAAATTTGGCCAAACCTGAATATTTATGTTCATGGAGGTGTGGCGTTCTCTCCCTATCAGGAAAGTATCAAGAAATATTTGGGTAGAGACATTATCTATCTCGATACTTATCTGGCTTCAGAAGGCTTTATGGCATTTGAAAATGCCTTCAGCAAACCAGGAATGCAATTGGTGTTGGATAAAGGCATTTACTTTGAGTTCATTCCATTCAACGATCAGAATTTTGTGGATGGAGAGTTGGTTGAAAACCCGGAAATCCAAACTTTGTATGAAGTAGACGACAAGCAGGATTATGCTGTGCTTATTTCTACATGCTCCGGTGTTTGGCGCTATTTAATTGGAGACACCATTCGATTTACAAATACAGATAATTTCGAGATTATCATCACCGGTAGAACCAAGCACTTCCTAAGTCTTTGCGGAGAACATTTATCCGTCGATAACATGAATACAGCATTGGAAAGGACCACCAAAGAACTCGGTTTTGAAGCCTATGAGTATACAGTGGCAGGCATTCCGCACAACAATTCCTTTGCGCACAAATGGTATATTGGAGGGAGTTCAATTCCGGATAAAGCTCAAGTGAAGGCTTGCCTGGACAAACACCTGAAAGAATTAAACGACGATTACGCCACTGAGCGTAACCATGCACTTAAAGATATTTTTGTCGAGTTGTTACCAGTAGAAACCTTCTACAGTTGGATGGATCAAAAAGGCAAGGTAGGCGGACAGGCCAAATTTCCACGAGTATTGAACAAAAAACAACTGTCGGATTGGGAACAATTCATTGCTAAATAATGGAGGTAATTCTACAGGGCATAATAGGAGGGTTGTTATTGAGTGTCTTAATTGGTCCTGTTTTCATGTATCTGATTGAAGTAAGCATCACCAAAGGCATTAAAGAAGCACTTTTTGTCGATTTGGGTGTTTTTATCTCAGATTTGACCGCCATTGTGTTGAGCTTCATTTTCTTAAATCAACTTAAATTCCTTCAGGAAGAAAAAGCGATCACCGGAATCATTGCAGGATCCATTTTTGTGATTTTTGGAATCGGCTATTTGTTTAAAAGCCCAAAATCGGTTCCGGAAGGAGATGATGTCGGAGAAAAAGTTAAGATAGTGACTGGTAAACACCTCTTAATGGATGTTGCCAAAGGATTTCTGCTCAATATGGTCAACCCATCTGTAATTGTTTATTGGCTGGGAGTAATGATTGTGGCAGTTGATAATTATGGTCGATCAAGCAGTGATATTTTCGTGTTTTTTACCGCCTTGCTCCTCACTTTCTTCAGTATTGACGTATTAAAAATAATTGGAGCTGCGCAACTCAAACGTTTCCTCAGTCCTAAAGTGATCGATAGAATTAACCTGTTTTCTGGTTTTGGTTTCATCATTTTGGGAACCTTTTCTCTGATCATGGGACTGCTCAAACTGTAACCAAAGTAGATTTTTCAATTATAAATGTGGAATAAATAATTCCCAGTGCCGTTATGCAATCAATTTGGCACAATATTTTTACTGTCTATTCTTATATGATGATAAAATACATTCTAATACTAGGTTTTTGTTTGTTTTCCCTTGGTCACCTCAATGCTCAAAAGGATTGGGAAAAATACAAATCTAAAAATGCCAAAGCCGCTGAAAAGGCCAGGAAAGAAGCAGCACTCAATGAGGCACAAAAAAAACCGGTAGACAATGTAGAAAAACAATTGGTGGTTTATTACTACGACTACGATAGCACTAAAGTAAGGGGAAGAGGTTACGTCAGTGGTTCAGGTTTTTCCGATTTGGGTAAAAAACTTGGAGAATGGCGTTTTTTCTATGAAAATGGTAAGGTAGAAGAGGTCGCAAACTATGTGCGCGGGTATCTGCATGGAAAAGTCACCCAGTACTACCAAAACGGCAACAAAAAGAATGAAGGTTATTTTTACTGGAATGTTCAGGACAGCATTTTCAGGGCTTGGAATGAGGCCGGTAAATTGGTTGAAAAAGGTAATTGGTCTTATGGTAAACGACTGGGCAAATGGACTTTCAACTACCCGGATGGTAAGCCATATCTGGTAGAAGAATATCAGGAAACGGACAGCATTCCACTACTGTGGTCTTATTTCTCAAGGGATGGAAAAGAAATGGTGAAGAATGGCAATGGGCAGAAAATTGAATATTACCAAAAATATCAACCTAAGGATGATGAAAAGGGCAAATTTATACTTCCGGATGGCGCCTTGATAAAAGAAAAATACACCTATAAGAATGGTGAAATTAATGGTGCTTTCGAAGAGTACCATTCTAATGGGAAAAAGTCTGTGTTTGGAGATTACAACATGGGTGAGAAAACCGGTCTTTGGAGGCATTGGCATAGAAATGGTCGTCTGGTGAGAAGCGCCAACTATAAAAATGGAAAACTGCATGGAGACTTTGCAAGAATGTACCTGAGAGGTGAATCAACATTGGTGAAAAATGAAGGGGAAGAGGCTTACATGCAAGGACAAGTGCAGGTCCGTGGTACCTATGATGAAGGTGTCAAAGTTGGGCTTTGGGAATGGTTTGCCAAGGATGGATCAAAGGATTTAAGAGGGGAGTTCAAAAATGACCAGAGAGACGGTAAATGGGAACAATGGCATCCCAACGGTCAATTGGCTTCTGTCGGATTTTATGAAAGAGACTTAAGAACTGGTAAATGGGAAAAATGGTTCCCAAATGGTCAGCTAGAAGCAGTAGGCTATTTTGAAAATGACTTGAAGACAGGTGATTGGAAATTCTATTTTGAAACGGGAGAGCTTTGGAAAGAAGGAGGATTTGATAAAGGCTTAAGACAGGGCTTATGGATCACATATTTCGAAAATGGGAACAAAGTCAATCAGGGCACTTTTGAGAAAGGTAAGGAAGACGGTGTATGGCAATCCTGGTACGCAAACGGTCAAATGATGGATGAAGGCACCTTTAAAATGGGCAGCATGGATGGTCCTTGGAGAGGCTGGTACTCAAACGGAAAACCAAGGTACGAAGGCACTCGCAAGAACGACCTGGAAACCGGATTGTGGAAGTACTATTTTGAAGATGGCGACTTATACCAAGAAGGAGAATATAAAATCTTTAAAAGGAAAAACGCCATGACGCAGGCTTATGATAAGTTGGGCCACGATTATTCAGAAAGTGCACGTTTAAACGAGTACGAGTACAGGCGAAAACATGGCGAGTGGAAAACATATAGCCAGAAGGATAAGAAATTGGCGAGTATTGGTACCTTCTCCGAAGGTCAGCAAGATGGTGTGTGGAAACACTTTAATCCCGGAGGTAAAGTAGTTGGTATCGAAGAGACTTACAAAAATGGTAAACTAAATGGTCCGAGCAGAAGTTATACCTTGAGGGGAAGACTCATCAGTGAAATCAACTACAAAGATGGCATCAAGCATGGAGATATGAAGGTGTTCAATAAAAAAGGCAAACTTGCCGGACACAAGATTTACAAGAACGGAGCACTCCATAAAGACGTGTTAGAGGGCAAAAAATACAAGTATAAGTAAGTTATTATCTTGATTTTCATGGGTTTGATATCATGTTATTCACCGATAAATTTGTGCATTTCATCGAAAAATAATGTTCGTTCAGAACATTTTTTGGGTAAAATGCAAGGGATTGTGCAATTTGGCGGCTGTCTAATTTAAAGATTGCTGCTATGAATATCAGACTACTGATGCTCGGCGTACTAACGTTGAGTGCATGCCATGTTGTTGCCCAGGAAGAGGCTAATTTGTTGCAAAACAATAATTCCATTACCCACCAGCACCCGGGAGATAGAACTCACCAAGAAGGACTCAATGAGTTTAGTGAGCTTTACAAGAATCCAATTTCATTTGAATCAAGTGTTGAAGTTGCCAGATTTAAGGAGAACAAAGGGCAGTGGGATTCCAGAGTAAACTATCGGGCAGAATTGATTGATGGATATTTGTATTTTGAAGACAATGGGATCAAATATCACTTCTTTGATGCTCACAAATTCTATCATGCCGTTCATGGCTCAGGAGAACCAGTAAAAATTCAACAGCATGTGGTGAACATGGAGTTTGTAGGTAGCAATCCATCACCTCATATTTCAGCATCTAAGACTTACCGCCAGCCAGCAATCTCTTACCATACTCAGAATGGTAGTTTTTCAAATATTAAAATGTTTGGAGAATTGACCTACGAAAACATGTACGATGGCATTGATGTCGTATATAAGTCTTTCGATGATCACCTCAAATATGATATCAGATTGGCGCCGGGAGCAGATCATTCAAAAATCCGAATGAACTACAGCGGTGCAGGTAAAGTATTCTTATATGAACCTTCAGGTGCCTTAGGTATCTATACCAACCTGGCAGGAATTGTTGAATATAAACCAGTTGCCTATCAAATTATCAATGGTGCAAAAGTGGAAGTCGCTTGTAATTTTGCTTTAAACGGAACAGAAGTGTCTTTTGAATTCCCGAATGGATATGACAGTTCTGTAGAATTGATAATCGATCCAAACCTTGTTGCCTCAACTTATTCAGGGTCAACTAGTGACAACTGGGGATTCACCGCCGGCCACACAGATGATGGGAGAATGGTGATGGCTGGAGTTGCCGATGGTGCCAATTATCCAACAACCGTAGGTGCTTTTGATGTAACATACAACGGATCGGCTTCACAACCTACAGGTGGTTTGGCCGCAGATGTCACTGTGTCCGTGTTTAGTGCAGATGGACAAACGCTGTTGGCTTCAACATATCTTGGAGGGTCTGATTTTGAAACCCCCCATAGTTTGGTTGTAGATCCTTCAGACAATATCTACATTCTGGGAAAAACCAGATCAGCCGATTTCCCAACTTCAGCATCCGCTTTTGACAATACTTACAATGGAGCAACCGATATTTTTGTTGCCAAATTAAACGGAACTCTAACCACACTGGTAGCAAGTACTTATGTTGGTGGAACTGGGCTGGATGGTGCCAATGTAGACGAGAACATCACCACAGCTACACCAAACACAAAATTCTCTTATGGTGATTCACATAGGGGACAAATAATTTTGGATGCCTCCAACAATGTATACGTTGTGTCGTCCTCCCGATCCGCAGATTTTCCAACAAGTGCTGGCGCATTAGATGCTACACTAGGAGGTGCACAAGATGCCGTAACTTTCAAAATGCCTATCAACCTCACGGCTTTAACATACAGTACTTACCTGGGGGGAACCAATGTGGATGCTGGGTTCGGTATCACATTGGATGCCACGAATGCAGCTTTTATTACCGGGGCAACACAAAGTAATAACTTCCCAACTACAGCGGGTGTGGTAGATGGAACATATAATGGCGCAGTAGATGGATTCATCTCTCACCTCAACACCACTGCTACCACGCTCCAGGCATCTACTTATATAGGTACAACCAATAAGGATGGAAGCTTTTATGTTGATGTTGATGATAATGGTGATGTATTCGTATTTGGTATATCATTTAACGGTGCGTGGCCAGTAACTGCCGGAACATACAGCAATGCTGGAAGTTCTCAGTTTATTGCAAGTTATGATGCGGCGCTAACCACTACTAATTTTAGTACCGTTTATGGTGCCGGAACCAATGCCCCAAACATTAACCCAACAGGTTTTCAGGTCGATTCTTGTGGTAAAATTATCGCAGGTGGATGGGGTAGAGGCTTTAACGGAGGTACTTCTACAGGTTGTCCTACAACGGCAGGCGCCTATCAAACAACCACGGATGGTGGAGATTTCCATTTCATAGTTCTCGATCAAAATGCCACCAATTTATTGTACGGATCATTCATCGGAGATCCCGCTGTAGTGGATCATGTGGATGGAGGGTCGTCTACTTTTGATAATAGAGGAATCATTTATCAGGCCGTTTGTGCCAGTTGTGGTGGGAATAACGGATTCCCAACGACCGCCGGAGCTTTCTCTTCAACAAATGGGTCTACTAACTGTAATAATGCCGTATTCAAGTTCGACTTAGATACCTATTCACCAGGAGCTGCCGGGATTACCGTGGGAGGAGATGGTTGCGAAAATGTGCCAATCTCATTTACAAATAACAGTACCGGAGCAACCGGCTACGAGTGGAATTTTGGAGATGGTTCGCCCACAAGTAGTGCAGTAAATCCGACACATACGTATGCTACTTCTGGAACCTATACGGTGCAATTGGTCGCCTTTAACCCCAATGCGTGTATTCCGTCCGATACTACCAGTATTTCGGTGGTAATAAACCCACTTCCTAATATCACAATTACTACCAACCCCGGAAGTGGTGCAATTTGTAATGGTGGAAGTATTATTTTAACAGGAAACGGAGGTGTATCTTACGTATGGTCTCCTAATGGACAAACCACTACTTCTATTACGGAATCTCCTGCCGTTAATACAACCTTCTCTGTGGTTGGTACTGATGCCAACGGTTGTAGTAATAATGCAAGTGCTTTGGTAACAGTAAATACCTCTGGTGATGCAGGAACAAATGGCAATATTTCACTATGTACATCCGATTCACCAGTCAATCTGTTTGCCTCTCTCGGAGGTACCCCAGATGCCACAGGAACTTGGTCAGGACCTTCTACCTTAACAGGAGGTAACCTGGGAACATTCAACCCATCAACCATGTCAGCAGGTACATATACATACACAGTTCCAGCTAATGGCGCCTGTCCTGCCGTTACTGCGGATGTTGTTGTGACTTTGACAACTGCTGGAGATGCAGGGTCCAACGGTACAGCAGATTTCTGTACCTCAGACGCACCGGCCAACCTATTTGCGTCATTGGGAGGTACCCCGGATGCCACAGGAACTTGGTCAGGACCTTCTACCTTAACCGGAGGTAATCTGGGAACTTTTGATCCAGCTACAATGACCGCCGGTACTTATACCTATACCATTGCTGCCAATGGCGTTTGTCCTGCTGTGAGTGCTGATGTGGTAGTAACTGTAAATTCTCCTGCAGATGCTGGTTCAAATGGAGCCATTTCACTGTGCTCAGATGATGCTATTGAGTCCTTATTTGCTCAATTGGGAGGCTCTCCTGATAATGGTGGAACCTGGTCAGGCCCAAGTACACTGGCTGGTGGTGATGTAGGTAATTTTGATCCTTCTTCAGACAATGGCGGAACTTATACTTATACGGTAACTGGTCCTGGAGCATGTCCAAATGTGAGTGCAGATGTTGTCGTAACATTGACAACTGCTGGGAATGCCGGAACAAACGGTACGGCAGATTTCTGTACCTCAGATGCACCAGCTAACTTATTTGCGTCTTTAGGTGGTTCACCAGATGCTACAGGAACCTGGTCAGGTCCTTCTACACTAACCGGAGGAAATCTAGGAACTTTTGATCCAGCGACTATGACAGCTGGAACCTATACATATACGATTGCCGCTTCAGGTGCTTGTCCAGCTGTGAGTGCAGATGTGGTAGTGACAGTAAACACTGCGGTAGATGCTGGTTCAAATGGCGTCATTTCGGTGTGTTCAGATGATGCTATTGTATCCCTATTTGCTCAACTGGGCGGCTCTCCTGACAATGGAGGAACGTGGTCGGGTCCAAGTACATTGGCCGGTGGTGATGCTGGAAATTTTGATCCTGCCTCAGACAATGGCGGAACTTATACCTACACGGTAACAGGTCCGGGAGCATGTCCGAATGCCACGGCAGATGTCGTTGTGACATTAACCACCGCAGGAGACGCTGGATCTAACGGTACGATTTCACTGTGTACTTCAGATGCAGCCGTTAATTTATTTGCTTCATTGGGCGGTACGCCAGATGCGACAGGAACTTGGTCCGGACCATCTACTTTAACTGGAGGAAACCTGGGAACTTTTGATCCTGCCACCATGACAGGTGGAACTTACACTTATACAATTGCTGCTTCAGGTGCATGTCCCGCAGTAAGTGCAGATGTCGTCGTTACATTAACTGTTGGACCTAATGCCGGAACCAATGGCACAGCCGATTTTTGCTCAGATGATGCTTCAGCTAATTTATTTGCCTCATTGGGAGGTACGCCAGATGCAACTGGAACTTGGTCAGGTCCTTCTACTTTAACCGGAGGTAACTTAGGAACTTTTGATCCAGCTACCATGACTGCAGGAACCTACACTTACACTGTAGTTGGTGGAGGTGCATGTCCAAATGCAACAGCAGATGTTGTGGTAACTGTGACTACTGCAGGTGATGCAGGCTCTAATGGTACAGCAGATTTCTGTACTTCAGATGCCTCTACAGACTTATTCACTGCTTTAGGAGGCACTCCTGATAATGGAGGAACTTGGTCAGGCCCAAGTACGCTGACTGGTGGAGATGCTGGAACTTTTGATCCAGCGACTATGGCAGCAGGAACTTATACGTATACAATTGCCGCTTCAGGTGCATGTCCAGCCGTAAGCGCAGATGTTGTTGTCACGTTGACCACTGCCGGTGATGCAGGTTCAAATGGCACAGCCGATTTCTGCTCAAATGATGCTCCGACTAACTTATTCGCCTCATTGGGCGGATCACCTGATGCAACTGGAACTTGGTCAGGACCATCCACTTTAACAGGTGGTAACTTAGGAACTTTTGATCCAGCCACTATGACTGCCGGAACCTATACCTACACAATTGCTGCAAATGGTGTTTGTCCTGCTGTAAGTGCGGACGTTGTTGTGACTGTAACTACTGCAGGAGATGCTGGTTCAAATGGTACAGCAGATTTCTGTACCTCAGACGCTTCAGCTAACTTATTCGCCTCATTGGGAGGTACGCCGGATGCTACAGGAACATGGTCAGGCCCATCCACTTTGACTGGAGGAAACTTAGGAACTTTTGATCCAGCTACCATGACTGCTGGAACCTATACATACACAATTGCCGCTTCAGGCGCATGTCCTACTGTAAGTGCAGATGTAGTTGTAAGTGTAACAAATGGCGGAGACGCAGGCTCCAATGGTACGGCAGATTTCTGTACCTCAGATGCCACAGCTGATTTGTTTGCCTCATTGGGTGGGTCACCTGACGCAACTGGAACTTGGTCAGGACCATCGACTTTAACCGGAGGAAACTTAGGAACTTTTGATCCAGCCACCATGACTGCCGGAACCTATACATACACAATTGCCGCTTCAGGACCATGCCCTGCCGTAAGTGCAGACGTTGTGGTGACTTTGAGCACGGCAGCAAATGCTGGTACAAACGGTCCATTGTCAATTTGTAATAATGACCCTGCCATTGACCTGATAACTCTATTAGGAGGTACTCCGGATGCAGGAGGTACCTGGACTGGTCCAAGCACTTTGGGTGGAGGAGATCAAGGTACGTTTGATCCAGCGACTATGTCAGCAGGGACCTACACCTACACCGTTACAGGAACTGGTGCGTGTCCAAATGCAACCGCAGATGTGGTCGTAACAATTTTAACTAATTGCGACACGGATGGTGATGGTATCAACGACAGTGTGGATGATGATGATGACAACGATGGTATTCCTGATATCGTAGAAGGAACTGGCGATTCGGATGGTGATGGCATTCCTGATTCCTTAGACCTGGATTCAGATAACGATGGTATTCCAGATGTAGTTGAAGCCGGTGGGCAAGATGCTGATGGCGATGGTGTGATTGATGGATTCACAGATACCAACGGCGATGGAATGGATGATAATACAGCAACCAACCCACTACCAAATCCTGACAGCGATGGTGATGGTGTGAATGATGTGGTTGATTTAGATTCAGATAACGATGGCATTCCGGATGTAACTGAGGCTGGTGGACAAGATGCAGATGGCGATGGAATTGTGGACGGCTACACGGATAATGACGGAGACGGCTTCTCTGATAACATTGATACAGATGATAATACGATTCCGGGAAGTGGTGATGGCTCAGGTACACCACATCCTAATCCGGATACAGATAATGATGGTATCAACGATTATCTTGACTTAGATTCAGACAATGATGGTATTCCAGATGTTGTGGAGTCTAATGATGGAGATACAAGTGTAGACCCTGATGGTGATGGCATGATTGGAAACGGCCCGGTAGGTTCTGCTGGTAACCCTGACGCAGATGGTGACGGCTTAGCTGATGTGGTTGACCCGGACGATAACACTACTCCAGCACCATTGGACGGACCTGGAACACCAAGTCCAAATAATGACAATGACAACGATGGCATTAATGACATGCTTGATCTGGATTCAGACAACGATGGCATCATGGATATTATTGAAGCTGGCGGATCGGATGCTGATGGAAATGGAATGGTCGACGGTCAAATCGATGGAAATAGTAACGGATGGGATGACAACGTAGAAGCCAACCCGTATCCAACCCCAAATACAGACGGAACCGGATTGCCAAACTACATTGATATCGATTCTGACGATGATGGCATTACAGATAACATTGAAGGTCAATCTACTGGTGGATATGTTGCGCCTTCTGGTAATGACGCCAATAACAATGGTGTAGATGATGCCTATGAAGGAACTGGAGCGATCAATCCTTATGACCATGATACAGATGGAAACCCAGATTATACAGACCTTGATTCTGATAACGATGGAGAACCAGATGCCATCGAAGGACATGATTTTAATGGTGATGGTGTGCCGGATACTGCCCCTTCCGGAAACGATTCAGACGGTGATGGACTAGATGATGCTTATGACATAGATGGAACATCTACTACAGACGCAGGTGGAGCCAATAATGGCGGACAATTGCCTATGGACGGATCTATTGCAGATCAAGATAACCCGGGAGTAGGTAATCTTGACTTTAGAGAGGCTGATTCAGATGGCGATGGCATTGATGATTCAGTAGATTTAGATGACGATAATGATGGTATTCCAGATATCGTTGAAGGTACTGGAGATTCAGATGGCGATGGCATTCCGGATTACCTTGATTTGGATTCAGATAATGATGGTATTCCGGATGTTATTGAAGCTGGTGGCCAGGATGCGGACGGTGATGGTATTATAGATGGTTTCACAGATACTGATGGTGACGGATTGGATGACAACACATCCACAAACCCACTGCCAAATCCTGATACAGATGGTGATGGTGTGAATGATGTGGTTGATTTGGACTCAGATAATGATGGTATTCCAGATACCATTGAAGCAGGTGGAACAGATGCAGATGGAGATGGTATTTTGGACGGTTATGTAGATGCAGATGGCGATGGTTTCAACGACAACGTGGATACCGACGACAACACAACACCTGCACCGGGAGATGGAACAGGTACATCTTTACCAAACCCTGATACGGATGGCGATGGCATAAACGATAACCTTGATTTAGATTCAGACAATGACGGTATTCCGGATGTAGTGGAATCTAACGATGGAGACACAAGTGTAGACCCTGACGGTGATGGCATGATTGGAAACGGCCCGGTAGGTTCGGCTGGTAACCCCGATACAGATGGCGACGGCTTAGCTGATGTGGTTGACCCAGACGATAATACCACACCAACACCAAATGATGGTCCTGGCACGCCAAGCCCGGATTCAGATACAGACGGCGACGGTATCAAAGATGCTCTTGATCTGGATGCTGATAACGATGGTATTGCAGACATTATTGAAGCAGGTGGACAGGATGCAGATGGCGACGGTATGGTCGACGGTCAAACGGATGGAAATAGCAATGGTTGGGATGATAATGTTGAAGCCAACCCATACCCAACGCCAAATACAGATGGCACTGGTCTACCAGATCACCTGGATATAGATGCAGATGACGATGGTATTGTCGATAATATTGAGGGTCAGTCTACCTCAGGTTATACAGCGCCAAGTGGAAATGATGCCAACGGAAACGGATTGGATGATGCTTATGAAGGTGCTGGAGCAATCGTTCCTGAAGACACAGACTCAGATGGAACACCAGATTACCTTGATTTAGATTCAGATGATGATGGAGATCCAGATTTGCTTGAAGGATGGGATACCGATAATGACGGTACAGCCGATACAACACCAAGTGGTAACGATTCTGATGGAGATGGATTGGATGATGCCTTTGATGTGGACGGAACCTCTACTACTGATACCGGTGGTCCAACAAACAACGGTACTTTACCAACAGACTTCCCGGATTTGGATGTACCAGGTATTGGTGATCAGGATTGGAGAGAAGTATTCATTGATACAGACGGCGATGGCATTGTAGATGATATCGATTTAGATGACGATAACGATGGCATTCCAGATATCGTTGAAGGTTCAGGTGATTCAGATGGTGATGGCATTCCGGATTCATTAGACCTGGATTCAGATAACGATGGTATTCCGGATGTTATTGAAGCTGGTGGGCAGGATGCAGACGGTGACGGTATCATCGACGGTTTCACAGATACGGATGGTGACGGAATGGATGACAACACATCCACAAACCCACTGCCAAACCCTGATACCGACGGAGATGGTGTGAATGATGTGGTTGATTTGGATTCAGACAACGATGGCATTCCTGATATCATTGAAGCTGGTGGACAGGATGCAGATGGTGATGGTGTCGTTGACAACTTTACTGATAACGACGGCGATGGATTTGATGATGGTGTAGACACGGACGATAACAACGTGCCTGGTTCTGGAGACGGAACAGGAACACCATATCCTAACCCTGATACAGACAATGATGGCATTAAGGATTACCTGGATTTGGATTCAGATAACGATGGCATTCCTGATGTGGTTGAGTCTAATGATGGAGATACTAGTGTTGACCCTGATGGCGATGGTATGATTGGTACCGGAACTGCTCCGGACGCAGACGGTGACGGTTTGGCAGATGTGGTTGATCCTGATGACAACTCTACTACAACACCTGGAGACGGTCCTGGAACACCTAGTCCGGATTCAGATACGGATGGCGATGGCATCAAGGATGTACTTGACCTGGATTCAGACAACGACGGTATTGTAGATATTGTTGAAGCTGGCGGACAGGATGCCGATGGCGATGGCATGGTGGATAACCAAACCGATACAAATGGCAATGGGTGGGATGATGACATTGAAGTCAACCCACTTCCAACTCCAGACACAGATGGATCAGGCAGACCTAACTACATAGATATCGACTCAGATGATGATGGTATTGTAGACAATATCGAAGGTCAGTCTAGTAGCGGATACACTGCTCCAGGAGGCACAGATGCTAATGGAAACGGTATTGATGATGTCTATGAAGGATCTGGTGCAATTGGTTCGGAAGATACAGATGGAGACGGAACACCAGATTACCTTGACCTGGATTCAGACAATGATGGTAGACCTGACCTGGTAGAAGGATGGGATACGGATGGAGACGGTGTTGCTGATACAGTGCCTTCCGGAAACGATTCAGATAACGATGGATTAGATGATGCCTTTGACGTAGATGGAACATCCGCAACCGATAACGGTGGAGCAACCAATGGTGGTACATTGCCAGCGGACTTCCCAAATACAAATGCACCTAATACGGCTGAACTAGATTGGAGAGAGATCTATGAAGAAGGACTTTTCATTCCTGAAGGATTCTCACCAAATGGCGATGGTGTCAACGACTTCTTTGTAATCTCAGGCTTACAAGATTACCCAGACAATAAGATCACTATTGTGAATAGATGGGGTAACAAGGTCTTTGAAAGCAATACTGGTTACGAGAACGATTGGGATGGAACCAACCAGTTCGGAGTCAGCCTTGGAGATCAGTTGCCTGTAGCCACTTACTTCTATATCATCGATCTTGGTAAAGAAGGTCCTGATGGAGAACAAGTCATCAAAGGATACATTTATTTAACTAGATAAAATAACAATGGAAGAGGAAGTACTTCCTCTTCCGTTAAATCAGATAGTCATGAAGAAAATTTTAATGACACTCAGTTTTGGATTGATAGGAATGTGTGGATTTGCGCAGCAAGATGCCATGTTCACCCACTATATGTTCAATACGCAAGCAATTAACCCAGCTTACGCGGGGACCAGAGATGCATTAACCATCACGGGGCTACACCGTAGCCAGTGGGTTGGTTTTGAAGGAGCCCCGGTCACACAAACATTGACAGGACATACGCCCATTTTCAACGATCAACTGGGAGTAGGATTGAGTATTATCAATGATAAAATCGGCCCCATTAATACCACAAGCTTCTATGCAGATTTTGCCTACAAGTTTCAGGTAAGCGATAAGGGTAAGTTAAGCTTTGGATTAAAAGGAGGCGTTAACCTCATGTCCGGAAACTTAAGCACACTTGAATTGGATCAGGGCGGAGACAATGCCTTTGCCAACAATATCGAAAGTCAATTGCTTCCCAACTTTGGATTTGGAGCATACTACTATGAAGATAGATGGTATGTTGGTTTGAGTACACCAAAACTGATGGAAAACGATTTTAAATCCAATACCACAACCGGAGGAACAGACATAGCGGGAGAAAAGAGACACTATTTCTTAATTGGTGGGGCTGTCTTCGATTTGAACAAAAACCTCAAATTGAAACCAACTACTTTCATCAAGGTTACTGCCGGTGCACCCATTGAAGCAGATTTAACAGCATTGTTGTTGATCAACGACAAATTGTGGACCGGTCCAATGTTCAGAACTGGAGATGCCCTAGGTGCACTTTTAGGCTATCAATTTACTGATGCCCTGGCAGCGAGCTACAGTTTCGATTGGAGTTATACCAATACCACCTTCAAATACAATGGGGGGTCCCATGAAATCATGCTGAGATATGATTTCTTCCACAACGAAAAACAAAAAATCAGATCACCAAGATATTTCTAAGACTGTCAAAGATTATTGCGATGAAAAAGACACTATTAAGTATTGTAACATTGATGACGGTTATGACCGCAATTGGTCAGAAGTCACCAAAGGAATTGAAAGCTGAAAAGTATTTTGAAAGATATTCTTACTACAAAGCCATCGAGCGCTATGAGGAAATAGACGGCTTAAGCACTGAAGGTACTCGGAATTTAGCTGAAAGCTACCGCCGCACTGGCAATACAGAGAAGGCTGAAGAAATGTACTCAGTAGTTGCCGGAGCTACAGACAATGGTCCGGAAGACCTGTTTATGTACGCAGAAGTGCTTAAAATGAACGGAAAGCACAAACAAGCAGACGTTTGGATGGAGAAGTTTCATGAAGCTGAATCAACAGATAGTCGGGGAGTAAAGTATCACAACAATTTGGGTGCCTACGAAAAACTCAAAAAGGATGAAGGACGTTTTACCAACGTTCTGGACTTGTCCATCAATTCAGAACAAGAAGATTTTGGTGCCACTTTCTACAAGAATCAAGTTGTTTTTGCATCTTCAAGAGAGGGAGTGAAGTCCATTAGAAGAAAATGGAACTGGAATAAATTACCATTCCTCGATTTATATGTGGCAGACAAGGCGAGTGACAATGAGTTAAGCAACCCTACTCAACTCAGTAAAAAACTCAACGCAAAGTACCATGAAGGACCAGCGGTCTTTAGTCAGGATGGTAATTACATGATTTTTACAAGAAATAACTATGGCGGTAAGAGCTCTGAAGGTGTTGTCAAACTGCAACTATTCGAATCCTCTCTTGATGCAGAAGGTAAATGGAGTGAGGCACAACCATTGCCATACAATAACGATGAATACAGTGTGGGACATGCCGCTTTGAGCGCAGATGGCAATACACTTTATTTCTCTTCAGACATGCCCGGAGGTAAAGGAGGCGTTGATATTTATATGGCAGAGAAGAACTCTGATGGAACCTGGGGTGACGCCAAAAATATGGGCGAAACAATTAATACAGAAGGCAATGAAATGTTTCCATTCATTCATAAAGAAGGTTTGTTGTTTTTTGCTTCAGATGGTCATGTCGGATTAGGAGGACTAGACGTATTTGTTGTTCAGCTTAAGAAGGATGGCAAATTGTCAAAAGTCAAAAATGTGGGATATCCTATCAATGGCGAAAAAGATGACTTTGCTTTCATCATAGATCAGAACATGGAAAACGGCTATTTTTCTTCCAATAGAGGAGAAGGAAAAGGAGATGATGACATTTTTTCCTTTAAAATGACCAAACCTTTCACTTTTGGAAAGACCCTAAAAGGTGTTACAAAAGACAAAAAAGGCAATATTCTGGCAGGAGCCCAGGTTGTTTTGAAGGATGCTGAAGGAAATGAAGTAGAAACCATCACAACAGATGAAGATGGTACCTACGAATTCAGTGTGCCAGCGGATAAAGACTGGACATTGGCAGGTACCAAAGAAAAATACTTTGATGGAGACAATACTGCCAGTACAGCCACAGATGAAGAAGTAGTAGTAGCTGATTTGGTACTCGAAAAAGATCCGGGGTTATCATTATATGCTTTGGTTACCGACAAGAAAACAGGGGATCCTTTGGAAGGGGTTACTATGACCATCGTGGATAACATGACTGGAAAAGAAGAAACTTTCACTACACCAGCTACGGGAGATTACAGACGTCCATTGGCCGACAAGAAACTGAATGACAGAGGGTCTTACCAAATCATTTTGCAAAAAGAAGGCTACTTTCCAAGAACTGTGACCTACAATACGGAATTTGACAAGGAAGGTCAATATGATGTTCATGGAACCATAGATTTGGCTATGGAAGTTGAGGTGAAAGACATCTCTGAATTGGTTCAAATCAACCCGATTAATTTCGATTTGAATAAATACAAGATTCGTCCTGATGCTGAAGTTGAATTGAACAAAATTGTGGAAGTGATGAACAAGTATCCAAACATGGTAGTCGAACTAGGTTCACACACAGACTCTCGTGGTAGTGATTCCTACAACCGATGGTTGAGCGATAAACGTGCAAAAGCTTCTGCGGCTTACATCAAAAGCAAGATCACTAATCCGGACAATATCTACGGTAAAGGTTATGGTGAATCTAAACTATTAAACCATTGTAAAAATGGGGTGAAGTGTGATGAGGCAGATCACGAGAAGAACCGAAGAACTGAGTTCAAAGTAATCTCCACCGGATCAGACAAACTAAAGGTAAACAACACCAGTACAGATTCATTTGATGAGTAGGCGCTTTTGATTATTCAAAAGAAAAGACTACATTTGCGACATAATTATATAGTAAACAAGTAAAGAGGGGACGGAAGTCCCCTCATTTTTTGCCCATATGATTAGTAAAGAAGTCGTCATAAAATTAGCGGAAGAACGCATCAAGGAATTGGACAGCGGCTGCTATTTGGTTGATGTTAAAATTGATGCCGCCAATCGCATTTGCGTTGAAGCAGACAATGAAACAAGAGGTATTTCTGTTCAGGAATGTGTGTCTATTAGTAGAAATATTGAACACAATCTGGACAGGGAAGAAGAAGACTTTTCTTTGGAAGTAAGTTCTCCTGGTCTTACCGAAGGTTTTAAAGTGTGGAGACAATACAAAAAAAACATTGGTCGTCAGGTAAAAGTAAAGCCACACGACGGGTCCGAATTAAAAGGAACACTGGAGGCAGCCGATGAAGATGGATTTCAATTGAAAACAGAAACCAAGCAAAAAATTGAAGGCCGAAAAAAGAAAGAAAAAGTAATTAAAGAATACCAGTTTAAATACGATCAGGTTAAAGAAACCAAGATCATAATAGCATTTAAATAATCTAAATATGTGTAAAGCTTAGTGTTATGGATAACCTAAATTTGATAGAGTCGTTTAGTGAATTCAAAGAATTCAAGAATATTGACAAAGCCACCATGCTTGGAATCCTCGAGGATGTTTTTAGAAGCATGTTCAAAAAGAAATTTGGATCAGATGACCATATTGATGTCATCATCAACCCAGATAAGGGAGATTTAGAAATCTGGATCAACAAAGAGATTGTTCCGGACGGAGAAGTTGAGGATCCATATATCGAGATCGCATATTCAGATGCCATTAAAATTGAACCTGATTTTGAAGTTGGGGAAGAAGTGTCTGAAGAAATGAAGATCATGGACTTTGGAAGGCGAAATGTATTGGCTCTTCGTCAAAATTTGGTGTCAAGAATCCTTGAGCTTGAGAAAGATAACATCTACAAGAAATATAAAGAAAGAATTGGTGAGATCATCACAGGTGAGGTTTACCAAATCTGGAAAAGAGAAATTTTGGTGTTGGACGACGAAGGGAATGAACTCATCATGCCAAAAGCCGAGCAAATTCCTACCGATTACTTCAAAAAAGGTGATACCGTAAGAGCTGTGGTTTACCGAGTAGATATGAGAAACAACACACCGGTAGTTATTTTGTCTAGAACTGCTCCGGAATTCTTAGAAAGATTGTTTGAGCTAGAGGTGCCGGAAGTATTCGATGGCTTAATTACCATCAAGAATATTGTAAGAGAACCAGGAGAAAGAGCGAAAGTAGCCGTTGAAAGCTATGATGATAGAATTGATCCGGTTGGTGCTTGTGTGGGGATGAAAGGCTCACGTATTCATGGAATCGTTCGTGAGTTAAGAAACGAAAACATTGATGTGATTAACTACACGTCCAACGTTCAATTATTGATCACAAGAGCATTGAGTCCTGCAAAAATTTCTTCTGTGGATATCAAAGAAGATGCAGGTAGAGCAGAAGTATTCTTAAAGCCAGATCAAGTGTCTTTGGCAATTGGTAAAGGCGGACACAATATTAAATTGGCTAGCAAATTAGTGGGCCTTGAAATAGACGTTTACCGTGAAGGTATGGAAGACGTTGAAGATGTGGATTTGGAAGAATTTGCAGACGAAATTGATGGATGGATTTTGGATGAATTAA
>JAUILH010000155.1 GCA_030433115.1 Bacteroidia bacterium | reverse complement strand
CATCCAAAATAAAGAGCCCATTCTGATTAATGACAACATGACCGAACATACAAAGTATGTAGATGAAATTCATGTGGTAGACGGTGATATGCCACACTCCCTGCTTTTTCAACCTCTCCTCCATAATGATGAGGTATTGGGAGTAATTTCCGTTCAAAGTTTTGAAAAAAACGCCTACACAGAGTACCATTTGGAGATACTGCAAACACTGGCCTCATATACAGTAATTGCCCTCAATAACGCCAGAAGTTATGAGGAAATGGAAAACAAGGTAAAAGAAAGAACAATTCAAATAAAACGTCAAAGAGACATCATTCAGATGAACGTGTCGGAAATGTCTCAAAAACAACGTCATACCAATCTTCTGAATGAACTCGGGAAGAAGATCACTTCTCAACTTGAAGTCAACAGCATCATCAAATTAGTGTATGGAGAGCTGGGGACAATTATGGAGGTGCATAGTATGGGAATTGGTATCTACAATCAAGAAAAACACGCCCTAACTTTTCCGGGGCTGATGGAAAATGACAAGGTAATTGATGGTGTTGAATTCGATTTAAATGAAGAAGGCAGACTGGCTTGTATATGCTTCAACGAACAAAAAGAAATCCTGATTGGTGATTACAATAAAGACATCTTGTCTTATACCAATCAGAATAAATCAGCTAAAGCTGGAAAATTACCTAATTCCTTGATGTATCTGCCATTGACCATGGACGACAATCAAATAGGTGTGATTTCCGTTCAGAGTTTTAGCCGATTTGCTTATACCAATTACCACATGAGTCTGCTTCAACATGTGGCCAACTATACCTGTATTGCTATTCAGAACGCACGACTCTATTACGACTCTGAAATATTAGTTAAATCCAGAACCAAAGACCTCATTGAACACCAGACCAATACAAAACTCATTAACCAACTTGGACAAAAATTAATTGCAAGCTTTGAACTAGAACCCGTGATTGAAGAGGTCAGTAAAAACATCAATAGTTTAATGAAAGCAGATATTTTGAGTATCCGCTTAATCGATAAATCTTCCAATGAAGTAGTTTACAAATATGGCTTCAATAAAGGCGAAAGGATGCCTGAGACGCGGGTAAGTATGGACAATCCGAACAATTACTCTGTCTGGTGTATTGAGAATAAAAAACCAATCTTCATCAACCACAATACTCAGGAATTTCACAGATATGTAGACGAGATTCATGTTGTAAGAGGACATTTACCAGAGTCTTTGATGTTTCAACCAATGATGTCAAATAATGAAGTTTTTGGTGTCATTACTGTTCAGTGTTACCAGAAGGACGCCTACACTTCCTATCAACTTGACCTTCTGGAAACTTTAGCCAATTACGTATTGATAGCTGTTAACAATGCCGAAAAAGTAGAGATGTTGGAAAAAAGAATCATTGACTAAAATAGATACCTGAATACTTTTTGTTTTTGTTGATTTCTTTTTTTGATTGCGCCCAGATTCTTGGCTACTTTTGACAGCTCAAACATAATTACTGAACATGAAGTTTTTTATTGATACAGCCAACTTAGATCAAATCAGAGAAGCCCAGGATATGGGAATTTTGGATGGTGTTACCACCAACCCGTCTTTAATGGCAAAGGAAGGTATTTCCGGTGAGCAAAATATCCTTAACCACTATGTTGACATCTGTAATATTGTGGACGGAGACGTTAGTGCGGAAGTCATCTCTACGGAGTACAATGACATGATTCAAGAGGGAGAGAAATTGGCTCAACTTCATGAAAACATTGTGGTCAAAGTTCCAATGATCAAGGACGGTGTAAAAGCAATCAAATACTTTTCTGATAAAGGCATCAGAACAAACTGTACCTTGATTTTCTCGGTTGGGCAAGCGCTTTTAGCAGCCAAGGCTGGTGCGACCTATGTATCTCCGTTTATCGGCAGACTAGACGACATTTCGACTGACGGACTTAATCTGATAGATGAAATTAGAACGGTTTATGACAACTACGTGTTTGAGACACAAATTCTAGCTGCCTCAGTAAGGCATCCAATGCACATCATCGACTGTGCTAAAATTGGAGCAGACGTGATGACCGGACCTTTGAGTGCCATCACAGCATTGTTGAAACACCCATTGACAGATATCGGTTTGGAGAAATTCCTGGCTGACTACAAAAGCGTCAACGGATAAGCCACAGACAGGAAATTAACCGGAAGTAAACAACATGTTCGTAGAGATTAATCCGGATAATATAGATTCCAGGAAAATCAAGGAAGTTGGAGAGGTGCTCAATACAGGTGGCATTGTCATCTTCCCAACGGATAGTGTATACAGTATGGGCTGCAGTCTTAATTCGCCAAAAGCGATCAAGAATTTGGTGAAGTTAAAAGGACTGAAATCCAACAAGATTAACTTCTCTTTGCTGTGTTCAAGTTTAAGCACCTTATCTGATTATACCAAGCAGGTAAACAGACCAACTTTTAAAGTGATGAATAGAGCCTTACCCGGTCCGTTCACCTTTATCCTAAAAGCCAGCAATAAGATTCCCAAACTATTCGGGCAGTCGAAAAAGACGGTGGGAATTCGAATTCCTGACAACCAAATTACCCTGGACCTAATTGAATACATTGGTTGCCCGTTGGTTGGAACTTCCGTGCATGATGATGACGAAATCATTGAATACACAACAGATCCATACGCCATATACCAGAATTGGGACGGTAAAGTGGACGCCATTGTAGATGGCGGCTATGGTAGAAATGAGGGCTCTACGGTTGTTGACTTCACGGATTCTGAACCTCAAATTTTGAGAGAAGGTTTGGGAGACATCAACTTGATTTTATGATCTTAATCATTGATGCCGGAAGCACAAAAGTCCCTAAAATCGAGGATTGCGTCACCCTATTTGGAGCTACCAGCTTCACTCGATCTATCCATGATTTTTCAGAACAAGATGTTCTAGATGCCAGTCATGTTATTATCAGTGGGTCTCCTCATCTGTTTGTCAATCGAGACCTGGCAGAACTAATATCTCTTGGCAAACAATTATTCCTCAACGGTAAAAAAATACTGGGTATCTGTTTCGGACATCAGTGGATGAGTCTTTGTCACGGTGGCACTGTTGAACTTGGGAAAGCATCCAGACTTCCTATTGACATCAACATACTGGCCAATTCTCAACTTTTCAATGAACTTGACACACCTGTGAAAATGGCTCAAGATCATTGCGAGCATGCGACAGTTCCGGCACAATTTGAATGTGTTGCCAACTCAGAGGATTGCAGTAATGAGGCCATGCAGCACAAAGATCAAGCGTTCTATGGTGTTCAATTTCACCCGGAAGATTCCGGCGTCAATGGACAAACACTTATTAATAACTTCCTAAGACTCTAGTTTAGCCAGTGTATTTACATTGTAGATTCGTGGCATGGCTATGAATTTTATCTGGGCGGGATTTTTGATTGGAGCCTTCATATTTGGACTCATCACTTTCTTTTGCGGCAATGAAGCCATGTACCCGGATAAAGACCACTATCGGGTATTTCAAGATATGGCCAACAATACCTTAACCAGCAGCATTGTTGCCGTTAGGGATTTGATCATTCCTCTGATTGGCGCCATGGCTCTATGGTTAGGAATCATGAAAATTGGTGAAAAATCTGGTCTGATTCAAATATTCGCCCGATGGATCAGTCCTTTCTTCTCTAAAATATTCAAAGGAGTTCCGAAAGACCACCCGGCAAATGGTGCCATGCTCATGAACTTTTCAGCCAACTTTTTAGGCATGGACAATGCGGCTACTCCTCTTGGTTTGAAAGCAATGGGTGAACTCCAATCTTTGAATCCTAATAAAAAAGTGGCGTCTGATGCCCAAATCATGTTCCTGGTAATGAATACCAGCGGGTTGACCTTGATCCCAACAGTCATCATGGCTGACAGAGCCGCCGGTGGCGCTGCGAACCCAACCGATATCTTTCTTCCTATTTTGCTGGCAACATTTGTATCCACCCTTGTTGGATTGATTACCGTCTCCTATGTTCAAAAAATAAACCTGTTCCAGAAATCTCTCATTGGCTACCTTGGAGGCGTCATCGCGCTTTTCTCAGGTCTGGTTTATCTTCTTTACAACATTTCTCAGCGCCCCGGTACAGAAGGAGAAAAACTCATTGAGAAAATATCGGTTATCTCGAGTGGCGTCATTGTGTTTGGAATCATTGTATTATTTGTAGCATATGGACTTTACAAAAAGATCAATGTCTTCGAAACATTTATTGAGGGCGCAAAAGAAAGCTTAAAAACTGCCATTAAAATCATTCCTTATCTAGTTGCAATATTGGCATCCATAGCTGCTTTTAAGGCTTCCGGAGGCCTTAACTGGATTGTTGAAGGGATTAGAGATTTGGTTGGGATATTTACCACAGAAACCGGATTTGTTGATGCATTGCCAACAGGTCTTATGAAACCCATTTCTGGCTCAGGTGCAAGGGCCATGATGTATGAAACGTGGAACTGTGTGGATGGAGAAAGCACATGTTCCGGTGTTGATTCGTTTGCAGGCAAAACCGCTTCAGTTATGAGAGGGGCCACTGAAACAACATTCTACGTGTTGGCCGTATACTTTGGGTCCGTAGGAATTAAAAAAACAAGAAATGCAGTCTGGCTGGGGCTAACAGCAGATTTAGCCGGAATTATTGCAGCCATTTTATTCTCATACTTATTCTTCACTTAACATTTTTTATGATCTGAACGGGTAAGAATATAATAAAAATGGTGCTTCTATATGCAACCTTTTGCCTTAATTTGTGATCATTAATAAGTAGTACAGGTACTAAACCTCAGAATTATGAAGAAATTTTTACTCACTTTGAGCGCAATAGTCATGTCGGCTGGTGCATTCTCTCAAATAACAGTCAATTCTACTGACTTGGTTGGTTGGTATGATCAATTCGATCAAGGAAGAGATACTGCAGTTACCGGAATTGTTCCGGGAGCAGCTGGTCCAAATCAAACCTATAATTTTTCTGGACTTACATCTCACTTTACTTCTCATGTAACGGTGACCAATCCGGTTTGGACAGATAGTGGATACGCATTTCCAACATCATCCCTTGCTTCAAGAATCATTGACGCTACTGATGACACAACCTGGCTGTATATGACCAAAAACACAACAGGTTTATGGATTGATGGTTTAGTGGGCGAATTGGGATTGGCTGGTGCCGGTATAGATGGACTACTTCTTAAAAATGATGATCCTGAATTGTACGTAAATTTGCCTTTGAACTACAATGATTCCTATGCAGATGATGCTAAGATTGATGTCACTGAGGCAAATGTCACTTTCAATGGCAATACGTACGATTCAGTTAGGGCTGTTCAATACCATGACAGATCTTATATTGTGGATGGTTGGGGAACGGCCACTACGCCTTTAGGCACATTTGATGTTTTAAGACAACGGGTGGTTGATTATGAAAAAGATACGGTTTGGGTGTATGATGGCAGTTTTGGATGGTTTCAGGCCTTAACTATTGAAGATTCTACGTTTTCATACCAGTATTGGTCGAACGACCCCGCTGCAGGCTTTCCAGTAGCAGAATTAACTGTAGATCATCAAGACAATGTAGAAGAAGCCAATTGGTTAATGGTTACCCCGTTGCCTACTTCAGTGAAAGAAGAGGCATTGACTTTCTCGGTTTATCCAAACCCCGTTCAGGATAGAATGAAGATCAATTCTTCTATCATTGCTGATAGAATCTCTATCACAGATATTACGGGAAAAGTGGTGATGACAAGACGCCAATTTGAATCGGGATATCTCAACACTTCAGGCTTAAAATCTGGAGTCTACTTCATTAGCTTGTATGCTGATGATCAAGTTAAAACCCAAAAATTTGTGAAGCACTAGGTGCTTTTATTACCATAATTTTTAAAGGGCGTTCATTGAACGCCCTTTTTCTTTTCCATTACAAACTTTTCAGTTAAATTCGCAAGCACACGAAATTTGAGTTAATCATGAGTTATGACGTTATAGTAGTTGGTAGTGGTCCTGGAGGATACGTGACTGCCATTAGAGCTTCACAGTTGGGTTTAAAAACCGCAGTTGTTGAAAGAGAATCTTTAGGTGGAATTTGCTTGAATTGGGGGTGTATCCCAACCAAAGCTTTGCTAAAAAGTGCACAGGTTTTCGAATATATCGAGCATGCTAAAGATTATGGCATCAGTGTTTCAGGTCATAAAGCCGATTTTAAGGGGATGGTAAGTCGCAGTAGGGACGTAGCCAATGGCATGAGCAACGGCATTCAGTTCCTGATGAAGAAAAACAAAATTGATGTTTTGATGGGAACCGGTAAAGTGAAAGCTGGTAAGAAGGTAGACGTCACTGATGACAAAGGAAAAACCACAGAATACTCAGCTCAGCACGTCATCATTGCGACAGGCGCAAGATCAAGGCAATTACCAAACTTACCTCAAGACGGTAAAAAGGTGATTGGATACAGAGAAGCTATGTCGATGGCAAAACAACCGAAGAAAATGGTTGTAGTTGGCTCTGGTGCAATCGGTGTTGAATTCGCTTATTTCTACAATGCGATTGGAACAGAAGTAACGATCGTTGAATATATGCCAAACATTGTACCTGTTGAGGATGAAGATGTATCAAAGCAACTGGAAAGAAGTTTCAAAAAGTCAGGTATTAAGATCATGACCAACTCTTCGGTTGAATCTGTTGATACCAAAGGGGCAGGATGCAAAGTAAAGGTGAAGACCAAAAAAGGAGAAGAGACTTTAGAATGTGACGTAGTACTGTCTGCTGTAGGAATTGAAGCAAATATTGAAGGCATTGGACTGGAAGATGTAGGTATCGTCACTGATAAAGGTAAGATACTGGTCAATGATTTCTATGAAACCAACATGCCGGGTTATTACTCTATTGGAGATTGTATTCCTGGTCCTGCGTTGGCACACGTGGCTTCTGCCGAAGGCATCATTTGTGTTGAAAAAATTGCTGGCCACCACCCCGAGCCACTTGATTACAATAATATTCCCGGATGTACTTACTGTTCTCCGGAAGTTGCCTCAGTTGGGTATACTGAAAAAGCTGCTAAGGAAGCTGGTTTTGACGTGAAAGTAGGTAAGTTCCCTTTCTCAGCCAGTGGAAAAGCAAGTGCTGCAGGTGCTAAAGACGGGTTCGTTAAATTGGTGTTTGATGCCAAATATGGAGAGCTTTTAGGAGGTCATATGATCGGGGCCAATGTGACAGAAATGATTGCTGAGATTGTGGCTTGCAGAAAACTAGAAACTACCGGTGAAGAACTCATTAAAACCGTGCACCCTCACCCAACCATGAGTGAAGCGGTGATGGAAGCGGCAGCTGCTGCTTATGATGAAGTGATCCACTTGTAAATAAATGTAGATATTCAATCAAAAAAGCCGTTCCAACTGGAACGGCTTTTTAGTTTTAGTATCCCTAACTTGCGTTATAAATAAGGTGTAATTGCCTGCTCAATTTCAGCACTCGTCGTTGGTGACCCCGCACCATTAATGGCTTCCTTAAAAACGCCATCTTTATAAATCCAGATTTGAGGAAAGAAGCTCACGCCTTCTGCATCAAATACCGGTTCGTAATCCACATGGTCTATTTCTCCAAAGAAAACAGCATTGAGGCTAGACATTTCAGCGGCAGACTCTACATGAGGTCTCTGATCTTTACATATTGAACACCAGGCTGCATGGTAAAAGACCACACTTACTCCCGTTCCATTTTTCACATTGGATTGGAATGTTTGATCGTTCAAAACTTGAAGCGAACCGTTAGATTCAACCGGTTCATCTTTTTTACACGATAGCAGTAGTAGGCTAAAAGCGATAAAAAAAGTCCATTTCATATATCAATAATACGCCAAAACTAAATACAAGGTTGTCTGATAGAAGACATTTTAAAGAATATGAGGTACGGCTTGTGCTATCTCATGCTCCAGTTTAGCAATGAATTGTTTCAAAGCCTCATCCTTAGGTCCCTGATGGTTCTTAGAGCGATTGAGTTGATCTATCTTAGAATTGAGGTCGATTGTGCCTCCTGTCATAAAGCATTCCGAAAATTTTTGCCAGACGTATTTCACACCTTCCGAAGATGGGTGCAACATATCCTCTTTATAAAACCGATAATCCCTCAAATCATCCATCATTAGTTCATAGGCCGGAAAGTAATTCACCTGGTCGAAAAAATCTACCAATTCATGAACAGCTGCCAATAGATGGGCTTTCGATCTGGAATTCTCAATAGCACCATCCTTCCAATGTCTCACCGGACTGACAGTTAATACAATTTTCAAATTTTGATTCAATTCAAACAAACGTTTAAAGACCACCTTGTAAGACCAAACAAGCTCTTGAATATCAGAAAGCTCTTTAGAAAACACAGTTTGAGGTGCTTTATGACAATTGGCAACTACTTGATCCAAATCGTGATGACGGTAGCCCCAGGCCGTTCCCCAGGTGATTAGGAGGATATTGGAGTCTTGAAGCGCGTCAAAAGTCTTTAAGTGTTGTCCTTTCACGACTTGAACTAAATCAGCACTTGTTTCAGCAAAAATACTGCTGTGGTGACTGAATGATACATAGTGTTCTCCTTTGGTTACGATCGAATCTTCATTCAGTTCAAGTCCATTAATCGTATTGTTTAAATGCTGAGAGATTACAAGAGGATGAAAACTGATGCCCATAGGATTCACTTCTATGTTAAATCGATGGGTCTGTAATTTATGCCCAACCGTACTCGCAAAGCAAGACCCCATTGAGACTAGTTTTGAACCATGATCAATACTGAAATCAGATTTTTCGGGAAAGATTTCTGTTCTAAAGTTGCTCATACGCCTCTTTTGTCAATTCATAATACATCAAGTCTGTTCCATACAAGTGTCTCACGCCTTGATAATTCATCTTGATCTTATCGAGAACTCTTTGAGATACTTGATTTTCCTTATTAACCACCGCAGTAATCAAGTCCAATTTCATTTTTCCCAATGCATTGGCTGCAAAAATAAGTCTTTGGTTTAGATTTGAGTTATAATAACGGTATATTCTTTGTGTGTGATATAACGGTGGTTTAGAATACAAACTTACCAGATTTATAAATGAGTTGTCCATCGATGTATATTTCTCCGTCTTCCTTCATATCGGTGATCATATCCCAGTGTACTGAAGAAGTATTCTTCCCTCCACATTGTTTATAGGCTTGGCCCAAGGCGAGGTGGATGCTGCCTCCTATTTTTTCGTCAAATAAGATGTTCTTGGTTATTTGCTGAATATTGTAATTGGTTCCTATGGCTGCTTCCCCAAGTCTTCTCGCACCGGGTACTTTCATAATGGCGTCCAAAAATTCACCTCCTTTCTCTGCCGACCATTCTGTGACCAACCCATCTTTGAATACCAGTCTGACGCCTTCCACTTCATGACCTCGATAGATGGCGGGGTAGGAGAAATATACTT
>JAUILH010000154.1 GCA_030433115.1 Bacteroidia bacterium | reverse complement strand
CATGCCAGACATAGACGAGCAACGCCGATGCCCGGCGCCAGTAGGGCGCGCTCCATTTCTGCGCGACCTGGTAGGAGCCGCCGACGATAGCCTGCATCACCGTCATGGTGGAATCCATGGCGCAGCGAGAAGTGAGTGTTCTCGCCGAAACCGTACAAATTGCGATACTTAAAGTTGAAAACTATCTGCAAGAACTGCTCGGCGGCCTCACCCTGGATGAGGTTCGTGCCGCGGTCCTTCGGGAGCTCGGCAGCGAGAAGTCTCGTTATGACGACATGGTCAGCGCCGCGCTGCGACTGAGCTCGGCGGCGTTGGCCAAAGACCGGGAAGCCGACGTCATCGTAAGTGGGCGAGCCAACCTTTTGGGGGCCGCCTCCGACGAAGACGGCCTGCACAAGACCAAAGAGCTGCTCCGGGCGCTCGAGGAAAAAGAGATCCTGGTTAAGCTCCTCGACCAGGCGGCCAAGAGCGAGCGAATCCAGGTGTTTTTGGGGGCGGAAACCGCCCACTCCGCCCTCGGGGAAGCGGCGGTCGTGGCCACCTCGTATGGGCCGGACGACCACCCTGTAGGTGCGATTGCGGTCGTGGGGCCCACGCGCATGAACTACGGTAAGGTCATGTCGGTAGTGGACTTCACAGCCGAGTTAATCACAGAGCTCCTGGACGATGGCGCCGGCTGAGGCCGGATTGTTGCGCCTGGCTAGCGAGTCGTGGCCCTGGTGGCGGGCATAAAGTCTGGATTTCAGGTATTCTGGGGCCCGAGCGGATGACGACCAAACGTGGTGTAGAAGAAGTGAAAACGGAGACTCCAGCACCAGTGCAACCCGACGATGATGGCGGTACGGCCGTGGCCGCACCGGAAGTAGATGCCGAAGGGACCGGGACGGCTTCGGTCGCTGCGTCTTCCAACGGCGAGAACACTGGCGACGAGGACACCGGCGACGAGAGCCTCGACGCGAGCGCCGACGAAGGCTCTGAGCAAGACGCCGCCGAGGCCGACTTGGCGGAAGCAGGTGCCCCCGAGGCACCGGTCAACCCGGCCGACGAGGAATCCATTCCCATCGAGGTCGACGCGGGACGCCCCGATACCGAGAACGAATCGGCGGTGGTGTCCTGAATTCGAAGGCGCCAGGTGCCCCCGATCGTAGCCAAAACCGTCGAAAGCCCAGGTACCGTTGTCCTGCATCCCTCCAATCAAATAGTCGCTGGACACTTCTCCCTGCTCAATGGCAACTGTATAGAACTGTGTCGTAACGTAACCATTATTGAGTGGAATCCATGAGACGGTTGATGCCAAATTATCATTGGTTCTATACACACCCCCATCATTTGCCGAAATCATGACATTCGGGTTAGAGGGTAAAAAGGTCATGTAATGTTGATCTGGGTGATGATCAACGTAAACATAGTCTGATAAATCACTCGCGTTACAACGATATCCACCAATCCAATCAGAACTTGCGGGTGTGGTAAATTGATCATCCGTTCTATAAATATTGGTACCTCCCAGATAAATCACATTGCTATCAGCAGGATGGACAGCTATACACACGTCATATGAAGATTGCGTATTGATGGCTCCAAAATCGAAAGTAAAAAAGCCCGTGCAGATGAAGTTCGGCATACCAGAACTTTTGTTCTCCCAAATGCCGTTTGAGCCTGAGCCATCTCCACTCAAATAACGGTATTTCCACACTGAGTGCCCATCTGTGCCTGCTCCATTGGTTTGTCCGAACCACCACACAACATTTTCATCTTGTGGATCATAAGCAATGGCAATCCTTCCTACAGACGAGGGCAATGTTGGACTAATATCAACCCAATTAATGCCATCATCAGACCTGTAAAACCCTTTATTGGGGCCGCCTCCACCTTGACTGGCGTAGAATGTCCCATTTGGAGTAATGATCAAATCTGTGTAAGGGGTGGCAGAGCTTGTAGTATCCAGTCCCAAAACCGCATCCCAGCTCTGTCCGCCATCTTCTGATCTCCAAATACCGTTGTATACAGCTGCTAAAACGACATCATTGACTAAATCTGTGTGATCTGTTACCAGTCGCCATGTAAAGTCCATATCCCTTTTTTCGTAGAGCGTTTGAGGTGTTCCTGAAGCGGTACTTGCCAATTCATTCCAGGTTAATCCACCATCCGTAGATTTAAATAAGCCGTCTCCGCTGAATTGAGAGGTGAAGCTAGTTGCACTTACAATACCGTAATACTCCCCTGTTCCAGCATACCAGGTATCTTCATGTCCTGTCCTGGTATCTTGAACTATGGAGGTAACGCTGTGCATTTGAACCGGATCTGTGGTTTTTGTCCAATTCTGTCCACCATCAGTTGTACGCCAAATACCACCACTTACACCTCCGGCCAGCATGGTATTTTCGTCTTGAATATCCAAAGCCATTGCCCTGGTTCTGCCACCTTTGTTGTATGGTCCTCTGGAAGTCCAGGATAAAGAGCGTTTATCATTTTTTGGTAATTTTCTTACGAAAGCCAGTTCTGCTGCTCTTATTCCATGAGGTATTTTACCGGTTGCCGGATCGGCTAATCTTTCCTGCTGCCACTCGTCGTATGCTCCGGGGTTGGTCATTCCAAACGCATCCTGAGCTAAAGGTAACTCTGAATTTTGTCTGGGGTCATTTTGGGAATCCGGACGTTCTTTCTTTTTCGAACATGATGCAAATGTCAATAAAGAGATTATGAGGAGGTAGTAAGCTTTCATTGTCAAATGATTAATAGGTAAAGTTCAAAAATAAACATTCAAAATGACATAAAATAACTGTTTTCTGTTAGTCGAACTATCACTGAATTCTGTGATTTTAAGTTTTTTTTTGACATTACTGCTTATTTCCTTATTCAAGCAATATATTTTATAATATCTTTCTTTTTGATACCATTCTTACCAAATAAAAATGAACTCATTAAGTACAGTATTTGAACTCTCAGATGACTACCTCTTTGTAGCTAACGCTGAAGGCAAATTAACCAATTTGAGTAGCAGCATCTACAGGAAACTCAATCTTTCAAAAGCAGACTTATTAAATAAGCACTTTTTAGATTTAATGAACCCTGATGATGCGGTGAGTATTCATAACAATATTCAAACCCTTCAGGACGGAGTTGACCACTTTAATGTGGTCTCAAGTGCCAAAAACAAGGAAGGCAGAACTATTTTTATTGAATGGAACATCAATCGGGATACTGATTCCAAAGACATACTAGGCATTGGTAGAGATGTATCCACCAAGTTGAATGAGGTGAGATCGGAACGGGAAAAATTAGAATCCTTAATCACCCATACGCCTGCGGCAGTAGCCATGCTGGACAATGATATCAGGTACATTATTCATAGCAAAAGATGGTTAACAGATTATGGCTTAGGAGATATCGACATCATCGGAAAGTCACATTATGAGGTTTTCCCTGACATTCCCCAAAGATGGAAAGACGATCATCAGAACTGTTTAAAAGGCAATATTCTGGTCAATCCACAAGACCACTGGCAAAGAGATGATGGAACGGATGTTTATATTGCCTACGAAATTAGGCCATGGTATAACTCGAATGGAACCGTGGGAGGGATTATTTTTTATACTCAGGTAATTACCGACTACATTGAAACCCAAAAAGAGTTGGAAGCGAAGGTAACTGAATTGAGACGTTCTAATCTGGATCTTGAACAATTCGCGTATGTCGCTTCACATGATCTTCAGGAACCATTGCGCATGATCGGTAATTTCTCAGAGCTTTTGAAAATCCAATATGGTCCGCAATTGGACAGTAGGGCACTGGAGTATATTGACATTTCGATAGGAAGTGCCAAAAAGATGAAAGAACTCATTTCCAATCTCCTGAACTACTCCAGGGTAGGCAGGCTGGAATCTGACCTCAAAATGGCCGATATAGAGTCCATGGTTCAGTCTCAAATTTCAGAGCATCAGTTAATGATCCAAGATACCGCTGCCACTGTTGATTATTCAGAACTCCCTGACAATCTTCTGTGTGTTCCTTCCCAATTGGAGATGGTATTTCACAACCTCATTAATAATGCACTTAAATTCAATAAATCTTCAAAACCTAAGGTTCATGTTTCATACGAAGAGACAAAAACAGACCATGTGTTTAGGGTTGAAGACAATGGCATTGGTATCTCTAAAGACAACATTAACAAAATATTCCTTGCATTTAGGCGGCTTCACAAAACGGAGTATCCTGGAACTGGAATAGGTTTGGCATTGTGTAAGAAAATTATTGAACGTCATAAAGGACACATCAATGTTGCTTCATCAGAAAATGGCAGTATCTTTACATTTACAATCAGCAAATCTTTAACTGAATAAGCATGCTTAATATTTTGCACATAGAAGACAACGAAGGAGACATTATTTTGACAGAACAAGCTTTCAAACTAATTGATACCAAAACAAAAATTGAGTTTGTTAAAAACGGTGCTGAGGGGATGGATTATCTTAAAAAGCGCGGAGATTATAAAAGTAGCTCAACTCCAGATTTAATTCTTCTGGACATCAATATGCCTTTGATGGATGGCAAGGAAGTATTGATCAACATTAAAAATGACCAGGAGTTGAGAAAAATCCCCGTGATTATGCTCACCACCTCTGCGAGCGAAAAAGACATTGAATTTTGCTACGATAACGGCGCTAATGCATATATCCCCAAAGCAATTGACTTCAGCGAGTTTATGGTATCTATTGAAAAGATTGAAGGTTTTTGGTTGAAGTACAACCTGTTCCCTACAGTAAATCCGAATTAATTCTGAAGCCAACTGCTCTTAAATGATCCCAGAAACGTGGGTATGACTTACTCACTACTGCCGGGTCCTCAATCTCTAATTGCTCAACCTGAACGGCTAAAGGCACCAAACTCATAGCCATTCTGTGATCGTGATAGGTCTGAATTCTATCTGGTTGTGATAGAATCTTTCCGGATAGGCTCATGGAATCCGCCGCTGTTCGTGTAATTATTCCAAACTTTTTCAATTCATTTGCCATGGCTTCAATCCGGTCAGTTTCCTTAATTTTTAGTGTAGACAGCCCTTTCATGTCTCCTGAGACACCAAGCCCAGCGCAGGTAGCCATCAGAGTTTGGGCAAGGTCTGGTACCATTGTGAAGTCATATTCAAAAGTGGACACATCCGTATTTCCGTCAGAATACACTTTACAACCAGACTCCATAAATTCTGTTGAAAGACCAAAAAATGAAAAGATAGATTGAACCTCCGAATCACCTTGAAGGCTGCTTTTCTTTAATCCTTTCAGGATCACCTCTCCACCACACAAAGTGAGTAACTCATACCAGTAAGAAGCCGCACTCCAGTCGCTTTCCACCACATGATCTTTCATGATATATGCGGAAGGACGAATTAAAATTTGTTGATCTGAAAAGTCAAGGTCCGCACCAAATTCTCTCATCAGTGCTGCCGTCATTTGAAGATATGGTTTGGAGACAAGTTCACTGGTAATTCTAATATTTAAACCTTCTTTGAGGCTGGGTCCAATCAACATCAAAGCAGAAATAAACTGGCTGCTGATATGGCCACTAATGGAAACCTTTGAATTCAATTTTGAAGTCCCCTTAATTCTCAATGGAGGATACCCATCATTCTCAAGGTAGTCTATTTCTGCACCAATTGCTCGCAAAGCATCAACCAAAGCACCACATGGTCTTTGCTTCATTCTATCCGATCCTGTGAGGACAAATTGTTTGCCATCCTGACTAGACAAAAAAGAGGTTAGGAAGCGAAAAGAGGTTCCTGCATGTCCAACATTGATTTCTTCCGAATCTCCGTCTTTGATCTCTTGCAGAGATTTGATCATAACCTGAGTATCATCGGAGTCTGATAAGTTGCTCAATTCACCAGTACCATTAGCCAATTCCCGAATGATCAAAAGTCGATTGCTTTCACTTTTTGAGGCAGGCAATTGAATGTTGCCGAAAATGGGACCTTTGTCTTTACTTACTACGTACTTCAAATCCCAATAGATTTTTGGTAATACTCAAGGCTTTCAAAAATGTCGGGAATGTCGAAAGAGTGATTGATTGAACTATCTCCTATCCCATTCAACAAAGTAAAATTGATCTCACCTGCCCGATTCTTCTTATCATTTTTCATGAACTCAATCAGGCGGTGATAGATGACTTCATTCATAATAAATGCTGGATACAGTTCATTAATAAATGTTGTAATTGAAGCCAGTTCTTCTTCAGAGAGGAGGTCTTTCTTATACGATAAAAACGATTCACATATCATCCCAATGGCAATGGCTTCTCCATGAAGTAAAGATTTCATCGCACTTTCAAGGGAATACGCTTCTATGGCATGACCAATTGTATGTCCAAAATTCAGCTTTTTTCTGACGTTCTGCTCGTATGGGTCTTGATTGACAATGCCATTTTTTATGTGCACAGATTGGTTCACCAGATCGCCAAAATCCTTCACAGATTGGTATTTTTTGTCACAGATTTTATTCCAATATTTTTGGTCGCTAACCAGTCCGTGTTTAATGATTTCTGCCAAACCGCTTTTCAGATGATTACTGGGAAGTGTCTTCAAAAAATTGGTATCCACGTACACACCATTTGGTTGATTGATCACCCCGATCATGTTTTTCATATGATTGAGATCTACCCCCACTTTTCCCCCGATAGATGCATCCACTTGTGCTAATAAGGTGGTAGGCACCTGAACAAAGTGCATTCCTCTTTTAAAAGTAGAGGCTATAAACCCCCCCATATCTCCAATCACCCCTCCTCCCAGGTTGATGATGAGGTCGTGGCGAGAAACATTCATATCTGCTAAAGCGCTCCAAATTCCAGTACAAGTCTCAATATTCTTGTTCTTCTCTCCACTCTCTACTTCAATGATCTCTGCATCATTTAGAGCAGGAACTTGACTGTGCAGGTAGGACCAGCAATGCTTCAAGCCGTTCTCATCCAGTAAAACGATCTTCTTCGAATTTGAAAATTTCTCTTCAATCCAACTGTTCAGGTCTGATTCTTCAATTGCGCCAATACTGACTTCATATCCCTGCGATTTCACAAGCTCCATAAAACAAATGTATAAATATCAGAATAGAATGTCGTTAGTTTGGAGGACTGTATTACATTTGTGGCATGTCTGAGCTATCTTTTGAGAACACGGAAATTGCTTTTAAGAGCAAGTCTGATAAAGATTTGAAACGCGCCTATCGTTTGTTTAAAATGGTGGGTAAACCCGGGCTTGTTCGTTTTGGAACCAAGCTGACTTTGTTTGCGAAAAAAATTGGTCTCTTACCCAAAGGGATTATCAAAAAGACCATTTTCAAGCAGTTTTGTGGTGGTGAGAGCATTAAGGAGTGTGACGCCAGAATCAAAGAGTTGAGTGATTATGGCATAGGAACCATTTTAGATTACTCTGTTGAAGGCAAAACCAGCTCGGAAGATTTTGAACGGACTTGTCAGGAGATTATTGATACAGTTGAAAAAGCCAATAATCAATCTGAAATTCCTTTTTCCGTTTTTAAGGTGACCGGTATTGCTCGATTTGAGTTGTTGGAAAAAGCCAATGATCCTACTAATGAATTGACTCCGGAAGAAAGAAAGGAATTTGCAGAAGTTCATGAACGGGTGGATCGCATTTGCAGGCGTGCACATGAAACGGGCACTCCCGTCTTTATTGATGCCGAGGATAGTTGGATTCAGGATACCATAGACAGATTGGCTGACGCCATGATGGCAAGGTACAACAAGGACAGGGTCATTGTATACAATACCATTCAACTTTACAGACACGACCGCTTAGATTTCTTCAAAAAGAGTCATCAAAAAGCCGTTCAAGGGAATTACAAATTGGGCGTCAAATTAGTTCGTGGAGCCTATATGGAAAAAGAGCGTGAGCGGGCACAAGAAAAAGGATATCCAAGCCCCATTCATAAGAGTAAAGCAGATTGTGACCAGGACTATGATCTTGCATTAGCTTATTCCGTTGAACACATTAATGAGATCAGTATTTGTGCTGGAACTCACAACGAAAACAGTTCTATCAAGCTCACTCAATTAATGAAAGACAGCGGGCTGTCAAACGATGATTCCAGAATCTACTTTGCTCAATTATTGGGAATGAGTGATCATATTTCCTACAATTTAGCTCATCAGAACTACAATGTGGCGAAATACGTGCCTTACGGCCCGATTAAAGAGGTGCTCCCATACCTTTTGAGACGTGCTCAGGAGAATACTTCTGTGGCTGGGCAGACTGGTAGAGAGTTGAGTTTGATTATTAAGGAACGTAAGAGGCGAAAAGGGAATTAGTTTCCTAGAAGATGTTACTTAGTTTATCGCCTAATATTTCAGTCATTTCGACCGCAGCGGAGAAATCTTGACAATGCTCCTTTTATTACAGAATATCCCTATTCAGAAAATGCCAATCAGGATTAAACATTGCTATCAAATTATCTTTTTTTGACCTACTCCACCGCTTAATTTGCTTTTCTCTAGCGATGGCATCCTTAATTCTGTCGTGATGCTCTTGATAGATTAATTTATTGACCCTGTATCTTTTCACAAATCCCTTAGGTTCATTTGTATGTTCCCACAGTCTCCTTCTAAGGTTATTAGTTACTCCAACGTAAAGTGTAGTCTTAGTTAGGTTGCAGAGAATATAGACAGAGTATTTAGTCATGGTGTTAAGATATGGAATAACTCCAATAGATTTCTCCGCTGCGGTCGAAATGACTTATCGGGGTCCGAGTATGCTAGGAGATGCGATTAAACTATCCCAATTAACATTTTGATGATGGCCAAATAGCAGTGAATTAAACCAATTTATTCCATAGGATATTTCCAAAATCATGCTTTGATGTAAGAAATTAACGGAATACTTATTAGAATCAGCAATTAATTGAAGCTTGTTATTTTAATTATTGAAAAAATGAATATCTTTGCGCCCACGTTATTTAAAGACGTAGCTCAAAAGAGAGCACAATAATTGAAATATTACTGCGGGTGTGGTGAAATTGGTAGACACGCTAGACTTAGGATCTAGTGCTTCACGGCGTGTGGGTTCGAGTCCCTCCACCCGCACTAAATAACTAAAATGGTGTTACGCAGTTGTGTGACGCCATTTTTAATTTAATGCCTTTACTATGGAAGTAATTCAGGAACAAATTGACGACTTGAATGCGGTTTTAACCATTCGAGTTAAACCAGAAGATTACAAAGATCAATATGAGAGCGGTCTAAAAACTGCCCGTAAGAATATCAGCTTGCCTGGATTCCGTCCGGGACACGTACCAATGGGCTTGGTGAAGAAAAAATATGGGGCTTCAATTTTAGCTGAAGAGATGAATAAGATGATCAATGAATCTCTTCACAAGCATATTACCGACAATAAATTGGATGTTCTTGGAAATCCTATTCCTAAAGAAAATGATAAAGGCGGTGATTGGGAGAACCCAAGTGATTTCGAATTCAATTATGAAATTGGGTTGGCTCCTGATTTTGACCTGAAATTGACTTCAAAAGAT